>JAFVBZ010000112.1 GCA_017479645.1 Ruminiclostridium sp. | reverse complement strand
TCCTCGCCCTTTGTTTCTATGCTTCTGATATACCAAGGCTCGCTTATTCCTATTGATTGGCTGAATAACTCTGTCAGCCCACTTATTCTTGTTTCCATTCTTCTATTATATCACATTTTTTACGATTTTGGAAGTAGAACCATAGCTTTTACAGCGAATTTTGTTCCGTATCCGAGCATCTCTGCCGCTTTACCTGCTCCCTCAATGCTGTCAAAGATACCGAATACCGCGCTTCCGCTCCCGCTCATACAAGCGCCCTTTGCTCCTGCTTCAAGCAGATCGGTCTTGATGCGCTCGATTTTCTCGTTGCAGTAAAGCTTCTCGAAAACGTTGTACATATTGGAAGAAAATTGGGAACGAGTGTTGATGAGTGAGGCGCAGAAAACGTCAAATCCGGGTCTCTCCGGTATCGGAGAGCTGTCGTACTTGCGGTAAGCCTCGGCTGTATTGCAGGAAAACTCCGGCTTTACAACGAGTACAGCGAAGTCAGAGCAAGGCACAGGCTCGATGATATCGCCTATCCCGGTGCATTTCGCCGTACCTCCGGCAATGCAGAACGGTATATCTGCGCCGAGAGAAGCGCCTATCCCGCACAGCTCCGGAACGGTGAACGGGTGACCGCAAAGCTCGTTCAGCGCGCTGAGAACAGCTGCCCCGTCCGCGCTTGAACCGCCGAGACCGGCTTCTGTCGGGATACGCTTGACGATATGTATGTTTGCGCCCATATTCTTTCCGGTGCGCATAAAGAAAGCCTTCGCGGCTTTGTAGGCGATGTTTTGTTCATCTGACGGGATATTCTGAACATCACAACTGACGGACACTTCCCCGCTCCCGTTAGTCTCAACGGTAACATCGTCGTAAAGATCAATGCGGCGCATAACGGTATTCAGCGTGTGGTAGCCGTCCGAACGCTTTCCGGTGATATCCAGCCAGAGATTTATCTTCGCGTAAGCCTTAACGGTCAAGCTCATTTATAAACTCCCTGATACGTTTGAGGGCAAGCAGGATATGGTTAATGGAGTAGGCGTAGCTTATGCGGATATAGCCTTCCCCGCATTCACCGAACGCATCTCCGGGGACAACTGCGACTTTCTTCTTTTCGATGAGCTGGAGACAGAAGTCCTGGGAAGAAAGACCGGTGGATTTAATGCACGGGAAGACGTAGAATGCGCCCTCCGGCTCGAAGCAGTCGAGTCCCAGCTCATTCAGCCCGTTCACGATAAGCCTTCTGCGCATATCGTACTCGCTTACCATATAGTCGATGTCCTCACGGCAGTCCCGGAGGGCTGTGACAGCGGCATACTGGCTGACGGTAGGCGCGCTCATGATGCCGTACTGGTGTATTTTGAGCATCTGCGTGATGATCGGAGCGGGGCCTGCGGCGAATCCGAGTCTCCAGCCGGTCATAGCGAAAGCTTTTGAGAAGCCGTTTATCACGATCGTGCGCTCCTGCATTCCCTCGAATTCGGCGATAGAAACGTGTTTCTCGCCGCCGAATGTGAGTTCGGAGTATATCTCGTCGGAAATTACGATAATGTTCTTATCCCGGAGGATATCTGCGATCTTTGCAAGATCGTCCCTGCGCATTACCGCACCGGTGGGGTTATTCGGGTAAGGCAGGACGAGAGCCTTGGTTTTCGGGGTTATCTTTTCGAGAAGCTGTTCGGGGGTGAGCTTGAACTTGTTCCCGACTTTGGTCTCGATAGGAACGGGAACGCCGTCCGCAAGCCTTATCAGCGGGTCATAACAGACGAAGCTCGGCTCGCACACCAGCACTTCATCGCCGGGGTTGATGATAGCGCGGAATGCGGCATCAATAGCCTCCGAACCGCCGACAGTCACGATGATCTCATGCTTCGGGTCATATTTCACGCCGATAGTCTCGTCAAGGTAGCCGGCAATGCCCTCGCGCAGGTTCTCAAGACCGGAGTTTGAGGTATAGGCGGTCTTGCCCTTTTCGAGGGTGCGGATAGCTTCCTTGCGGATAGCGAAAGGTGTCTTGAAATCCGGCTCGCCGACGGAAAGGCTTATTACGTCCTTAACGGAAGCGGCGATATCGAAGAATTTACGGATCCCGGAAAATTTTATAGCGCAGGTCTTCTGCGAAAGTATCTCGTCATAGTTCATCACGGACCCACCATTTTCCTTTCATCGTCCTCGATAAGCGGGAACTCTATGCCCTTCTCCTTGAAACGGCGCAGGATAAAGTGCGTCGTGGTGGAGAGAACGCCGTCGATAGGTGCCAGCTTATCCGATACAAAGAGCGCAACTTCACGCAGGTTGGTACCGCGGATAGTAACGGAGAGGTCAAAGGAACCGCTCATAAGGTAAACGCTGTCAACCTCCTTGTACTGCGCGAGCATAGTTGCGATCTCGTCATATCCGCGTTCTGCCTGCGGGGAGACTTTGATCTCGATGAAGGCGGTAACGCTGTTGCGGTCAACCTCCTCCTCGTTGATGACAGCGGAGTAGCCTATGACGAGCCCGTCATTCTCCAGCGCGGAGATCTCTCTTTCGATCTCGTCGGGAGACTTTCCGAGCATTACCGCAAGCTCCTCGTTTGTGAGTCTTGAGTTCTTTCGTAAAAGTTCAACAAGTTTGTTCATATTGTTTCCTTTCCGCGCGTTCATATCGCGATCATTCGCGGTTCGCGCCGTATATATACTGCAATTTCGTTAAATCCCGCTTCTTTGGCTATTCTTATGCCTGTGTCTATTCCCATACCGAGCTCCTTGACAGAGTGAGCGTCGGAGCCTATGGTTATCAGCTTCCCGCCAAGCCTGCGATATTTTTTCACTATCTCAATATCCGGCATCGTCACGCCGATCTTCTGCCTTAGTCCGGACGTGTTTATTTCGAGCGCTATGTCTTTGTCAACAAGTGTTTTCAGCACCTTGTTTATTGCCAACTCATAATCGTTCATATTGATGTTCACGCCGTGCTCGCCGATGATATACCGCAGCGGGTAGGTCAGATGCGCGAGGGAATCGAATTTTCCCCATTCGGCAAGCTCCGCAAGCTCGGCAAAATATTTCCAGAGTATCGGCTGTAGGTCTATGCGGTCAAAATCTATAAAATAGAAGTCTTCATATCGCCGTATATTGTGCAGCGAACCGATAACGAAGTCATATTTGTTCTCCGCGAGCAATCTCTCCGCGGTATCAATATCCTGCGTAGCCTGACCCAGTTCAACGCCGTACAGAATGTTTATCCTGTCCGCGTACTTTCTCCGAAGAGCCGGTATCTGCTCTCTTGCGCCGGTAACGGTCTTTTCGAGGTCGAAATCCGGGTCTGCAAAATCACCGAGATCGACATGGTCGGTAAGTGCGTAATACTCTATTCCAAGCTCAACCGCGCGTTTCACCATATCCTCCGCGCTGCTTTTTCCGTCAAACGACAGCGTGCAGTGTGTATGCAGGTCAAACGGTATCATTGCTTACCTCCTGACATGTATTTATCCTATTATACTATATTTTTCAAATTTTGTCTATATTAATCTTTACTTTTTTTGAAAAATATAGTATAATGTATTTTATAATTGCATTTGCAGATTTGCTTACAGGAAAGGAAAGATAATATGAGAGCAGTAGTGGCTGTAATAGGAAAGGATACGGTAGGTATCCTCGCAAAGATATGCACGATCTGTGCGGAAAGCAACGCGAACGTCATGGACGTTACCCAGACTATAATGCAGGATCTTTTCGCTATGACGATGCTTATCGACATTTCAAAGTGCGAGGCGCACTATACCGAACTTGCAGATAAACTCACCAAGGCGGGCGAGGAAATGGGACTCCAGATACACGTTATGCACGAGGACATTTTCAACGCTATGCACCGCATATAAGCCGGGAGGAGTCTGCACAATGGTTCTTAATTCAAACGACATTCTCGAAACGATAAAGATGATACAGGAGGAGAACCTCGATATCCGTACAATAACAATGGGTATCAGCCTTCTTGACTGTATCGACAGCGACATCGACAAGTCATGCACAAAGGTGTACGACAAGATGATGCGCCTTGCCTGCAACCATGTAAAGACCGGCGAGGACATAGAGAAGCGCTACGGAATACCGATCATAAACAAGCGTCTTTCGGTAACGCCGATAGCTATGCTTGCCGCAGCCGCAAAGGGCAGTCCGGTGAAGTTCGCGCAGACCTTGCAGAAGGTAGCCGACGAAACGGGCGTGAACTATGTCGGCGGTTATTCCGCGCTTGTCCACAAGGGCTTTTCCGCCGGTGACAGAGAGCTTATCGAGTCTATACCGGAAGCTCTTTCCGTAACAACAAAGGTCTGCTCATCGGTAAACGTCGGCTCAACGCGTGCCGGCATAAATATGAACGCTGTTGCGCTTATGGGCAGGATAATAAAGCAGGCAAGCGAAGCTACAGCAAAGGATCACTGCTTCGGTGCCGCAAAGATCGTTGTGTTCTGCAACGCGGTCGAGGACAACCCGTTTATGGCGGGCGCATTCCACGGCGTAGGCGAAGCGGACTGTGTGATAAATGTAGGCGTAAGCGGACCGGGAGTTGTAAGAGCGGCAATAGCGAAGATGCCCGATGCGACGATAGACGAGATCGCGGATACGATCAAGAAGACCGCGTTCAAGGTCACAAGAATGGGACAGCTTGTAGGAACGGAAGCGAGCCGCATTCTCGGTGTTCCGTTCGGTATCGTTGATCTGTCGCTTGCACCCACACCCGCTGTCGGCGACTCGGTTGCGCATATCCTTGAAGAGATCGGACTTGAAAGCTGCGGCGCTTACGGAACGACAGCCGCACTTGCCCTGCTCAACGACGCGGTAAAGAAAGGCGGAGTAATGGCTTCCTCCCGCGTAGGCGGACTTTCCGGTGCATTCATACCGGTTTCCGAGGACGCGGGAATGATCGACGCAGTCAACCGCGGTTCGCTGTGCCTTGAAAAGCTTGAAGCGATGACGGCGGTATGCTCGGTAGGACTTGACATGTTTGTTGTACCCGGCGACACGCCTGCCGAGATACTTTCGGCTATCATCGCGGACGAAGCGGCAATAGGCATGGTAAACAGCAAGACCACAGCTGTCCGCGTTATCCCGGCGATCGGCATGAAGGAGGGCGAGACCCTCGAATTCGGCGGTCTGTTCGGAAGCGGTCCCGTAATGTCGCTTAACAAGTTCTCCCCCGCAAAATTCATCCCCCGCGGCGGTCATATCCCTGCCCCGCTCCAGAGTCTGAAGAATTAAGAGAGACTGTGCTGATGCGCCTGCGCGCTTGTCCTACGCGGACGGCGCCAGCCTACGCGGCTGGACCGCGGCGGGGAACGCCCCGCAACGTTATGACCGTAACACGGAACTTAAAAAGATTCTTCAAATACTGATATTATAGAATCATACAAAAGACAAAACCGCTGAATGAAATTTCATTCAGCGGTTTTTTTACAACCGTCAGACCATCATAGTAAAGAAGGAATATTTTGTCTTTCTGCTCCTCTCCGCATATTGTAATGACAGCCTTATCCTCTTCCCACTCAACGTCCCAATTGTCTTCGGACATCATTATACCGTCATTACGCAGCGTAAAATCAGACCGGCAAACCGAAAAGCCATTCTTTTTGAGAACTATCTGACCGTCCTGACTTCCGAACGGCCAATCCGGGCTCCCGACCGCGAGCAGTTCCGCCGTATATTCCCCATAGCTTTCGCAAGCAACTGCCTTCGGTATTCTGTCTATTACCACCAAAAGCTGCCACAGCACCGCGGCAAAACATACAAGAAAGACCGGAATAAGCACCGCCCAGGCAAGTATTTTCAGTATTGAACGAAGAACAGACGGCATAAATTTATGCTTCGATGATATATCCTTATTTTCCATTAAAGTTACCTACCCTGCTTTTTGCTCGTATTACAAGCTCCACAGCATACAGCGGCAATGCTCCCGCGGCGTAGCAGATGAGATCGGCTGCGGAAAAGCTTGTGCCGATAAGCGTCCGGAGCAGCGGATTCGTTATGCCGAGAATGTCCGCGATATCGATAAGCTGCATGAACTCCACCGCGAAAGCGAACAGAAGCACCGCTGTCGGCAGTATGAAGCCGAAACGCGGCTTGCATGGCGATATCACCCGTATGACCGCGTACACCAGCGGCACGACCAGCACATCACCGAGATAAGCGCGCACCCAGCCTCCTGCGAACTGCCCGATAAGTATCTCGGTACCGAGCAGAAGAACGGCTGTGACAGCTGCGCCGATACGCACCCGTTTACGCATTCTCTCTTGCTTCATAAAGCCCTTTCAGCCTCTGCGCACTGATGTTGTAGGATCTGAACGGGGTGTACATATAATCATTGACGCGCGCGTCAAGCTCATGATCGAAGTAATCTTCTTCACCGTTATACCACTTTGTCTGCTGTCCGTGAACTGTGTCGTAATGCTCCAGCATCACTACATACGCGTCGTCCGACAGGTCACAGAGCATTTTCACATCAAGCTTTTCCAGCTTTCCGCTTTCGTACTGCGTGATGTTGTACTGCGCGATAAGTGCGTCGGGACGCGAGAAGCACAACACTCCGAAAAGCGCTATGAACGCCGCCGATATCACCGCCGCAGTCCGCAGTTTAGGCGCAAATCCGCGTATCAGCAGTACCGTGAATATCACAGCAAGCAGCACCATGAACCACGATGTGTAAAGGCGCAGACGCGTCAGCCCGAACTCGCCGATGTACATTATCATCTTCGCAAGTGCAGTCGCAATTATAAACAGCGTGAACAGGCACAAAGCCGTGTTGTAGAATGTCAGAGCGGCGGAATGACCCTCAATACGGCGCTTTGAGAAAGCAAGCATGAACAGTATCACCGCAAGATTTATCACCGCTATCGCACACAGCTCAAAGAACCCCCGGCGCGCATACTCCGAATATGCCATATCCGCGGGAAGTCTGCCGGAGAATGCAGAGAAGAAGTAGTTAGCCTGTGATATGATGTACAGC
>JAFVBZ010000111.1 GCA_017479645.1 Ruminiclostridium sp. | reverse complement strand
GAGTTGCCGTTCCCGTCGCCGTCCTCAAGGGTGTAGGCGTATGAGGTCTCGGCTACCATTACCTTTTTGCCGTAAGTCTCGGAGACTGTTTTCAGCACCGATGTAAGATTTTCAAGAGTGCCGTGCCAGTACGGGTAGTAGGACGAAGCGAACACATCATAATCGAGTTTGTAATATTTCAGCTTGCTCGCGTAGTTGAGCATATTGTCGGAGGATTCCGGGTTGGTGAAATGCACCGCGATAAGCGCGTCCGGCAGCACCTCGCGGGTTGCGCGGGAACCTGCGTCCATGAGATAGTAGATGTTCATCCATATCTTCTCGCCGCTCATCTTGCCGTTGGTCTCATTTCCGAGCTGTACCATTCCGACATCCGCGCCCGCTTCCTTCAGCTTTGTGAGGCAGTCCTTCGTGTATTCGTAGAGGGCTTCCTTCTTCTCCTCTATCTCCATACCCTCCCACGCTTTCGGGCACATCTGCTTTGAGGGGTCAGCCCAGAAGTCGGAGTAGTGGAAATCGGCGAGGAGCTTCATTCCCGCGTCAGCGGCACGCTTTCCTATTTTGCAGGCGGTCTCTATATCGCAGTTTCCGCCGCCGTAGCCGTTTCCGTCCGCGTCATAAGGATCGTTCCAGATGCGGACGCGTATGTAGTTTATGCCGGACTTTGCAAGCGTATCGAACAGGTCATTCTCGTTCCCGTCATAGTCGTAGAACTTCACGCCGGAATTTTCAAGTGAGATGACGCTTGAGATGTCGCAGCCCATTATGAAATCGTCCGACAGCCCGTCTATCTTCTTGACGTACAGTGTGTCGCTCGGTATAGCCTTATGCTCTGCCGCGGCGGTATCAGTGATGCCTACGGAAGCGTCCGGAGCGGAAGTATCCGCTGTACTGCCTGTACTTCCGTTTGCGCAGGAAACGCACATAACGGCTGCGGCTGCAATTGCGCAAATCTTATACACAGATCTCATAGGCTGAACAAGCTCCTTTATCATATCATCGGGAGCGCAAACGGTTGCGCATTTCTCTTGAATAAATAATACCACAGATTGCGTACTTGTGTCAATCGCTATTTTTTATAAATAATGTTTGCACTTTTTGTTCATATTCAACAACGATATGCTAAAAGCATGAACTGCCGGAGCATGATTTATCCCTGTTGCGCAATGATGTGCAACAGCAGGATCGGATACCGCTTATTGTTATTTTGTACAGTATTTGCTTAAATCATTTGTAATAATTGTATATTGTGTACTAAATTTTTATATGGTATAATATTTTATACAGATGTATTTTGATGTAAAACAAAGATCTCATTCAGGAGGACGCAAATGAACAAGAAAAGAAAAACATTGAAACTGAGACTTACTCTCTTATCGACCATTCCGGTACTCAGCGCATGTATCATTCTCGTTGTTATATATGTTGTTGTAAGCTTTGGCAGATACCTGTCAATGTACAAAGACGAGGGTCTCGCCCTTTCCGAAGCTTATGCTTCTTCTGTCGAACATACGATCTCATCTCTTTCGCAGCAGTTCGATGTAGTCGATAAGAACCTCAGCATAGTTGACGAAAGCCTTTCTATCGACGAAAGAAAAGCAATGCTGAAAGACGCGGCTTCCACAAGCACGTTCAAGGATTTCTCCATTGCTTACAGCACAGGAAAGACATACAGCGATACCGATATCTCCGCCCGCGAGTACTTCAAGCAGGCTATGG
This sequence comes from Ruminiclostridium sp., assembly GCA_017479645.1. GTDB lineage: Bacteria > Bacillota > Clostridia > Oscillospirales > Ruminococcaceae > Ruminiclostridium_E. Next base: position 6,568 of record JAFVBZ010000111.1, on the reverse strand, counting down.
CTACCCGCGGAGCTTATGTGTCGAGCCCTGTTGTACGCATGACCGACAACTCCATTACTATCATGATGGGAAAATACTTCTCCGCGAACGGTCAGGATTATGTCGTTTACGGCGGTCTTGCAGCCGAGACGTTCTCCGAGCTCATCAGGGAAGTCCATTACGAGGAAAACGGCATAGCTTTCATCATTGACAAGGAAGGGATCGTTGTAGGAACAAGCACCAACGCTGTACCCCAGCTCACCGAACTCCAGGGCGAACACAGCCTCGGCAAATCCCTCACAGATGCAGCGGCGACGATACTCAAGGGCAAATCGGGCAACGTTGAGTTCAACATCGACGGCAAGGCTTACATAGCCGGATATGCGCAGGTAGATAGCGCGGAAGGCTGGTATGTGGTAACGGCTACTCCCGAACAGCCCATACTTGACAGCATAGCTTTAGCCGCAATAATGATAATCATGGTTGCGATCCTTGCAACTATCCTTGCATTCATAATCACAAGTAACCGCATCAAGAAGATAGCCGATCCTGTCGCAGCCACCGCAAAGCGTATGCAGGAAATGGCTGACGGCGATATCACGACCCCTGCACAGATATACAAGACAAACGACGAGATCGAAACCATGTCCGAGGCTTCAAGTGCGCTCATCACCAACATGAGCTCGATAATCTCCGATCTCGGAAGAGTCCTCACCGCTATTTCAAAGGGAGACCTCACAGTACGCACAGGTGTTGCATATCCCGGCGATTTTGTGCAGATAGAAAACTCGATCAACGATATTCTGAATGCTCTTAACAGCATTATGGCAGATGTCAATATGAGCAGCAACGAAGTTCTCACCGGTTCCAACCAGATGGCAGAAGGCTCCCAGTCCCTCGCGGACGGCACTACCCGCCAGGCTTCAGCAATCGAAGAGATTTCCGCTACTATCGCAGAAGTTTCCACACAGATCGCAAACACCGCACAGAACGCGGCTCAGGCAGGAAACCTATCCAAGCAGACCCAGGACAGAGTAAACGAGCAGGACCTCGAGATACAGAACATGGTCCAGGCAATGAACGAGATAAGCTCCACTTCCCAGGAGATCGAGAAGATCATCAAGACTATCGAGGATATCGCGTTCCAGACAAATATCCTCGCCCTCAACGCTGCTGTTGAAGCAGCCCGTGCAGGTGATGCCGGAAAGGGCTTCGCGGTAGTCGCTGATGAAGTCCGCAATCTCGCAAGCAAGTCCGCAGAAGCCGCAAGCAGCACCACATCGCTCATCAACGCTTCTATCGAAGCTGTCGGCAAGGGCAGCAGGATAGCGCTTGCGACCGCGGATTCAATGAAGGAAGTCAAGGATATGTCGGCACAGACTGCCGCGCTCATCACCGAGATCGCTTCCGCAAGCGCAGAGCAGAACGAGTCTATCAGCCAGATCACCAGCGGCATCGAACAGATCTCGCAGGTAATTCAGACAAACTCCGCAACAGCCGAAGAGACCGCTGCTTCCTGCGAGGAGCTTTCCGGTCAGTCCAAGCTGCTTCAGGAGCAGGTTGCAAGGTTCAGAATAAACGGGTAAATTCCCGCCTTAACAGCTCGCAATACAGAAGAAGACCCTCTGTCAGTAATGACAGGGGTCTTTTGTTATCCCGCAGAATCATAGATAAATTCACAACTCACAATGCACAATGCACAATTGTGGAGCGCGCTCTGCGCGCATATCTGAATCGTGACGAAATTACCCGATCCTGCTTATAGATACCGATCCGGTACAGCAAGGTACCGCACGCTCCCGCAAACATCACTGCCTGTGTATCCGAAGAACCGTCACCGACAGCGGCGAAACTGTGTAATCAAACTTTTCCGTGATGCCCTCAGCAGACGATCTCTGCAATGCCACGGCTTCCGGCTTGCCGAGAATGTTGTCCGCAGTTATGCTGTCTGCCGAGACTGTCTCAACATCAGCCGAGCCTGTAAGCACACCGGCATTCTGAAGGTCTATCGCAAAGGTCTTCGGAGCGTCCTTCTCATTCACAAGCTTTACGATGATATCGCCGGTCTCGTCCGTGCTGACAACCTGATACGCTTCTGATTCCGTCGTTTCGGGAATGTCGTAGTCTATCATCAGCTTATCGTCCATATAGCACTTGACATTCTTGTCCGTCACCACTATTTTCAGCGCATAGGTCTGACCGTCCTTAACCCGGCAGTTCGTGACTGTTCCGCTGACCTGATCGGATTTCACGCCGTCCTTTACCTTCTGCAGACAGGATACCGTGTTGTTCCAGCCGCCGATGTTCCAGAACCAGTTATTGTTCCTGTCACCTACCGAGAACGGTATGAGAAAACCTTCCGCACCGCCGGTCTTAGTGGCGTCCAGCGTGTATGTGTAATTCGTCCGGATTTCGTCCCCGAAATAGACGGCAGTGCCGGTTGTCGCGTACAGATTTGTGTTCGTAGTCGGTGAGGACTGTTCAAGCACGCCGTTCTTTACTTCCCAGTTTCCGTCCGAGACTTTCTGCCAGTTCCCGATGCTGTCGGAAGAAAAATCGTCCTCCGCGATCACTTCGCCCGTGGCATTGTCAACGACTCTGATGTTGTCGAAAGTAGCTTTCGTGCTCCATGTCCCGACTCCGACTTTTCCCGCGAACGTCTGCTTTCCGGCAGTCCTCGCCCCTTGCAGGTCAGATGAGAGGAGTGCTGTTCCCGCGTTGCGTGCAAATATCTGCTGAACATAGTAGTTTGTGGATCAGGTGACGGTGTGGTTGTTGAACCAGATCAGATCCGGCGCCCAGTGTGTGGCGGTGAGATTGCCGAACAGCGGCGCATAGGCTGCAAGCTCCACGATATCGCCGTTGCGCTCAAGTCCGGTCATATACGCGGCTTCCGCAAGGGCAGCCTTCATATTGTTGGACTGTGCCGCGTACTCACCGAGGAATACCGGTATCCCTCCGCCGTAGGGAGAGGTTTTCATGCTGTCGGTATCACGGCTGTAATTCGATTCATCATAATAATCGCTGTGCTCAAGGAACCACTCCGGCGCATTGTAGTAGTGGTGATCTATAAGTCCGGCAAAGTCTGTAATGCTGTCGAAATCGCCATTGTCAAGCTCTTCCTTCGCGTACTTATAGGCGCTCATGTACATTCCGTGTCCGCTGTCTCCGTCATCTGGACCCGCCGTGAATATCAGCCGGATATCGCCGTACATATCGGGGTTCTCTTTTTTCGCCTGCATGAAAGCTTCCGCGAAAGCACGGTATTTCTCAAAGAACGTATCTCCCCAGTTCTCGTTTCCTATGCCGACATATTTCAGCTCAAACGGCTCCGGGTGTCCCATTGTTATGCGAACCGCGCCCCACTTCGTCGAAAGATCGCCTCTGCAGAACTCCACAAGGTCAAGTGCGTCCTGTATGTATGCGCGGAAGGCTTCACTGCCGACAGCCGGCTCGCTTCCGTGACCCTGCGCCATACAGTGCATTCCGCAGTTCAGCACCGGAACGGGCAGTGCTCCGAGATCTTCCGCCAGCAGGAAGTATTCGTAAAAACCAAGCCCGTAGCTCATATAGGACGGATTCGGGTCATTGTCCGTACCCTCGTTTGTCCAGATATTCTGCCCCTGCTTACGCGCGGCGATATTACCGTAAACACCGCCGAATACCAGCGGTTCGCCGTCGCTTCCCACACCTATGGAATCCTTCCAGTCGTATGCAAGTTCAAGTGTGTTTCCCTCGACTACACAGCCTCCCGGAAAGCGCAGAAACTTCGGTTCAAGAGCTTCCAGCTTCTCCGCAAGATCCTTGCGCAGCCCGTTTTTCCTGCCCTTGTAGGTGTCCTGCGGAAACATTGAAACGAAGTCTATGTCGAGCTTTCCGCTGTCCATAAGGACTTGCAGTTTAACGTTCCTGTCGGCAGTCACGGGAGATGTGAGCGTTACGCTGTACCTGTGCCACTCGTCGGTAACCGACGGGACAGCTTCTTCCGCGACAGTCTCGCCGTCAACCGTGATCCCGAAGTACACTGCGCCGGTATATCCGTCGATCCCTCTGATATAGGCGGAAACGTCGTAAGACGCGCCCTCGGTTACCGCCATTCCGTCAAGGAATCCTTTGTTTGCAATGCCGGCTCTTTCGCCGGAGCTGTTCTCCAGCGACATATAGTTCGGGTTATTCTCGTTCAGTCCGCCCTCGCTGCGCACAGCCGCGGTTATGCTACCGACATCTGACCAGGCATGGCGCTCGTTTCCGCTTGCAAGCTTCGTGAACTCGAATGAGCGGTTCTGCACCATTTCGGCATAAAGTCCGCCGTCAGCAGCGAAGTTTATATCCTCGATGAAAATGCCGAACAGTGTATCGCTTATCTCATGCACCGGTTTTCCCGCATTCACGGTCAGCGTGTAATTGCTGTTTTCAGTATCATAAGCCGAGACCTCACCCGCCGTCCCGTATATGCCGGAATGATCGTTCTGCGGAGTTGTTTCGGTTTCTGCGGTAACCTGTACTGTTTCCGTATTTCCGGAAGAGCCGCATGCCGTACACTGGAGTATCAGTGCCGTACAGATAAGTATTGTGAGCAGTCTTTTTTTCATAATGATCCTTTCATTTCCGGAGAGCTGTAAGCTGTCTTTCCGCCGTTATCTGCCGGTATCCGGGAACGCTCTCTGAAACATTTACAATTTTTTGCCGAATGTATATTCAAGTTTTGATGATACATACAAATTTTAATTAATTGCAGAAGTTGTCTTTACAAATCTTTCGAGATATGCTATAATATATATAAATTAGTATTATATATGTTATGTCAAAATATGAAGGGCAGTGAAAAGCATGGACGATTACAAATATCTCGCACTTGTGGATTGGGTAAAGAATTACATCGCCGATGAGCAGATGAAGCCGGGTGACCGCTTCCTTACCGAAAAGGAGCTCTGCACCATACACAATGTCAGCAGACAGACCGTGAGACAGGCGCTGATGAAGCTCGAACGCGACAACATCATAAGCCGTGTAAGAGGAAGCGGGACATACATCAGCGGCACCGCTGTCCCGAGATCTTCCGCGGGCGGGAGCATCGGCGTGATCTCCACATATTTCAGCGACTACATCTTCCCCCATATAATCACCGGTATCGAGAGGGTGCTCAACGATGCCGGCTGCCCTATCCAGATCGCCACAACTCACAACCTCGTTTCCGAAGAGACCCAGGCACTCAAAAGCATGCTCGCAAACGGAGTGCGCGGTCTTATCGTCGAGCCTTCAAAAAGCGCCCTGCCGAACCTTAATACCGGGCTTTACGAAGAGATACGCAAAAGCGGCATACCCCTCGTTTTCTTCAACGCAAAGTATGAATGGGCAGAGGCTCCCTGCGTAGCTATGGACGATACTGCAGCAGCACGGACTGTCACAGATCACCTCTTTGACTGCGGGCACTCAAAGCTGTGCGGATTTTTCGTTCTCGACAATATGCAGGGTCACAAGCGTTTCCGCGGATTTGCCGAAAGCTGTGCAGCCCACGGAAAATCCGAAAGCGAACAGAACCTTATCTGGTATGCCGCCGAGGACAGCGCGAAGATATTCACCTACGAGAAAAAGCGCATACTCGATATGCTCGGAAGGTCAACCGCCGTTGTATGCTACAACGATATGCTTGCGATAGAGCTTCTGAAATTCTGCAAAGAAAACGGCATCAGCGTGCCGGACGATGTATCCGTAGTCGGCATAGACGACTCGCGCTATGCTGCGATCTGCGATGTTCCGCTTACTACCGTTCATCACCCCCACGATAAAGTGGGAGAAGCTGCGGCGGAACTTCTGCTGAAACGCATCGAAGATCCCGGTGCGCCGACGGAAGATATACTGTTCACGCCGGAGCTCGTTGTAAGAAAGTCTGTAAAGTACCTGAACGGCTGATTTCGCAAAATCACAATTCACAATGCACAATGCACAATTGTGGAGCGCGCTCTGCGCGTATCTGAATCGTGACGAAATTACCTGATCCGGTATGAACGCCGATCGCAATTATACAAAATCCGGGAGCGATGATCTGCCGCTCCCGGATATTTCTTTTTCAAGCAAGCATATCTGTATTCATCATCTGAGTATCGGCAAATGCTCTGTCCGCTTCGCTCCTGTACTTTCTTATGACGAAGGGGATACCCTGAAACTCGATAGCTTCGTTAAGAAACATATTTATCGCGGTACTCATATCAAGCCCCAGCGATGTGAACAGCTCCTGAGCCTTCACTTTGGTCTCTGAGTTCATTCTGATAGTTATACTTGTATCATTCATTTTAGCCCTCCGATAAAACAGATCAATGTACTATCGCCTGTTCGGTGTCCTTGTCAAAGATGTGTATCCTGTTCGGGTCAAGCGCGACTGTTATTGTGCTTCCGTAGCGGGCTGTGGTATTTGCGTCAACTTTCGCTGTCCACTGTACCTTCTTGATGTTGCCGTAAGCGTCATCGCTGAACTGGCGGTCAACCTCGCCGGGCTTCTCGTTGAGCAGGCTGAAATACAGCAGAGCTTCCGAACCGAGCAGTTCATATCCGTTGATCTTGACCTCTATCTGCGTGTCCTTATGAACGG
>JAFVBZ010000110.1 GCA_017479645.1 Ruminiclostridium sp. | reverse complement strand
GTACGGTGACCTTGCGAGGGAGCATTTCGAGAATTTCCGCAAGGGTCTGGACTTCGGATATTCAATAACGCTTGACTACAGCCGTAAGACTGTCGGCATTGAGCTCAACCGTAACCTTGTGCATACCAATGTTCCGGATATGCATATCTCGGTGAATGATCCGAAGATCATAAAGCTTCTCAGTATGCAGTGCGAGGACGCTTGTGACCGCGAATCGGAGTTTGTAAGCACTTTTGCAGAGCCGCCAAAGCCTTCAAAAAACTACATTATGAGTGTAAAACTCGAATACAACGGAAAGCATTTTATCTCGGGGCTGCCTATGGACGAGGACGGTATCGAGACTGCAAAAGTAAACCTTGGCGTGAACGATCTCGACTACTGCGAGGTAAGTGTTGATGTGAATAACAGCTATCTCAACTGCATTGCGGAGATATCCGAGCAGAATTTTACCGAGCTTAACAATATCGCGGATTGGGCTGAAAGTGCTTACGAGGAAGAACTTAAAAAGTTTTCTGCCGCTGTTCAGGCGTACAGACCGAGCACAATTTTCGGAATCAGCAATATCATCGACAATCTGAGCGACATCGAGCTGGTAGAGGTAAACAGTGCCGAGGAATACGGATATGAGGCTTTATACGGCGCAAGCAGCCGCGACTATCTGACGCAGTCCTTTGAGAGCCAAGTCGAGGATTATATTGATTTTGACCGATACGGGCGTGATCTCATGGACGAGGACGGTGCGATAGAAACGGACTACGGCTACATTTACAGCGAGAGCGGCTTCGAGCTTGACGAGTCGCCGACGATGCAGATGTGATATTCTTTGACAAGTATATCAGAAAAATTCTGGAATGTCAATAAAATGAAAGGGCGATGAAATGAATAATACAGCCATTTACAAGGTGATCGAGAACGGTAAGGAAACCAATCTCCACAGCAGCTTTGCCGGAGGGTATTCTTACCCGATACTGCTTTATACAAAAGCGGAAAAGATAGCCGCAGATATGAGGAGCAACGGTTCGCTTTCAAAATGCGGCATCGCAGATGTACTGCTCCTTATGACCGCGGATGATATCTTCCCCGAGGAACACAAAGGAAAAAAGATCTTTTGCCCGGGATCCGTGTGGGATGATCACTTCTTCACCGACCGCAGAATTGAACGGCACGACGATTACTCGTTCTTTATAACTCTTAATTACGACAAGCGGGAAATAAGGTACAGGTACAATCTCAACACCTTCGGATTCGATCTTGATGATCATACATTGGTTATCGGTTCCGATGAATACGAAGATATTACGGGGTACGAAATAACCGATCCTGCGGAACGCGAGAGGATATATCATAATGTTCTGAAACAACATTCAGGAACATATTGGGCTGAATGGGAGCCGGTGATAACTGCAAAATGTGTCTTGAACAGACGGGTTTACAGCTTTTCTCTTCCGCTTCCGGAAGGTGAAATTTACAGGATAAAGCACAATTATCACCTTTCCGATATAGATGAGATGAAGGTCGAGAGTGCCGTAACAAATCAGAAATACCTTGACTTTGC
>JAFVBZ010000109.1 GCA_017479645.1 Ruminiclostridium sp. | reverse complement strand
TTTTTAATGAATAATGAAAAATGAATAGTGAATAGTGAATAATACAGAAACGGCGCACAGAATTTCGTGCTCGAGTATTATAATTTATTCATTATTCACTATTCATTCTTCATTGAGGCGCTGTCAAGCGCCGTTTCTGGTCGGAGCGACAGGATTCGAACCTGCGGCATCGAAGTCCCAAACTTCGCGCGCTACCAACTGCGCCACGCCCCGGAAATATCAAGAGTTGTTCTAACAATTATACACCTATGAACAGAAAGTGTCAACCGTTTGAGAAAAATTTTTCAAAATCTGAGAAAAAATTGGGTTTACCTGTTTACAAATTGGTAAAAATGTGGTATTATTAATACAGTGCATACCGTTTGTGCTAACAGGTAATGCAATGCGAAAACCGGCAGATGCACGGGTCGCTTAAAATTAAGGAGGTTGTTTTCCAATGGCAAGAAAAAAACTTACAATGGACGGTAACAATGCTGCCGGTCACGTGTCTTACGCGTTTACCGAAGTAGCTGCGATCTACCCCATTACCCCGTCGTCCGTTATGGCTGAAGTAACGGATTCATGGGCTGCAGCAGGCAGAAAGAACATCTTCGGTCAGGAAGTACAGATCGTTGAGATGCAGTCCGAGGGAGGTGCTGCAGGTGCAGTTCACGGTTCCCTCTCCGCAGGCGCTCTGACCACTACCTACACAGCTTCGCAGGGTCTTCTCTTAATGATCCCGAATATGTACAAGATCGCCGGTGAGCTGCTTCCGAACGTAATCCACGTTTCGGCTCGTGCTCTCGCTTCCCATGCTCTTTCGATCTTCGGTGACCACAGCGATATCTACGCATGTCGTCAGACCGGCTACGCTATGCTCTGCTCCACGAACCCCCAGGAAGTAATGGATCTCGGCGCTGTAGCCCACCTCTCCACCATCAAGGGAAGAGTTCCTTTCCTCCACTTCTTCGACGGCTTCAGAACCTCTCACGAGATCCAGAAGATCGAGGTATGGGATTACGATACACTTGACAAGATGGTTGACAAGGACGCTGTCGCAGCATTCCGCAACAGAGCTCTCAACCCTGAGAAGCCCGTCCTCCACGGCTCCGCTCAGAACCCGGATATCTTCTTCCAGGCAAGAGAAGCTTCCAACACCTACTACGACAAGATCCCCGAGATCGTTACCGAGTACATGGACAAGGTAAACGCTGAGATCGGTACAGATTACAAGCTCTTCAACTACTACGGCGCTCCCGACGCTGAGCAGGTAATAGTTGCTATGGGTTCCGTAAACGATACTATCGAAGAGACTATCGATTACCTCCTCAAGCAGGGCAAGAAGGTAGGTCTCGTTAAGGTAAGACTGTACAGACCTTTCGTTTCTTCCGCTTTCGCAGCAGCTATCCCGTCCACTGTAAAGAAGATCACAGTTCTCGACAGAACAAAGGAGCCCGGCTCCATAGGCGAGCCTCTCTACCTCGATGTAGTAGCAGCTCTCAAGCAGGAGAACAAGTTCCAGGATGTTCCCGTATTCACAGGCCGTTACGGTCTCGGCTCCAAGGACTGCACTCCCGCACAGATCATCTCCGTTTACAACAATACCGAGAAGCCCCGCTTCACGATCGGTATCACAGATGATGTTACAAACCTTTCGCTCCCGATCACCGAAAATCCGAATACAACTCCCGAAGGCACAACATGCTGCAAGTTCTGGGGTCTCGGCTCTGACGGTACTGTCGGCGCGAACAAGAACTCTATCAAGATCATAGGCGACCATACCGATATGTATGCTCAGGCTTACTTCGAGTACGACTCCAAGAAGTCCGGCGGTGTTACTATCTCGCATCTGCGTTTCGGCAAGTCCCCGATCAAGTCCACTTACTTCGTTAATAAGGCAGACTTCGTTGCATGTCATAACCCGTCTTACATCGACAAGTATGATATGGTTCAGGACGTAAATCCCGGCGGATCCTTCCTCCTCAACACCCAGTGGACAGTTGATGAGCTCGACGAGAAGCTCCCCGCTCCCGTTAAGGCTTATATCGCAAAGAACAACATCAACTTCTATATCATCAACGCTATCAAGGTAGCAAGAGAGATCGGTCTCGGCAACAGAACAAACACTGTTCTCCAGTCCGCATTCTTCTCTATTGCAAACATCATACCCGCTGAAGATGCTATCAAGTACATGAAGGCTGCTGCTCTCAAGTCCTTCGGCAAGAAGGGCGATGACGTAGTCAACATGAACTACGCTGCTATCGACAAGGGTGCAGGCGAAGTCATCAAGGTTGACGTTCCCGCTTCCTGGGAAAACGCAGAGGGCGAACTTGCAAAGCACCACTTCGAGGGTGACAACAAGTTCCTCATCGACTTCGTAAACAACGTTCAGGTTCCCGTAAATGCAATGCGCGGCAACCAGATCCCTGTATCCACATTCGTTGACATCGCTGACGGTACATTCCCGCAGGGTACTGCTGCATTCGAGAAGCGCGGCATAGCTGTTGACGTTCCCGAGTGGAATCCCGAGAACTGTATCCAGTGTAATATGTGCTCTATGGTCTGCCCGCACGCAGTTATCAGACCTGTTATCCTTGACGAGGCTGAGGCTGCAAACGCTCCCGAAGGCACAAAGACACTCGATGCTACCGGACTTGCAGGCAAGAAGTTCACAATGGCTATCTCCGTTATGGACTGCACAGGCTGCGGTGTCTGCGCAAATGTATGCCCCGGCAAGAAGGGTGCAAAGGCTCTCACGATGAAGGGTCTCGAGACACAGGAAGCTCAGCAGAAGGTATTCGATTATGCTATCAAGACTTCCGACAAGCCCGAGGTCCTCGAAAAGTTCAAGCCCAACACAGTAAAGGGTTCCCAGTTCAAGCAGCCGCTGCTTGAATTCTCCGGCGCTTGCGCAGGCTGCGGTGAGACTCCTTACGCTAAGCTCGTTACACAGCTCTTCGGCGACAGAATGTATATCGCCAACGCAACAGGATGCTCCTCTATCTGGGGCGGTTCCGAGCCTTCGACTCCTTACACCACAAACAAGGCAGGCAGAGGTCCCGCTTGGGGCAACTCCCTCTTCGAGGATAACGCAGAATACGGTCTCGGTATGTTCCTTGCACAGGATACACTCCGCGGCAGAGCTCAGGCTCAGCTCAAGGCTCTCTGCGAAAAGGCTAAGCCCGAAACTCAGGAGCTTATAAAGAAGTACTTCGAGACAGACAAGGACGGCGCAGCTAACCTTGAAGCTACAACAGCTCTTGTAGATGCTCTTGAGAAGTGCGACTGCAGCGAACCCGAGAAGCTCGAGGTCCTCAAGCTCAAGAACTACCTCTCCAAGAAGTCCAACTGGATCTTCGGCGGCGACGGCTGGGCATACGATATCGGTTACGGCGGCGTTGACCATGTACTCGCAAGCGGCAAGAACGTAAATGTTCTCGTATTCGATACAGAGGTTTACTCCAACACAGGCGGACAGGCTTCAAAGGCTACGAACATCGGTGCGGTCGCACAGTTCGCAGCAGCCGGCAAGAGCGTCAAGAAGAAGGATCTTGCAGGTATCGCTATGAAGTACGGTTATGTATATGTTGCTCAGGTATCTATGGGCGCAGACAGAAACCAGTGCATCAAGGCTCTCGCAGAGGCTGAAGCTTACGACGGACCTTCGCTCGTTATCGCATACGCACCCTGCATCAACCACGGTATCAAGGGTGGTCTGACGATCGCTCAGCAGGTTGAGAAGGAAGCGGTTGAGGCAGGTTACTGGCATCTGTTCAGATTCAATCCTGACGCAGAGCAGAAGTTCACACTTGACAGCAAGGCTCCGACAGGCGATTACAAGACCTTCATGATGCGTGAAGTTCGTTACAACTCTCTTGCGCGCTCCAACCCGGAGAGAGCAGAGAAGCTGTTCAGCATCGCTATCGAAAACAGCAAGCAGAAGTATGACGATCTCGTAAGACTCGTTGACTACTACAAGGCATAAGCAAAACAAAAGGCGCTCCCGTGAAAACGGGAGCGTTTTTGTGTTTACAGGTTTTTATAATAGGTCTTATTATTAGTAAGACCGAGAATATAATCAACATTTGTTGAGTACAGATCAGCCAGCTTTATCAATATATCGGGCGGGATATCCCTCATGCCGAGTTCGTAATTGCTGTACGCCTGCTGCGAGCAGCAAAGGTATGCGGCAATTTCCTTTTGCTTCTTATCATTGTCCTCCCGCAGATCACGGATCCTATTATACATTATACAGTCATCTCCGATTATAATTATGCTATATTATTATAACTTACAACGAAATGTGGTATTGACAAATACAACAAAATGTAGTATAATGGAGATAAATCAAAATAAACAACGAAAAGGAGAATAAAAATGGCAAGTTTTAAACAATTGATAATGTATCTCAACGATAGCTGTCTCAGCACGAAAACTATGTCGTTTGATGAAGTGTCAAGATTGACGGGAGCGCGTGTCGACGGTTCCTTCGCCGACAACCGGAGAATATTTGAGCTTGAAGGGTTCAGTATAATCAGGGTCGATGTCGGCAAGCATACCGTGACATTTGCAAGAAACGCATAACAAAAACAGTCGGTCCCGCTTATCGGATCGACTGTTTGTATTTATCTGACAATTACCGACCAAGCCTTTATCAGCCTGTCCAGAGACCACGCGGCATTGGCGGGACTCGTCGAGGGGAGCGGAACAGACGGAAAGCCTGTCTGCGGTTGCTGATACCTTTTATAAATAGAGGAAGCCGCTGCTCCGTTCGTGAATATCGCCCTTATATCAGCCTGCGTCAGTATCACGGACAGATCGTTCGGAACCACGTTCCTTATGCTCGAATCCGAGGAGCCTGTAATGTCGCACTCCGCTATAACGTCCCAGAGAGCTATTCCGCGGCGCAGCAGAAGCTCCCGCTTCCCCGTTATCTCCTCCGGGAACACCTCTCCCGTCACTGCCGACAGCACACGCCAGAAACGGTTCTACGGGTGCCCGTAGTAAAAACTCACTTCCCGTGACTTCACCGACGGCATACTCCCAAGTATGAGAACCCTGCTGTTTTCGTCAAATACCGGCGGAAAGCCGTGGGTAACGTGTTTCTCTTCCATTTCCTTTCTCCATGCATACAAATAATACCGCACAGAAGAAGTGCGGTATTACGTTATTCGCTTACAGCCCGTTCAGCCCGATCTGCGCAGCATATGGCAGGCACAGTCATAGCAGAGCTGTGCCGCATTGAGCTTCTTGTTCTGTTCGCAGATCTTGCACTTTCCGCTCGTTTTGAAATCCGAAATCGAAATCGCTTTTTCTGTGGAAGCTCCGCCGGAGACAGTCTCCAGAACATCATCGCCTATTTCCTGCATCAACAGTTTCTTATCCATGGTAATTACCCCTTTCTCGGTATTCGCTTTACTTGTTTATACGTCCGACTGTGCTGTTATGGCAGCGCAGATATCCATTTTTGTGCAAAATTGATATTAACAAATGAGTCTTCACTTCTTTATTATATCACACCTTTCATCAAAAAACAAGATTTACTGCCAAAAACCGCTCAGCTTCAGATAACGCAGAAAAGAAAATGCAAAAAAATTAAAAAAACTATTGACAAGCAGAGGGTGGTGTGTTATAATATATTCGCTGTTCTAAAGACAGCAGGTCTGTGTGCCGTTAAAAAGCATACAGCTAACGGGAAACCGCCTGCCGAGGAATGGGAGATCATAGGATTATTCCCCCGTTCTGTCTTTGAACGGGGATTTATATTTCCCCTTTGTTTTATGACAGCAAAATCTATAAAGGAGGAAAACCAACCAAATGGCAAGCGAAAAGATACTTCAGCAGAAGCAGCAGTACGTTGAGGACCTCGCAAAGAAGCTCGAAAATGCAGCAGGCGGCGTTATCGTTGATTACAAGGGTATCACCGTTGCAGAAGATACCGCGCTCCGTAAGGCACTCAGAGAAGCAGGCGTTGATTACTTCGTAGTAAAGAACACACTTCTCAGAAGAGCAGCCGAAAAGGCAGGCATCACCGGCATCGAAGATCATCTCGAAGGTACAACAGCTATCGCTCTTCACGAAAGTGACATCATTTCCGCACCGAAGATCCTGTTCAAGCAGTCCGAAGATTCCGGCGAACGCTTCAACATCAAGATAGGCTTCATCGGTAAGGAAGCTATCTCCGTAGCGGAGGTAGAGGAGTACGCAAAGCTCCCGAGCAAGGAAGTTCTTGTTTCCAAGCTTCTCTTTATGCTCCAGTCTCCTATGCAGAGACTCGCGATCGCTGCAAGCGAGATCGCAAAGAAAAAGGAAGGCGAAGAGGTTGCATAATCGCACCGCCGCCTAAAATCAACACAATCATTATTATCAGGAGGAAAATAAAATGGCTTCAGAGAAAGTATTAAAGATCGTAGAAGACGTTAAGGAACTCACAGTTCTCGAACTTAACGACTTAGTAAAGGCATTAGAGGAAGAATTCGGCGTATCCGCAGCAGCTATGGTTGCAGCAGGTCCCGCAGCAGGCGCCGGCGCAGCAGCTGCTGAAGAGAAGACAGAATTCGATGTAGTTCTCACATCTTTCGGCGACAGCAAGATGGGCGTTATCAAGGCTGTTAAGGATATCTGCGGACTCGGACTTAAGGAAGCTAAGGAGCTCGTTGAAGCTGCTCCTAAGACCCTTAAGGAAGGCGTTGCAAAGGCAGAAGCTGAAGAGATCAAGGCTAAGCTCGAAGAGGCTGGCGCTAAGGTTGACCTTAAGTAATGTCGAGTGCCTCGACACGCGACTGCTGTATTTCAGAGTTCCGGCTTATGTCGGGCGCGGTTTGAAACGCAGCGGGGTTTGCAAAAAACTCCGGCTGCGTTACGGTAAGATACAGCAGATTCAATACACAATAAAAGGTACGGTTGCAAAACCGTACCTTTTTTGTTTTCAACGGGCGCAGACCCTGCGCTCGCAATGCGCAGCGGTATTCTTCTATCGGCGGGTGCATTGCACAATGCAATGGTAGTTGCCGCCAAGAGCGCGCACGATGCGCGCATATAAAACGGCAACGACAGCACCTCGGGTAGTTAGTCTGATTGAAATATCGCCAACCCCACTGCATTTCAGTCGGCAGCCGCCCATAGCTGTACGCTCTGAAATACTGCATTTATTTAGGGTGTCCAGCACCCTTTTTTAAAGGGGGTTGGCGGGGGGTTGGGGGGCAGAGCCCCCTCTCTGAAATCTCTTAAACTCTCTTAAACTCTCTCAAGTTCTCTCAACCTCTCAAGCCTCTCTCACCCAAGGATCTTCTTGGCGAAATCTACTGTGTCTTTCGCGTCCTTGGCGTAGCAGTCGGCTCCGATCGCGTCGGCATAGTCCTGTGTGAGGACTGCACCGCCTACCACGACTTTGCAGTCGTGTCCGCTCTCGCGGAGAAGCCGGATAGCCTGCTCCATTGCTCCCAATGTGGTGGTCATCAGCGCGCTTAATCCCACAAGCTTTACGTCATGCTCGATCGCGGCTTCAACTACCTTCTGCTCGGGAACGTCCTTGCCGAGATCAATGACCGTGTAGCCATAGTTCTCAAGCAGCGTCTTTACTATATTCTTTCCGATGTCGTGGATATCTCCCTTGACTGTCGCAAGCACTATCTTTCCCTTGCTGATGCGGTTGGTACCGCTCATCTTCTCCTTTATCGCCCTGAAGCAAGCCTGCGCCGCGTTTGCAGAAAGTATCAGCTGGGGCAGGAAGATCCGGTTCTTGCCGAAATCGTCGCCGGCACGGTCAAGTGCAGGGATAAGCTCCACGTTCACTATGTCCATTGCGTTCTCGCCCGCATCAAGTCTCTGCTTTGTAAGCTGCTCCGCGTCCTTGTCAAGCCCCTTTTCTATCGCGTAGGACAGCGTTACTTCCGCTTTCGGAACTACCGGCTTCTTCGCAGTCTCACCGCCGAAGCGCTCTATGAATCCCACAGCATTCTCGTCGTGCGCGGCAAGCACTCTGTACGCAAAGACCGCTCCCGACATCGCCGTGATATTCGGGTTGATTATCGGCAGGTCAAGTCCGCATTCCAGCGCCATTGACAGGAACGTGCTGTTGATAAGCTCGCGGGTAGGAAGTCCGAAAGAGATGTTCGATACGCCGAGTACCGTGTGCATTCCCAGCCTTTCCTTGACCTCACGCACCGCGTTAAGTGTCTCATACACCGCTTTCTGCTCCGTGCTTACAGTCAGCGTCAGACAGTCGATGAATATGTCGCTCTTCGGTATGCCGTATTCAGCGGCTTTGGCGGCAATGCGCTCCGCTATCGCTACGCGCTCCGCAGCTTTCGGAGGTATGCCGTTCTCGTCGAGAGTAAGTCCGACTACCGCTGCACCGTACTTCTTAACGATCGGCAGAATGCGCTCCATTACCGCGGTCTCTCCGTTCACCGAGTTCACTATCGCCTTTCCGTTGTAAACGCGCAGTGCCGCTTCTATAACGTCCGGCTTCGTGCTGTCTATCTGGAGCGGGAGATCGGTGATGCCCTGCAGCGCCTTGACAACGCGCACCATCATCTCTTTCTCGTCTATCTCCGGAAGTCCCACGTTCACATCAAGTATATCGGCTCCCGCGGATATCTGCTCAAGCGCCTGGTTGAGTATGTAGTTTATATCGTTATTGCGCAGCGCTTCCTTGAACAGCTTCTTTCCGGTAGGATTGATTCGCTCGCCGATTATCTTCGGGCAGGTTATGTCAACAGTCCGGCTGTAGCTGCACACGGAGGAAAGCTCCGGGCGAACCGCTCTTTCTGCGGGTATGTGACCTTCCAGCATCTTTTTCAGCCCGCTTATGTACTCCGGCGTTGTTCCGCAGCAGCCGCCGTACACCTTGATGCCCATTTTCGTGTACTTGATGCAGTCGTAAACGTACTTCGCCGGAGAGACACTGTACTCGCCGGTAGCCGGGTCGGGAAGTCCCGCATTCGCCTTTACCATTACCGGCAGGTCGGTATAGCGCGTTATCTCCTCGACTATCCCGTACAGTTCGTCCGGTGCGAGTGAGCAGTTCACACCTATCGCGTCGGAGCCGAGACCCGTGAGCGTAAGAGCCGCCGCGGAGGGCAGACAGCCTGTGAATGTACGCCCGTTCTTCTCGAAAGACATAAACGTAAATACCGGGAGATCGGAATTCTCCTTTGCCGCAAGCAGTGCCGCCTTTATCTCGTAGAGATCGGTCATTGTCTCGATCATTACAAGGTCTGCAAGATCTTTTCCGGCTTCAACGATCTCCTTGAATATGTCGTAAGCGTCCTCGAATGAGAGAGTTCCGGCAGGTTCGAGAAGCTGTCCTGTGGGTCCTATGTCAAGCGCAACAAGGGCATCTGTACCCTCCGCGGCTTTTCTTGCAATTGAGAGCGCAGTTCTCACTACCTCGGCGGTGGTGTACTGCGTTTTTGCGAGTTTCAGCCTGTTTGCGCCGAAAGTATTGGCGTTGATGATATCCGCGCCGGCTTCGATGTAGGAGCGGTGTATCGCTTCAACATCGTCCGGTCTGACGAAATTCATTATCTCGGAAGTCTCGCCGGGCTTCATTCCGCGCTTCTGGAGCTCGGTCCCGAATCCTCCGTCGAGTATCACATATTGGTTTTCAAGCAGTTTTTTTACTTTATCATTCATTTTTAACACTCCCTATGAGCGGCGGCGGGGAACGCCCCGCGGCGAAATGCGTAGCGACATTCTTCTAATGACAGCCGCAGCACCTCGGTTAGTTATTCTCTTCTATACCTGCTGCCTTCGGCTGATGGGACTCTGTCCCAAACCCTGCTGGCCGCTCCGCGCCAGACCAGGCCAAGGTTTCACCTTGGATCCGAGAACGCGCTTTGGAAAGAGACTTTTTAAGAGATTTTTGCCCTACGCGGGCGGCGGCGGGGAACGCCCCGCGGCGAAATGCGTAGCGACATTCTTCTAATGACAGCCGCAGCACCTCGGTTAGTTATTCTCTGCTATTTCTGCATGGACTCTTCGCAAACCCCACTGCATTTCAGTCCGCGCCCGCCCATAGCTGTACACTCTGAAATACTGCATCAGTTTAGGGTGTCCAGCCCCCTTTTTTAAAGGGGGCTGGCGGAGCCCCGTCTCAAAAACTCTCTATCCTCTGCAAGTATTTCCGGAGCTTCTGTAAGCGCATCTGTCCCGCATACTGCACGCCGCACAGCCGCGCACTCCCCTGCTCTGCTCCTTGTCCGAAACGCCGATAAGTGCCGTAACCGACTTTCTCGGTATGAGAATATTGCTCTCCGTTACCGTAAGTCCGATAAGCTTGTCAGCGTTCAGAAACCGTATTATATCCGGCTGGACATCTATCGGGTAATCCCCGTAGCCGGGACTGAACCGCCATGTGAAAAAGCCGCCGTTCTCGCCGTGAAGCCGTTCCTCCAGCTCGTCACAGTACGCTTCGGTCATTGCACTCGCAAGCGCGTCCAATACCAGCGCATACGCCATGTTCCGCACTTCGGCGGTGCGTATCAGCCTGTCCGCTTCGCTTCCGAGCGTCGCCGCGAAAAATATCACGCGCCCGCTTTCCCGCAGATGACCGCGGATATCGTCGCCTTTCAGCAGGAACTCCGCATCCGTGATGCTTACAAGCTTATGCACTTCCCTCGGACTTGCCGCCGCGCTCAGCTCCTCATATCCCCGTTCGGCAAGCTCTGCGGTGGCAGAGTCCGGTTCTCTCCCGCGATAGCCGAGATACCGGAGCGCTTCTTTCTTTACGTCCGTCACAGCAGCTTCCCTACGATCTCCACTATCCTGCGCGCAACGTACGGATTGTTCATCGTGTAGATGTGTATTCCGTCAACGCCGTTGGAAAGCAGGTCTGTGATCTGATCCGCGGCATAGGCGATGCCCGCGTCAATAAGCGCCTCAGGACGGCTCTCATACTTCGTCACCATGCGCACGAACTTCTGCGGCAGGCTCGCCCCGCACATCGTCACCATACGCTCTATCTGCGACTTGCTGGTGACCGGCATTATCCCCGCCGATATCGGCACATTTATCCCCGCAATAACGGATTTTTCCCGGAAATCGTAGAAAAACGCGTTGTCGAAGAACAGCTGGGTGATAAGCTCCTCCGCGCCGGCTTCAACCTTTTTCCGCAGGTTAAGGATATCCGCGGTAAGGTTCTCGGCTTCGGTGTGACCCTCGGGATAGCAGGCACCGGAGATGCCGATGTTATCGTACTTTGGATCGGAGCGGATAAAGGTTATGAGTTCGCTTGCGTGCTTAAAGTCGGTCTTGGGCGGAACATTCGGGTTTATGTCTCCGCGCAGGGCAAGAATGTTCTCGATGCCGGCTTCCGCGAAGCTGTCCATAACGGTAAGGACTTCCTCTTTCGAGTTGTTGACGCAGGTGATGTGCGCCATAGCTTCGATCCCGCAGTCATTCTTGATATGCGCGGCGATGTCGCGGGTGAATGTATTTGCGGTGTTGCCGCCCGCACCGTAGGTAACGCTTATGTAGGCGGGTCTGAGCTGTGCAAGCTCGTCAATTGCCGCGGTTATGGACTCGACGCTGCTGTCTTTTTTGGGCGGGAACACCTCGAACGAGAGCACGGGCTTGCCGCTTTTGAAAAGTTCGGATATCTTCATGTATTTATCTCCTTTCTTACGGGCGCAAATCAGGTATTGTCACAGCTTCTTGCCATTGTATGTCACAGTTATCTTGTCGGCATTCGCGCCGGAGAGATCATTGCCGAGATCGAAGTCTGTCCAGTCCGACTTGTGTATGCGCACGTTCACCGTGAGCGTATCGCCGCCCGCAAGCGTACCGGAGGACTTTATCGTGCATTTAGTGTCCGCTTTGTCGCCCGAAGCTTTGGAGAAGCTGCCGGAAACGGTGTCGGTGCAGGCTTGGTATGTGCTGCCCTGTATGTCGGCGTAGTCGCACTCGAATACGATATCACCGCCGCCGTCGTTGGTGAAGAAGTAGTCCGCTGTCAGCTTCGACAGGTCTATGCCGGTATCGCCGGTATTCGTGATCTTCAGAGAGAATGAGATCGTATTGCCTTTGCCGGAAGCCTGCTGCTGTTCAAGGGAAACGCTCACCGTTCCCTTGTCGGATATCTGCACAGCGGGAGAGGTGTTGGCGGTGCCGGAGTCGGTATATCCGCCGCCGTTCCCGCTGTTCCCGCCGTTATTGCCCGCGTTTGCGGCAGGCTTGATGTCCTTTATCGCATCGCCGGTGTTGCTCTCGTTCGGCTCGGTGCCGAATACAAGCCTGTCGCCCTCGTAAAGCGCCATGTTCAGCGCCTTCGTCATAGTCCCGGACGATACCCCGCCCACATCTATGTAAGACGGGTTATTCGAGTTGTCCCAGACGCCCTTGGTATTGCGTATGCGGAACTGCACTTCCTTCTTGTATGCGTCCTGGCTGCCGGGGTAGATGTCTGTGCCGGTGAAGTCGATCGCCACATAGTACAGGTCTTTGGCATCATTCCAGCAGAGAACATCGCTGGCATTGCCGCCCTGCATATAATTCGTGGTGACCACAAGATCGTCCGCACTGCCGCCTGCCGCCTTTATCTCGGAGATATCAAAGAAGTAGCAGAGCTTAAGGTTATCTGTAACGCGTGCGGGGAACGCGGTCTTGTTATAGACGAGAGCCTTTATCTCAACGAAATCCTCGCCGTTCACGTTGATCGTTGCATCTGCGTAAAGCTCGTCGTCCGGAGTCTCTATCGCGCCGAAGTTCTTCAGCGTTTCTCCGCCGTATTCGGCATAGAGCTTTGCGAGAGCGCCGGTAAATCCCGCGTTGTAGTCGCAGGCAACTTCGTTGTTGATGTAGTTGCTGCGGTCATCGGAGTAGGTGTCGTCGCGGTTCGGACCGCCCACAAGCGCGCCGTAAAGGATATGCCGGTTATCGGCAGGATCGCCGATGTTGTTGGTGTAAGAGCCGTGAGCAGTGCGGTGATGCGGGTTTTTCGGGGAGTTCTCGCCGAACCCCACAACATAGCTGCGTCCGCTGCTGCCCAGCGCATAGTCTATCTGGGTCTTTGCGAATTCCTTGTACTTCTCCGCCTTGTCCGCGGGGCAGTTAGGGCTGTCAGCGTAAGACAGAGCCACAAATGCGGTGGTAGTCGCATATCTCAGCGCGCCCCACTGGTCAAGGTAGGCAAGCCCGCCGGGAGTTCTGGTGATCTTGTCCGTCCAGTAGTCGAGATGCTTTTCGAGGATCTTGCGAACTTTCTCGCTTCCGGTCTCCTTGGCAAGAAGGCATGCCGTACCGAAGCTCTTGTCGTCCCAGCAGAGCGCCCATGTGGGATCCCCGCCGTCGCCGAGGTAGGATTTCGCCTTAACGAGGTAGGAGGAGTCGCCTGTCGCCTTATACAGCCAGTAGGAAGCGAAAGAAAGCTCGTCGTTGAAGCCGCCGAATGAGGTATAGAAGCCGTTTGCCGCGGTGTAGCCCTTGTCGGACTGCACGGTCTCGGCATAGGTGTAAAGTTCCTTCGCATGACGGGTGCAAAGTTCCGCATAAGCGGGATCGGTTTCCTTGAATATCACGGCGCAGGACGCGAGAGATGCCGCGGTTCCCGCAGCGACAGCGGAACCGCCGTTGGTGAGATCGACTTTGTAAGACGGGCGGGACATCTGCGCCTCAACGCATTCCACCGGTCCCCACCACGAGTGATCGGCATTTCCGTCGCCCACCTGATAGTAGTAAACATTCGGCTCCGGGTGGCACTTTATGAAGTAGTCGTTGCCCCAGCGAATATTGTCGAGTATGTACTGGAGCTGACCGCTTTCCTCGTAAGCGTCCCGGTTCTCATAGACTGACCATGCAAGCAGCGCGGTAGTGTAGGACATGGGAAGGTTGAACTTCACGTTGTCGCCCGCGTCGAGAAATCCGCCGGAAAGATCGAGCCCGTTGTCCTTGCCGTCATTAAGACAGGAATCGCCCCGCCAGTTGCAGCGGAAGTTATCCGGGAGCTTGCCGGAGCGCTGTAAGTCATAGAACATAATGGATTTCTGGAGCGCCTCGCCGTAGTTGAACTGCGACTGGGCTTTCCTGCCCTCGTATTCGCCGGAATCGGCGGAAAGCCCGGGCTGTACAGAGGGAGCGGAAGCTTTTGCCGCTGTCGCAGCTTCGGTAACTGCCGCAGCGGCAGGAGCTGCGCTTTCCGATGCTGCCCCGGCAGTCTCGCCGACTGTCTCCCCCGACTGTGCAGCGGAAGTGTCTGCAGCGGAAGTATCACCGGAAGCAGCGGGAGCCGTGCTGCCGGAAGAGGACTGCTCCGCGGCAGCCTGCGTCTGTGTGCCTTCGGAGGAGGAGACTCTGTCCTGACCCTGTGAACAGCCGGACAGCATAAGCGCCGCGGCTGCGGCTATAGAAACAAACCTTATCTTTCTTGTCATAGTCATGTCCTTTCTTTATCTGCAATATGCTTTCCGGAATTGCCAACCCCAAAAAGGGTGCAGCGTCACGCTGCCGCAGGTCAAGGGCGCGCAGCCCTTGTGCCGTCTGCAAAGACAGCGCGTAAGCGCCTTGGTGAGTTATCCGGGCAGTCACGGTCTGCAAAAGGAGATCACCGCTTTACCGCGGTCATATAATACTGAAATACTTAATCATTATACCACATAACCTCCGATTTATCAACACTTTAATAATAGAAAATGGCAAAAAAATTATGTAAAATGGCATAAAAATCATTGAAACAACGGCGTATATATGCTATAATCAAAGTAACATCACGATCGCATAAAACGCGGGAAAGGACAAGAACATGAAGAAAACAGGCAGAACAATGCTTGCCGTGCTCTGCGCCGGAGCGGTTCTCACCGGTGCGGCTTGCGGCGATACACGTCAGACCCCTGCCGGAACAAATGCACCGGCAGCCACGACGACCGAGCTTACCACAGTGAACACGCTTGACGACGATATCGAAAATCCGGTAGATATCTCGGATTTCGTCGAAGAGGACACCGACAAGCTCGATGACCCGACTATCACCTACCTCGGATACTATGATATCCGCACCACAGGCGACATAAAGCCCGCGGTAAAGCTGTTCGAGGAGACCTACGGCGGGAAGGTGGAGTATGACCAGTGCGCATGGAGCGAGCGCATAGAGAAGCTCCAGGTGCTCATAAGCTCCGGTCAGTCCCCCGATCTCGTGGACAGAGAAGCCGAGTCTTTCCCCATGCTCGCCGCGAAAAACGTTTATGAGGATCTCACCGACTACATAGACCTCTCCCAGCCCCAGTGGGACGGCTATGAACAGCTTGTCGAGCAGTACGAATGGAACGGAAAGCATATCTACTATCCGTGGCATGTTTCCGCTTTCCCGACTTATGTATTCTACAACGGTGCGCTCTTTGAGGAGTACGGCATCACCACGCCGAGGGAGCTTTACGACAGAGGCGAGTGGGACTGGAACGCGATGCGCGACACCATGCAGAAATTCATTGACTCCCGCGGAAACGACAACGAGGTTTACGGCATTTACGGTCTGACAATGGTACACGCAATGACAGCGAGCACCGGAACTCCCTCTATCGGCATAAAGGACGGGAAGCTCGTGAACAATCTGAGTTCTCCCGCTATCGACAGGGCTGCGACATTCATGGAAGGTCTGCGCAGAGACGGACTTACTATTGCAGCAGACGGATACTGGGGCGACGACGTAAAGCCGATCGTGAACGGAACGGCATGCTTCCTCGTTTCCGGTCAGTACGCACTCACAGGTCTTATGAAGAAGGACGCCGAGGTGCATGTCGGCTTCGTTCCTTTCCCGAAGGATCCCGACGCGGACAAATACTATCACGGTCTTGACGCATTCGGCTATCTCGTACCCAAGGGCGCCGACAACATCAAGGGTTCCGCCGCGTTCATCAATATGTGCCGCAAGAGCAAGATCGATCCCGATCTGCGCGCTGTGGTAGATGAGAGCCGTATGACAAAGGAGAAGTGGACTGCCGAGCAGATCGAGTTCATGAAGTCGTTTGAGAATATCGGCGATTACGATGTTGTTGCCGAGCTTTACGGCGGTCTCGATTCCGATACTTCCAAGCTTATCGACGATATGCTCGTTGATGCCGCTTTCCACCCCGATGCGGATTCATGGACAGTCCTCCGCGAATCCAACCTCAACACGATCAACGCAGCCCTCGATGCACTGAACGAGTAAAGCAGACGGGTCGCGCACAGCGCTCGAGACGGATCGCGCACGGCGCTTGAGACTGGGGGCACCCCTTTTGTGAACAAAAGGGGATTCCCCCAGACCCCCTCCTCAAAAAACTTTGACCGCTCCGCAGTTAAGTGAGAGGGTTATGGCTATACCGCATAAACAGCGTGCAAAGAATGCGCCTGTTTGTGGGGTATAGCTTTTTTATTCAGACAAAACAGCAAAAAATGTGATGTTTTATCAAATATCGCTTGCATTTTTCTCCCCTATGCGTTATAATGGAAAAGGTTATTAAAAACAAAGCGCTTTTGCGCAGAAAAGGAGATCAAATTATGAAAAAGACAAACAAAGGCATTATAGCTGCATGCGTTGCAGCAGCAGTTCTCGCTGTCGCAGGCTGCGGTCAGACCACTTCCAATACCCCCGCTTCGGAAACAGCAGCTCAGGCTCCCACAGGAGCTGTTATCCCCAACACCGTGTTCAGCGCTGATGACCTCGTAGGCAAGACGATCGGCACACAGCTCGGTACTACCGGCTATATCTTCGCAGGCGATGTCGAAAATGCTACCGTTGAGGCATACAACAAGGCTGCCGA
This sequence comes from Ruminiclostridium sp., assembly GCA_017479645.1. Taxonomy (GTDB): domain Bacteria; phylum Bacillota; class Clostridia; order Oscillospirales; family Ruminococcaceae; genus Ruminiclostridium_E. Next base: position 12,548 of record JAFVBZ010000109.1, on the reverse strand, counting down.
CGCTATCCAGGCTCTCAAACAGGGCAAGATAGATGCTGTCATCATCGACAGCGAGCCGGCTAAAGTTTTTGTTGAGAAGAACAATGACCTCACGATTCTCAGCGATCCTTTCGCAGAAGAAGAATACTCAATTGCATACAAGATCGGCAACGACGAGCTCGGCAAGAAAATAGACGATGCTCTCACATCTCTTAAATCTGACGGAACCCTCGACAGCATCGTTTCCCACTGGATCGGTGATGAGGCAGACCACGTTCCCTATACCCCCGACAGCTCCGTTGCAAGAAACGGCAAGCTCGTTATGGCGACAAATGCCGAGTTCCCGCCCTATGAGAGCATGGAAGGCGGCGAGATCGTCGGAATAGACGTCGATATGATGCGCGCAGTATGCGACAGGATAGGCATGGAGCTTGAGATCGAGAACATGGCGTTCGACTCGATAATCGCCGCCATAAACTCTGGCAAGGCTGACGTCGGCGTTGCGGGTATGTCCGTAACTCCCGAAAGACAGAAGAACGTAAGCTTCACACAGGGCTACGCGGTATCCAAACAGGTAATTGTTGTAAGAAAGTAATTGTAAAGGCGGAGGACCCAATTGGACGGATTTCTGCAAAAGCTGTACGACACCTTTATCGTTGACAACAGGTGGCAGTATCTTACAAACGGACTTAAAACCACGCTTATCATCACGCTCTTTGCCGTGATGATAGGTATGCTCCTCGGTTTTCTTGTCGCTGTGATACGCGCAACTCACGATAAAACGGGCAGACTTAAAATACTCAACTTCATCTCTAAAATATACCTCACCGTGATAAGAGGAACGCCGGTAATGGTGCAGCTCCTTATCATCTACTATGTCATTTTCGCTTCGGTACGAATAGACAAGACTCTCGTCGGCATTCTCGCTTTCGGTATAAACTCCGGAGCTTATGTCGCAGAGATCGTGCGCTCGGGTATTATGTCCATAGACAACGGTCAGTTTGAAGCCGGAGCGAGCCTCGGTCTCAACTACACCAAAACGATGCTGTACATAATCATTCCGCAGGCATTCAAGAATGTTCTCCCCGCACTCGCAAATGAATGTATAGTGCTGCTTAAAGAGACTTCCGTAGCCGGATATATCGCCCTCGAAGACCTCACAAAGGGCGGAGATATCATACGAAGCGTTACTTACGAGGCTTTCCTGCCGCTCATCGCGGTCGCGCTGATCTACCTCATCATAGTCGTAGGGCTCAGCTCGCTTGTCGGAAGACTTGAAAGGAGGCTGAAGAAGAGTGATCGAGGTTAAGGGATTAAAAAAATCCTTCGGCTCCCTTGAGATACTAAAGGGCATCGATACCACGATAGAAAAGGGCGAAAAGGTCGTTGTGATAGGGCCTTCCGGCTCCGGAAAAAGCACTTTTCTCCGCTGCCTCAATATGCTTGAAAAACCTACCGGCGGCTCCGTGATCTTTGAAGGCAGAGACCTTACGCAGATGAGCGACAAACAGCTCTATAAGGTGCGCGAGAAAATGGGAATGGTATTCCAGCACTTCCACCTGTTCCCTCACCTTACCATACGGAAGAACCTCACGCTTGCTCCGGTAAAGCTTAAAGTGATGTCGAAGGAAGAGGCGGAGGAAAGCGCCGGAAAGATGCTGAAAAAGGTCGGTCTTTACGACAAGGCTGACAGCTACCCCAATATGCTCTCCGGCGGTCAGAAGCAGCGTATCGCTATTGCAAGAGCGCTCGTGATGAACCCGGACGTGATGCTGTTCGACGAGCCCACATCGGCACTTGACCCGGAAATGGTCGGCGAAGTCCTTGAGCTTATGAAACAGCTCGCGGGCGAGGGCATGACAATGGTGGTGGTTACACATGAAATGGGATTTGCCCGTGAAGTAGGTTCACGGATAATGTTCATCGACGGCGGTGTCATTGCCGAGGAGAACACTCCCGACAAGTTCTTCGCAGATCCGGACAGCCCCAGACTTAAAGCATTCCTGTCAAAGGTGCTGTAAGGCGGACGGTATGAGCAAGAAACTGCGCGGGAACCTGATGCTGCTCGCCACAGCGATCATCTGGGGGATCGCGTTCGTGGCACAAAGCGACGGGCTGAACTACGTCGGTCCGTTCACCTACAACGCATGCCGGACTCTCCTCGGCGGGATAGTCCTTATCCCGGTGATAGCGCTGCTTCGTGCGGTCGATCCCGAAAAACGGCAGAAGGCGGACAAGCCTTCGCTTAAAAACACGGTCACAGGCGGGATATGCTGCGGAGTTCTGCTGTTCATCGCAAGCTCCCTGCAGCAAGTCGGCATAGGTATGACGACAGTGGGAAAAGCAGGATTCATCACTGCCCTCTACATCGTTATCGTGCCGATCATAGCCGTTATCCTGTACCGCCGCACCACGCTGAAAGTGTGGATATGCGCCGCGGCTGCGATCGCGGGATTCTATCTTCTCTGCATAAACGAGGGCTTTTCCGTATCAGCCGGAGATCTGCTCGTTCTTTTGTGCGCGGTGTTCTTCGCCGTCCACATCACGGTCATAGACCGGTTCAACGCGAAAAATACCGACGGCACCCTCATGTCCTGCATACAGTTCTTCACAGCTGGAACGATAATGCTGATATGTATGTTCATATTCGAGAAGCCGGATATTGACGCGATACTATCGGCATGGCTCCCGATACTGTACGGGGGCGCGATGTCCTGCGGAGTCGCATATACGCTCCAGATCCTCGGTCAGCGGTACACCGATCCTGCTGTCGCAACGCTGCTGATGAGCCTTGAATCGGTGTTTGCGGCACTGGCGGGGTGGCTTCTTCTCAACGAAACGCTGAGCCTTAAAGAGCTTGCCGGCTGCGCACTCGTATTTGCGGCAGTAATAGCGGCTCAGCTTGATATTAAAGGAATGTTCCGAAAAAAGGAGGCAAAAGATGAAAAAACATCTGAGTAAGATCATTTTTGCGCTGTTAGTTCTTGTTTACATCATTATCTGCTTCGTTACAACGCCTATAACAAGTGCGATCGGCTCAATGTGGTCGCTTCTTCCCCCGATAGTGGCTATCGGTCTTGCGCTTATCACAAAGGAAGTATATTCCTCGCTGTTTGCCGGTATCGTAACCGGCGGTATTCTGTTCGCTATATCCTCCGGCACCGGATTTGAGGGATTTTTCGGCGCTGTCGTGAACGAGGGCATCATCTCGAACCTTGCCGACAGCTACAATGCCGGAATACTGATGTTCCTTGTTGTACTCGGCATAATCGTCGTGCTGATGAACAAGGCGGGCGGAAGCCGCGCTTACGGCGAATGGGCATCAGCCCACATCAAGTCCCGGAAGGGCGCCTGCATCTCCACATTCCTGCTGGGCTGCCTTATCTTCGTTGACGACTATTTCAACTGTCTTACAGTCGGCTCGGTAATGCGCCCCGTTACGGACAAGCATAAGGTTTCCCGCGCAAAGCTCGCTTATCTTATCGACGCGACAGCCGCTCCGGTCTGTATCATAGCTCCGATATCCTCGTGGGCAGCCGCAGTAAGCGGTACTGTTGAGGGGGTAAACGGGATACAGCTCTTTATCAGCACGATACCGTACAATCTCTATGCGCTGCTGACGATAATAATGGTGTTATTCATAGCTTTGAGCGACGTGGATTTCGGCTCTATGAAGCGGCATGAGGACAATGCAAGAAACGGCGATCTCTTTACCTCCGGTCAGAAGATCTGGGGTGAAGATGACAAGCCTGTGAACCACAAGGGAAAGGTGATAGACCTTATCCTCCCGGTTATCATACTGATATTCATGTGCGTTATGGGAATGATCTACACCGGCGGATTTTTCAGCGGCGCCGACTTCATCACAGCTTTCTCGGAATGCGACGCTTCATACGGACTTGCGCTCGGTTCACTCGGTGCGCTGCTGCTCATCATAGTTTACTATATGTGCCGCGGCGTCCTCAGATTCGGCGACTGCATGGATTCTGTCGTTTCGGGATTCCGGCACATGGTTCCGGCAATTCTGATACTTATGTTCGCATGGACGCTGAAAACAATGACATCTATGCTTGATGCTCCGGTATTTGTTTCCGGACTTGTCGAGCAGTTCACCGCGCTTCAGATGCTCCTTCCCTTTATACTGTTTGCTGTTGCAGTCGGTCTTTCTTTCGCTACCGGTACTTCCTGGGGAACATTCGGTATTCTTATCCCGATCGTTACCGGCGTATTCTCCACAAGCCTTGCAAATGCCGGAGAGGGCGGAGTTATACCGGAAATGGTAATAATATGCATCTCGGCATGCCTTGCGGGTGCTGTCTGCGGAGATCACTGCTCACCGATATCCGATACGACGATCATGTCCTCAACGGGCGCCCAGTGTGACCATGTAAACCATGTCTCCACTCAGATACCCTATGCGCTCCTTGTCGCAGGCGTGTGCCTTGTCGGCTATCTCATCTCCGGCTTTGTCCAGAACGTGTTCGTGGTCTTGGGCGCTTCCGTGGTGATCCTCCTCGCCGTCCTGTTCACTATCTCCGTTCTCGGCAGACGTTCTCAGAAGAAGTAAGAGAGAGGCGGCGGACGCGCCGCGGCGAAATGCGTAGCGACATTCTTCTATCGGCGGGTGCATTGCACGGAAGCAATGGCAGTTGCCGTCAAGAACGCGCACGATGCGCGCATATAAAACGGCAACGCCACCACCTCGGTTAGTTATTTTCTTCTGAATATAAAAACAGCTTGCAGAATATTTCTCTGCAAGCTGTTTTCTTGTTATTTTCTGAATGGAGTCTTTGCCAACCCCACTGCGTTTCAGTCGGTGGCTGCCCATAGCTGTGCGCTCTGAAATACTGCATTTATTTAGGGTGTCCAGCACCCTTTTTTAAAGGGGGTTGGCGGGGGGTTGGGGGGTGTCTCCCCTTTAGAGGGGAGGTGTCACCGTCAGGTGACAGAGGGGCTGACCGACAGACTCGGCGCCCCCTCTCTGAAATCTCTCAAAATCTCTCAAAATCTCTCAAAAACCTCTCTCACGCGAATCTGATGCAGATCGTGTTGCGGTCAGAGTAGGTATGCTTTATCTCGGACGCGAGCTTCTTTACGATCATCACGGAAAGCTCGTCGCCGTCTGTGAACGGGTCATAGTTCGCTCCGCCGTAGCTTATGGTCATTGCCGCAGTATCGTCTGCCTCGGAATGCTCGATAACGACATTTACCGGAAGCCCCTCGTCGTTATGCTCGATCTCTCCTATGATATTCTGCATCACCAGCTCCTCAAAGGCAAGCTCGATGTTGCGCAGTATCTTCTGCGAGATAAGATTCTCTCTGCCGAACTGCTCGATCTGCGAGTTAAAGCCGATGAAGTCGAAGTCAAGCGAGGTGATGTCAAGTGAGAGCTGTTTAAGACGCTTGATGAAGATGCGCGTCTTTTCCTTTGCGGGATTCTCAAATATCTGCTGGGGCGTTCCGTCCTCGTAAATCCCGCCCTCGTCCATATAGAACACACGGTTCGATACGTCACGCGCAAACTTCATCTCGTGGGTCACGATCATCATCGTCATGCCCTCTTTCGCAAGAGAACGGATAACCGAAAGAACCTCGCCTACCATCGTCGGGTCAAGCGCCGAAGTCGGCTCGTCAAACAGTATTATCTCCGGGTGCATCGCGATTGCTCTCGCAATCGCTACACGCTGCTTCTGACCGCCCGAAAGCTCGTCGGGATAGTTCTCCGCTTTCTCCGCAAGTCCTACCCGCTTCAAAAGCTCCATTCCCTCTTTATACGCCTGCTCTTTCGGCGTTTTCAGCAGATTGACCGGCGCGGATATCACATTATCGATGATGTTCAGATTTGCGAACAGATTGAAGGACTGGAAAACCATTCCCATCTTCCGGCGCACAACCGAAATGTCGCATTTCGGATCCGTTATCACCTCGCCGTCAACAGTGACTGTGCCGGACGTCGGCTCCTCAAGCTGGTTTAAACAGCGCAGAAGCGTGGATTTGCCGGTTCCCGAAGGCCCTATGACCGAGATAATATCACCCTTGTTTATCTCAACACTTACATCTTCCAGCGGTGTTACGTTCGGGTATTCCTTCCTTAAATGCTCGATCTTTATCATGCTCATTTCGCCGTACCTCCCTTTCGCTTGGGGCTGACCTTTTTAAGGATAAATTTTAGTATCAATGAGATCATCCATGCAAGAATAAAGTAAATTATCGCCGTTGCGATAAGCGGGAAGAATGCTTCATAAGTGCGGCTCCTGATGATATCGCCCATTTTCGTGAGATCCTGTATCGCTATGTAGCCCACAATAGACGTTCCTTTGAGAAGTGAGATGACCTCGCCGTTATAGACCGGCAGGAAACGTACTGCCGCCTGCGGGAAGATAAAGCGGAAGAATGCCTGGTTCTCGCTGTAGCCGAGAGCAAGTGCCGCTTCACGCTGACCCGCGTCTATGCTCTCGATGCCGGAACGCATTATCTCTGACGCATAAGCGCCGAAGTTCAGCGAAAATCCCACGATCGCCACCCATGCCGCCGAAAGCCCGGATTTGCCGAGTATCACATAATACAGTATCATCAGCAGCACTACCATAGGCGTTCCCTGCAGGAGCTTGACGTAGATGTTCGATATCGAGTTCGCAAGCCTGCTTCCGGTGCGCCGGAACATACAGATAAGGAATGCAAGGATCGAACCGAAAATCGTCGAAAATACCGTTATGATGATCGTGGTGCAGATACCTTCGAGTATAAGCTCCCAGCGGTTCTCGCGTATAAAGTTCTTCTCAAAGCTCAGAGCGATGCTGCTGAGAAGATCCGTAAAGGCATTGGTTTCGGGTGTCGTCTCATCGACGGCTGCAACTAAAACCGCATCTTGTAACACAAGCATTGGATCGGAGAAGTCTATGACTTCAGCACGCTCATTGGTTTTGTGAAGATTTGCGAGTACACAGTCTATATCGCCGGACTGCAAAGCCATTACTAAACTTGTGTAATCGTATATTTTGAACTCGATATCCGCGTTCAGGTATGCCGCGAGACGCTTTGACATCTCAATATCATATCCCGTGAGCTCGTTGTCCTTATAGAAGCTGTACGGCTCAACTATACCCGTCGTACCGACTCTTAATGTGAAAGAGGGATTTTCCGCCTTCGGGATATCCGGCATTTCGTAATTCCGGTCAACAGTCCAGCGTTTTAAAGCATCATCGTTTACTCCGCTGCTCTTGATCTCGGCAAGAAACTCATTGATCCTTTTTTTCAGATCCGGTACAGCGGGTTCCTTCGGGAGCCCGATCGCCACCTCAGCACTCTCTCCGAAATTTTCGTCTAAAATCACAACTCCTTTAACGCCGTTTTCCAGTGCGAGCTCTAATTGTTTGCGGTCATACACGAATGCATCGAGCATACCCTTGGCTACCGCTTTATACGCAGAGAATGCGTCTGAATACTGGCAGATCTCGGCATCGGGAAGTTCCTTTTCTACCTGGAACATCGCAGAGGTGCCTGTTAACACGCCTATCTTCTTTCCGGGTACTTTAAGTTCTTCAACGGAGGAATACTTCGGTTTTTTCCCAGCTTCGCCGTTCCCGTCATCTCTGCGAACTACCGCCACCGCGTTTGCCGTGTAATAAACATCGGAGAAGTTCACGCTTTCCGCACGCTCCGCGGTTACCATTATCGTGCCGGAAGCGATATCGTACATTCCCGAGGTGATACCCGGTATCAGAGAAGCAAATTCGCCGTTGTCTATTGTAAGCGAATAGCCGTATTCACGGCAGAACCGTGCGACGATCTCCACTTCAAAGCCTGCATTTTCGCCGTTTGCGATATACGAGAACGGCTGCATGGTCGGGGCGGTGATGTAACGGACCGCGCCGTTTTCACCGGTAAGTCCGGACAGATCGACGGTCTTAACGCTCTCGTCATCGCCGAACCATTTTGACACAAGTTCGTCATAAGTGCCGTCACTGTGCAGCTTTTGCAGGAATTCATTCATCTGGTCACGGAGATATTCCTTGTCACCGGACTTCTGGAATGCGAAACCGTAGGGTATCTCGGTAAAGACTTCGTGCAGGTATGTCAGCGACGGGTCGGCTTTCATGAAGTCCTTCGCCGAGGATTCGGGGCAGGTGAATGCGTCAATGACGCCCGCACCGAGAGCACCCGCCATGTCCGGTTGATTGTTGTACTGCAGTATCTCCGCTTCGGGATAACGCTCGCGTATCATTATCTCATACAGACCGCCGGTTATAGCGCCGATCTTCTTGTTGTTCGCGTAGTACGAGAAAGGTCTGTCCTCCACCGCTGCGCCTGTATTGGGAGAGGCGCTTTCCGCACAAGTCACGAAAACCACGGAGCTTGAGGATTCCTCGTCCGAGAAGTAAACGCTCTCTGCTCTTTCCGGTGTCACGGAGATGTTCGCTGCCGCCATATCGTATCTGCCCGATGAGATGCCGGGTATAACAGCCGAAAACGTCATGGTGTCAAATTTCGGAGTATAGCCGTACTCGCGGCAGAACATAGCCACAAGCTCGATCTCGTAGCCTGTAAGCTGGCCATTGTATACGTACTCCCACGGCGGTGCCGTACCGGCGCAGGCGATACTGAGAGTTCCTTTCTCGCCGGTGAAGCCGGTCAGGTCAACAGACTGTTCTATATCTCCGCTCGACCACTTTTCGAGCAGTTTGTCCATTGTTCCGTCCGCGCTTATCTTCGCAATGAACTCATTCAGCTCGTCGCGAAGGGCTGCACCTTTGGCGGTCTTAGGGAACGCAAAGGCAAAGGGCGTCTCCCCAGCCTTTTCGTCAAGGCTGAACAGCGTCGGGTTTTCGTGTATCATCGTCTTCGCCTGATCTTCGGATACAAGATAGCCGTCTATCTTTTTGCTGACTGCCGCAAGCGCAAGATCCGGCGAAACATCGAAGTAAACGTATTCCGAATCCGGGAACAGCTTCATTGCCGTGGGTTCATAGGCGCTTCCCGTGAGGAGACCGATCTTCTTGCCGTTGAAATAGGATAGCGGGGTCGATCTTGTGACAGCGGAGCCGGTACTGCCGGAGTTAAGGTCTTCCGCCCTCACCGCGAGTTTTATGTCGGATTCATAGTAGGGTTCGGAATAAATCCCAGACTCTTTTCTTTCCTCGGTCATGCTTATCGCACTGGCAATGAAATCGTATGTGCCGGATCCGACTCCGGTGAGCATCCCGGCGACGCTCGTGTCGTCGATTTCAAGTTCATATCCGTATTCCCGTGCGAAACGATAGGCAAGGTCTATGGACAGTCCGGCAAGCTCGTTGTCCTTGATATACGAAAACGCGCCCGCTCCGGAATATGTGCCGATCTTAAGACTGCCGTTCATGCCGTCAAGTCCGGACTTGTCAACGGTCTTTAAGTTTTCCTCGGTTCCGAACCATATTTCCGCAAGCTTTTCCAGCGTACCGTCAGACTTGTACTTCGCAAGCATCTCGTTCATCTGCTCGACCGCTTTCGGTACAGCTTCGCTTTTCTTGCTGAAAAGGAAATAATATGAATCCTTTGAAACGGACTCCGGGAGATATGACAGACTGCTGTTATTCCTGCACATATCATTCAATACCGGCTCGTCACCGATAAAAGCATCTATCTGACCTTTGGAAAGCGCCAGACCGAGATCTGCGAATGTATCGTAATACTTGTACTCGCTTTTCGGGAAGAGATCGAATGTGAGCTGCTCGAACGAACCGCCGGTGAGTATGCCTATTACCTTTCCGTTGTAGTCGGCAGCTGTGAGCGCGGATACCGGGTTCTGAGCCGGCTGTTCCGGAGCTTCCTCCGGTTTGGGCATCATCACCGCGATAGCAGAAACAATAACGATCAGCGCGATCACCGCGATAATGATAATATCGACTTTTCTGTTGCTTTTTCTCATTTTCGTTTCTTTCCTTTAAGAGATTCCGACAAGAGTTGTATAAATCAGTCTAATTTTACCACATTTCTCTGATTATGTCAATCAATATTATATATAGGCAATACCGCACAAATAAAGCTATCTGTATTTGCCGAATTTGCGGAATAACAGAGAATTTTCCCGTTTCGCTTGCAAAAATCCGCATAATGTAATATAACAAAGGTCGATATTTGAAAATTTCGGTCGTTGATTGAAGAAAAGATTTGGTGTAGAATAAGGACGAGGTGAAAATGAGCAAACTGGAATCACTTGTATATACCAACGAAAAATGCATAGGCTGCAACAAATGTATCAATGTTTGTCCGGCTATGGGTGCATGCACGTCCGTCGATGTTGACGGAAACGAGCGCCGGATATCGGTCAACGGTACATACTGCGTATCCTGCGGCGCCTGCATGGACGCCTGCGTTCACGGAGCCCGCGAGTTCCATGACGACACAGAGCGGTTCTTTGCCGATCTCAAGGCAGGTCAGAAGATATCACTGCTCCTTGCGCCCGCATTTCTCGCAAATTACCCGTCACAGTACGGTTCGGTGCTCGGCGGACTTAAACAGCTCGGCGTGAACCGGATAATTTCCGTATCTTTCGGTGCCAACATTACAACATGGGGCTATCTCAACTACATCAAGAAGTACAACTACCTCGGCGGGATCTCACAGCCCTGCCCTGCGGTAGTCAGATACATCGAAGATTACACGCCCGATCTGCTCCCGAAGCTCTTCCCGGTACACAGCCCGATGATGTGCGCGGCGGTGTACTGCCGCAAGGAGCTTAAGATAACGGACAGGCTCGCGTTCATATCCCCCTGCATCGCAAAGAAGCTGGAGATAGATGACCCGAACAACGAGGGTCTTGTGCAGTACAACGTCACTTTCGATCACCTTATGCAGTACGTCAGGGAGCACAGGATAAGCGGTCCGAACTGCAAGGACGAGATAGAATACGGTCTCGGCTCGATCTGCCCGACTCCCGGCGGACTGAAAGAGAATGTGTACTGGTTTCTGGGCGAGGACGTTGCTATCCGCCAGATCGAAGGCAAAAAGCGCATGTATGAGTGGCTTCAGAACAACAGCAAGCGTCGGCATGAACGCCCACCTCTCCAAGCCCGCAGATACCGCCGAGCTTATCAGAACTCTCGAAAGACTCGTGTAAGAGGAGCGCGCGAGATCGGTCGCTGGCGCTCGAGAAGGGTCGCGCACGGCGCTCGAGAGGGTCGCTGACGCTCGAGACTGGGGGCACCCCTTTTGTGAACAAAAGGGGTTTCCCCCAGACCCCCTCCTCAAAAAACTTTAATCGCTCCGCAGTTAATGGAGAAGGTTATCAGAACAGAATTAAAAGACTGCTGAACAAACAGATGTCAGCAGTCTTTTTCTATGTATAGAATAGTATAACTAACCGAGGTGGTGTCGTTGCCGTTTTATATGCACGCATCGTGCGCGCTCTTGACGGCAACTACCATTGCTTCATGCAAAGCACCCGCCCATAGAAGAATGTCGCTACGCATTTCGCCGCGGGGCGTTCCCCGCCCCCGCCCCCGCATCAGCAGAAAATCGTGTCAAAACCGGTGGTTTCGATGATGTTAGTTACATTATCGTTCATATTGATAAGGCTGAAATTCTTGCCGTCGGCAAGAGCTTTTCTCATTATCATCAGAACACGGAGTCCCGCAGAAGAAATGTATTCAAGATTCTTCATGTCAACGCATATACTTGTTATCTTGCCCTTTGCCTCAGCCTCTTTGTAAAGAGCAAGAAGTCCGGGAGATGTGATAGTGTCAAGACGGCCAGTGAGCGATACGTTAAGTACGTCGTCCCTCAGTTTTACATCTGCATTGAAATTGGCTTCTTCACAGGTGAAGTTCTCCGCCGCGCCGGGCTTTGGTGTCATTACCCAGAGATTAACGTTCGCAAGCGCTTCCGTTGCCTCTCTGCGTATGTCCTCGGGTATGTCCTTGAAGGATACAAGAGGATTCGGCATATATTCTCTTATCGGGATAAGTTCAAGATCAAATCCCATATCCGAAACAAATTTCTTCGCCTTTTCCTTGTCCTTGTCAAAGAAAATGTTGTTCGCCAATGTCGTCTTGGATATATTACCCGCAGATATTTTTCCGATCTTTGAGGCGATCTCGGGAGGAAGTCCTGCCGTAGCGGCAACAAGAGCCTTGCTTTCCGCAGTATCAAGCTCGTTGTCCATTGTCACCCATTTTCCGCCGAATTCAAGCAGAAGCTTTCTGATATTTCCGAATACGGTCTCGATCTCAGACTGGGTAAGATACATCAGAAGTCCCTCTGTCGTGATGTGAAGCTCTCCGTCCGCCGTTTCAAGCGCTCTTCTGAGCGAAGCATAGTTCGTGGCGTCAACTTCGCAGTAGGCTATATTTTCGTTCTCGCCTATCGTCTGCTTTACAGCCGGCTTCATTGCGTCTATTACCGCGGGAAGATCAAAGCCGTAGAACTTTATCCCGCTCTTCGAGAGCTTTATTCCGCGCGCAGTATATCCGCAGGGCAGATCGACCACCTGCTTCGCGCCGGTTGCCTTGATGAAGTTGTTGCAGGAGAAAAAGCGTGCTTCTATGAGCGAATTGAATACCGGTATAGCCTTCATAAGCGCGCTGAGTATCTGC
>JAFVBZ010000108.1 GCA_017479645.1 Ruminiclostridium sp. | reverse complement strand
GTGATCTATGTTCCGTCAGCCGGTTCGTCAACACCGAATCTGCTGCGTACAAGTGCGGAAAGCGAATCGACGGTCAGAAACCGCATTTTCTTTCCCTCGCATTTCGGCACTGCCACTGTCTTTCCTTCCGAGAGCATTTTCTCAATAAAGCGTCTTGTATCAACTTCGATGTGAGATGACGCATATATGAGAAAAGTGCCGCAGCTTCCGATCCTGTCATGCTTTATAAGATTATTATATATTTTTTCGTCGTAATCTTTCCTGACGGATTCTTCCATATTTCTTCGCTGAGCGATCATCTCGGCGCGAAGAGTCTTTTTTAACTCAGACACAGCGCATAGACTCACGGATCTTGTCGGAAGCGGGTTTGCCGGAAAGTGCTTCTACCAGCTTGAGACCAAATTCCACAGCGACTCCCGCTCCTCTTGCGGTTATGATATTACCGTCCTTTTCTACGGGCTCTCCTGTGAAGTCAGCACCTTCGAGAAATTCCTCAAATCCGGGGAAGCAGGTGGCTTTCTTTCCTTTGAGCAGACCTTTTTTGCCGAGTATGGAAGGAGCCGCGCAAATAGCGCCTATGAACTTTCCGTTTGCGGCGCAGTAATCTATGGTATCCTGCACTGTACGGGACTTTTCGAGGTTGAGCGTTCCGGGCATACCGCCGGGGAGAACTATCATATCAATGTCTGTCATCAGCGACATATCGGCTTCCGTGACATCTGGAACCACCGTAATGTCATGGGAGCTTGTGATTACCTCCTCGCCGATGCCCACAGTGATAACATTCTGTCCGTTTCTGCGGAGAATGTCGATAGGTGCTACAGCCTCGGTTTCCTCAAAGCCGTTCGCAAGAAATACAAGTACCATAATAACAACTTCCTTTCATTCTTTTGACAGATCATGATCGAGAATAAGAGAAGGATAGACGCCCGTTTCCATTATTCTGTCGATTATATGTTCATATTCCCATACAGAAGCCCGTTCGAGCCCCTTGCACTGTTCATAGCTTGCGGGGATAATCTGACCGCGTGAATAAAGCGAATAGCCCTTGCCGATGACATCATATATGTATTTAGCCGGCGGATACTGTTCGTCATCATTGGCGAAAGAGCGTTTTCCCACAAGCTTCATGTGTCTGAAGAAGCTTCTGTGGCAGCACACGGTAAACCAGATGTCAGAATCTTCCGGAAGATCATTCTCACTTTTGCCTAAATGCCTGTAAAACTCAACGTTTGAATGTGCAAGTATTCTTCCGAAAGCGTATTTCCCGTCAGGAAGTGGGAGTGCTCCAATATTTCCGACAATACGTTTCATAATTGTGATCTGATCATCTCAATCAGTTCTTTGTTTATGTCAGCAATACTTCTCGGCTCGCCGTTTTCGCTGCATGATATGATCTTCCAGCCGAATCTTTCCGCTGAGAAGAGAGCGGCTTCACGGCAGTGAGCAAGATAGGAGGTATCACGTTCGTGGATATCCTTTTTACTTTCGTCACCGTTGTAGCGCCGCAGAAGAAGCTTCTGCGAAACTTCTGTCGGCATATCGAGAAATATAGTGAGGTCAGGGCGGGGCATACCGAGCTTGACGTATTCAAGATCGCACAGCCAGCTTAAATATCCGTCCCATTCTTCTTTCGCGAGCTTTGTCATCTGATAGACTGCGTTTGAGGACACATATCTTGCGGATATTACGGGAGAACCGCTTTCGTAAAGCGCCTGCCAGTGTGTCTTGAAGCTTGTGTACCGGTCCGTTGCATACATTATGCTGGCTGAATAAGCGCTTATTTTCGGGTCTGATTCGTCGAATTTGCCGTTGAGGTAATCGCTTATTATGCGCCCGCTGTCGGTGTTGTAGTAGGGAAAGGTGATGAAATGAGTACCGGGGAGTTTGCGCCGGAGAAGATCAAGCTGAGTCGATTTTCCGCTTCCGTCAAGTCCTTCGATAACAATTAATCTTTTCATACCTTCACCGCCTTTGAGATGTATTGCAATATTACCTTATATTTTACCATTTTTTCGGCTTTTCGTCAAGAGAAATATGGTATATTGTTCTGATAAAAATACACAAATATTATACTACCAAAAAGCCGGCTTGTCAATCAATATTTTGTTCTCAATTCTGATGTGCGTGAACAGCGAAAGGTTGACATATTCCGCATAATATGTTAAAATATACGAGTTTATTCTATATGGGGGAATATGTTATGATAATTCTTGCAAGTCAGTCACCGCGCAGAAAGGAACTGTTTTCGCTGATAACGGCGGACTTTAAGATAATACCGGCTGTGGGAGAGGAAAGAGCTGACAGAAGTCTGCCGCCGTCGGAATATGTTGTTGAGCTGGCAAAACACAAGGCCCTTGAGGTAGCTGAGAAGTATCCGGAAGAAGTTGTTATCGGCGCAGATACAGTTGTGGTCATAAACGGCGAGATCCTTGGAAAACCGAAAGATGAAGCTGATGCAAAACGTATGCTGCGCCTTTTATCCGGAACGGAGCACAGTGTCTATACAGGAATGTGCTTATCTTGCGGCAATATGAACAGAAACTTCTGCGAGGAAACGAAAGTACGCTTTTTCACACTGTCAGATCGTGAAATAGAAGAATACACCGCAAGCGGAGAGCCGTTTGACAAGGCGGGGGCGTACGGCATACAGGGGACAGGAGCGTTGCTTGTAAGCGGTATAACAGGCGATTATTACAATGTTATGGGACTGCCTGTAGGAAGGCTTTATCGGGAAATGCGCGAATCGTGTCTATTAAAATGAAATATGTCTTGATTTTTAGGTAATAAAATGGTATAATATATTTTATAGTATTTTCAGGCGGTGGGATTTTATGAAACTGATCGATGTAGGCTACGGAAACAGGATAAACAGCGACAGGATAGTTGCCGTTATAGGTGCGGATTCCGCTCCTGCAAAGCGTATAGTCTCCGTTGCAAAAGACAGTAATACCGCTATAGATGCTACCTGCGGCAAGAAAACCAAGACCGTTATCGTAATGGACAGCGGTCATGTCGTTATGTCCGCAAAAGAACCGGGAACTATAAACGAATAGCGTACATATCGCTGCTTGGCAGGAACGGCGAATCGAGGCAAAGATGCAGATGTCCGGCACCGAAGAACAGAGGAGGTAAAAATGGCAAAAGGAATACTTATCGTAGTTTCCGCACCGGCAGGCTGCGGAAAAGACACTATACTTGAACAGGCGCTCAAAGCGAATGACAAC
This sequence comes from Ruminiclostridium sp., assembly GCA_017479645.1. GTDB lineage: Bacteria > Bacillota > Clostridia > Oscillospirales > Ruminococcaceae > Ruminiclostridium_E. Next base: position 8,322 of record JAFVBZ010000108.1, on the reverse strand, counting down.
CTGTTCTACTCCGTCTCCGCTACATCGCGTGCAATGCGTCCCGGCGAGACTGACGGCGTAAGTTATTATTTCAAGACACGCGAACAGTTTGAAGAAATGATAAAGAACGGCGAACTGCTCGAATATACCGAATACGTCGGCAACTACTACGGAACGCCGAAAAAGGCGGTGACCGATATGCTTGAAGCGGGTAAGGACGTAATACTGAAAATCGAGATAGAGGGTGCGGCGAATGTACGCAGAATGTTCCCGGACTGCACTATGGTGTTCATTCTCCCGCCGTCTTTTGCAGAACTTGACAGAAGACTGCACAAACGCGGTACAGAAACAGACGAAGTGATAAAGCAGCGTCTCGAAACCGCCCGCAAAGAACTGAAGTTTGCCGAGCATTATGATTATCTGGTTACAAACGCGGCTCTTGAAGATGCAGTTGAGGACTTCCTTGCAGTTGTAAGAGCCGAAAAGTGCAGACGGGAAAGACGTCCGGGCGTGATAGAGGAGCTTCTGGCGGAATGAATCCCGGTGAGCCGCATTACGCACTTGTTGCGATTGAAAAGACCGCATTTGCTTTCGATTCATTGTTCACATACGAGATACCCGCCGGAACAGATATAAAGGCAGGAATGCGCGTTATCGTCCCTTTCGGAAGAGCGGACAAGCACCGCATAGGCGTAGTGTTTTACGTTATCGAGGAAAAGCCTGTCAAAGCAGTGAAGCAGATATTTGCTGCTGCTGACGACGGAAGCTATCTGAGCCCGGAAATGCTTTCTATCGCTGAATATATGCGGGAAAGCACGCTTTGTACATATTACGATGCAGTGCGCACGATGCTCCCTCCGGGGCTTGCGGTCTATATCAACGAGAAGCATACCGTGAACATCAGCGCAGCGAGGCTTGCTCAGGCGGACGGTGAGCTTTCCGATGATGAACGCGAACTTGTGGACAGGGCGGAGAAATGTGCTAACGACAAGGAACTTGAGGAGCTTCTCGGTTCGCCGGAAAATGCTTCCGCAGTGAAGCTTCTTTCCGAAAAACATATAATTCTGATACACGAATCCGTGAAGCGGCGTGTCGGTGACGAGACAGAAAAGACTGTTACTCTGATCGGCGTTCCGGAAGATACCAAACTCTCTCCGAAGCAGAAAGCTGTATGCGATATGCTGGAAGAGAACGGAGCTGCATCGGTCAGAGAACTCTGCTATCTTTGCGGAGTTACTGCTTCCGTGGTAAAAAGACTTGCGGAAAAGGATATGATCGAGATCACTGAAACAGAGGTCTCACGCGCAGGAACGGAGAATGCCGAGGTCACCGAAAAGCTTTCCGATATCGTGTTTTCTCCGCTCCAGCAGAAAACATACGACGGGCTGCGGGAATTAATGGATTCCGGGGAACCTAAATGTGCGCTGCTGCATGGCATTACCGGAAGCGGAAAAACATCGGTTTTCATAAAGCTTATAGAACACTGTGCGGATATCGGAAAAACCGCGATACTGCTTGTGCCCGAGATCGCACTTACTCCGCAGACTGTAGGAAAGTTCCGTAACCTGTTCGGCAGCAAGGTAGCGATCATTCACAGCAGTCTCTCTCTTGGGCAGAGAGCCGACGAATTCAAGCGGATACGTTCCGGAAAAGCACGGATAGTTATAGGAACGCGGAGCGCGGTATTTGCGCCCGTTGATAATATCGGTATCATCGTTATAGACGAAGAGGGCGAGCATACATACAAATCCGAGATGTCCCCGCGGTATCACGCAAGGGATATTGCAAAACAGAGATGTTTCCGGCATAAGGCGCTTTTGCTGCTTGCGTCAGCTACACCTTCGTTCGACAGCTACCATAATGCACTTATCGGAAAGTACAGCTTGTTTGAAATGAACGAGCGGTACAGCAAAGCTGTTTTGCCGGACGTGAAGATGATAGATATGCGCGTTGAAGCCGAGCGCGGCAACCGCGGCAATTTCAGCGACGAGCTTCTTTGCGAGCTGAAATACAACCTTGAGAACAAAGAACAGTCAATGCTGCTGCTTAACCGGCGCGGCTATCATACCTATGTGAACTGCATCAGCTGCGGCACAGTGGAAGAATGTCCGAACTGCAGCATTCCGCTTACATACCACAAGGTGAACGGAAGCCTTATCTGCCACTACTGCGGTTTCAGAAAACCGATGCCGACAGCCTGTGAGAAGTGCGGGAGCAGGTTCATATATTCCAGCGGTACCGGAACACAGCGCATTGAGGACGAGATCAGGGAGTATTTTCCGAGTGCAAGGGTCCTGAGAATGGACGCTGACACTACGATGTCGAAGTATTCGTATGAAAAGCGGTTTGCGGAATTTGCAAACAACGAATATGATATAATGGTCGGAACACAGATGATCGCAAAAGGACTGAATTTCGAGAATGTGACACTTGTCGGTGTTCTGCTGATAGACCGGTCGCTGTATGCAGGCGATTACCTCGGCTATGAGAAGACGTTCTCGCTTGTTACACAGGTAGTCGGACGTTCCGGACGCGGTGAGAAAAAGGGAAGAGCGTTCATTCAGACGTTCTCACCGGAACACTATGTCCTTGAACTTGCGGCAAAGCAGGATTACAAAGGCTTCTATGAACAGGAATCGGAAGTACGCAAGGCTCTTATTTTTCCGCCGTACTGTGACCTGTGCATGATAGCGTTCTCTTCGCAGGACGAGGAACTGCTGGGTAAGGCAGCTGCTGCATTCCGTACACTTCTGAAAGCGGAAGCCGACAAAGCGGGAAGTGATATTCCGGCGATAATACTCGGACCTACTGCAAGCGGACGGATAAATGGAAGTTTTCGTGCGAAAATAATAGTGAAATGCCGTAACAACAGGAAATTCCGGGATATGCTGAGGTTTGTGATGCTTTCGGCATACAAGCTGCCGGAATTCAGAAAAGTAAGTTTTTATGTTGATTTCAACGGGGAGATAATATGAAGATACTGGTAATTATCGGTACTCCGCACAAGGGCAATACCAGAGCAGTCACAGATCTGTTTCTTGACGAGTTCAGAGCTGACGGCGCGGATATAGAAGAGATCGTTCTCCCGCGGGATTTCGGCGAGACCTGTCTCGGCTGTGCAAACTGCATACTTCACGGAGAGGATAAATGCCCGCATCACGAAAAAGTAAGCTTTATAGTTGAGAAAATGCGCGCTGCGGATCTTATTATAACAGCAACACCGGTTTTCGTCTATTCATGTACCGGTGCGATGAAATCACTGCTGGATCATCTCGCATATATGTGGCTTGTGCATCGGCCGGACGAGAGTATGTTCGGCAAGATCGGACTTATAATCACATCGGCAGGCGGTGCCGGAGTAAAAGAAACGGTCAAGCTGCTGAAAAGCAATATGTCCTACTGGGGCATATCCTCGGTTCATAAATTCGGCGTAACCACCATGAAGATGAACGGTAATTATGCCGATTACAAGGATAAGGACAAGATAAAGCGTCAGGTGAAGGTCACTGCACAGAAGGTAAGGAAAAGCGTTGAGAGGAAAAAGGTTGGGTTCGGCACAAAGTTCCTGTTCGGCATTTTCGGAATGACGCAGAAGAACGGCTGGAACAAGACTGATTCTGACTACTGGAAGAAAAACGGTTGGCTTGACGGAAAGAAGCCGTTCTGACATATTACATAAAAGAAAGGGAACAATAAAATGGCACTCAGAAACATAGTTAAATTCGGAGACGAGAGACTCAGAAAGAAATGCCGTGAGGTGACAGCGTTTGATGACAAGCTCTGGGTACTTCTCGACGATATGTATGAAACGATGAAAGCGTCTGACGGTGTAGGACTTGCGGCACCGCAGGTAGGAATACTCCGCAGGGTAGCTGTCATAGATGTCGGCGACGGTCCTATCGAGCTGATAAACCCGGTGATAACATCAATGCGCGGTAAACAGCATGAAGTCGAAGGCTGTCTTTCCTCGCCGAACCAGTGGGGATATGTTGAGCGCCCCGCAAAAGTGAAAGTGACAGCTATGAACCGCTACGGCAAGGAGTTCAAGGTGGAAGGCACCGAGCTTCTTGCAAGAGCCCTTTGCCATGAGATCGATCATCTCAACGGCATACTTTTCACTGACCTTGCGGACGAAATGGTAGATATAGACGATAAAGAAGAGAAATAAGGTGTATTTCAATGAAGATAGTTTTTATGGGAACGCCGGATTTTGCGGTTCCTTGTCTCCGCTCGCTAAAAGAAGCCGGTCACGAGATCGCGGCAGTATTCACCCAGCCCGATAAGCCGAAGAACCGCGGGCATAAGATGATGTTCACGCCTGTCAAGGAATGCGCTGTGGAATACGGTATCCCGGTATATCAGCCGCTCTCATTGCGCAAAGGCAGAAGTGAGGACGCGGAAGAGGCGGTCGAAACTCTCCGCGGGATTGATCCCGACTGCATCGTTGTTGTAGCTTACGGACAGATACTTCCGAAAGAAGTGCTCGATATCCCGAAGTACGGCTGTGTGAATGTTCACGCGTCGCTTCTCCCGCGGTACAGAGGCGCTGCACCTATCCAGCACTGCATAATAAACGGCGAAAAGGAATCCGGCGTCACCACAATGTATATGGCAGAGGGGCTTGATACCGGAGATATGATCTTGACCGAAAAGATCGCAATAGACGAAAGAATGACGGCTTCCGAGCTTCACGACGCTCTTTCCGCAATGGGCGCTTCGCTTATTGTTAAGACTCTTGCTGAAATAGAAGCTGGCACTGCACCGAGAACGCCGCAGACTGACGAGAATACCTGCTATGCTTCTATGATAAATAAGGATATGTGCAGGATAGATTTCTCCAGACCGATAGACGAAGTGTATAATCTTATCCGCGGAATGTCGGCAAGTCCCTGCGCATTCACAACTCTCGGCGGTAAGCGGTTCAAAGTGTATTTTGCGGAAAAGACTGATATAAAGACCGGGTTGCCTGCCGGAACAGCAGCAGATGACAAGCTCGGTGTTTCCTGCGGAGGATATGTGCTTCGTCTTACCGATGTACAGGCGGAGGGAAGCAAGAGAATGTCGGCAGACGATTATCTGCGCGGAAAGAAAGTACCTGCGGGAACGGTTTTCGGAGAAGCGGAGGTTTAGTATGATATTTATGGCAGCCGAACAGTCCGAAAGGATAATGAGTCTGATCTATGATGTTTTTGCAGGAAGATGGTCCGGTTTAGTACTTATCGGAATGGTTATATTCTCGCTTATCTGTCAGATCCGTGTGAAGTCAACATTTGCGGAATATAATCGTGTCCGTACTGTAAGCGGCGCTACTGCCGATATGGTGGCGAGACAGATACTTGATATGAACGGGCTGTACAATGTGCAGATAATGCGTGTTCCGGGAAGTCTCACGGATCATTACGATCCGCGCAGCAATATCGTTGCGCTTTCCGACAGCACTTACGGCAATGCAACTGTCGGCGCTATCGGGGTAGCAGCCCACGAATGCGGTCATGCCATACAATATGCAAGAGGGTACACGCCCATAAAGATACGCCAGTCTCTTTATCCTGTGGTAAACTTCTGTTCCGGTGCGTGGTTCTGGGTGCTTGCTATAGGCTTCTTTCTTGAGTGGGCTTTCGTGATAGAAGTCGGTATCGCGTTTTATACGATCGTTGTCATATTCCAGCTTGTCACTCTGCCGGTTGAATTCGATGCGAGCAATCGGGCTATAAAGACGCTCGGAGACAATATGATACTGACCGGCGAGGAGCTTGCCGGCGCAAAGAAAACGCTCGGAGCAGCGGCAATGACTTATGTTGCAAGCTTCCTCACTTCCTTCGTACAGCTGCTAAGACTTGTTCTTCGTGCATCATCGAGGCGGCGCTGATATGAACGGACGTGAACGTGTATTCGGAATGCTCGTAAGAGCGCAGTCCGACGGGGCATACTCAAACCTTCTTCTTGACTCTGCTCTTTCCGCAAACAAAGAGGATAGGGCTTTTGTTACAGCCCTCTTCTACGGCGTGACTGAACGGAGAATGACGCTTGACCACATCATCAGAGCGCATTCAAAGACCGAATTTGATGATATAGACAGCGAGACACTGCAATTGCTGCGAATGGGAATATACCAGCTTATGTACATGGATATCCCGGAAAGCGCGGCAGTCAATGAGACAGTAAAGCTTGCACCGCAAAGGTCGAAAGGCTTCATAAATGCGGTGCTTCGCGCTTTTATAAGAGCCGGTAAAAAGCTGGACACAAGCGGACTTGACGATCTCGGAAAGCTGTCTGTGGGATATTCCTGCGCAAAGTGGATAGTAAAGATGTGGGTCAAGGAATACGGATATGAGCGTACTGAGCGTATGCTTTCCGCGTTATTCGGCAGACCGCCGGTTTATGCAAGGGTGAATACCTGCGTCTGCGATGCTGATGATCTTATATATGAGCTTGCGGAGGACGGAGTTAAAGCAGAACACTATAAAGACAGCGATACCTGTGTTGTGCTGAGCAATTCCGGCAGTATTGAGAACCTGCGTGCATATCGCAACGGGCTTTTCCATATACAGGATATCTCTTCCCAGCGGTGCTGTGAAGCAGCTGCGCCCCGCGAATGCGATAAGGTTATTGATATGTGTGCGGCTCCCGGCGGGAAAAGCTTTACGCTTGCGGAGATAATGAAGAACAGGGGAACGGTATATTCTTCCGATCTTTATGAAAGCCGTGTAAAGCTGATCGAAGACGGGGCTTCAAGACTCGGACTTGATATAGTCAAAGCGCATGTTTCCGATGCGGCTGTTTTTGATGATTCGCTGCCGGCTGCAGATGTCGTGCTGTGCGATGCACCTTGTTCGGGGCTGGGAGTTATCCGCCGTAAACCGGAGATAAGGTACAAGAAGAAAGACGAGATATCGGAACTTCCGGAAATACAGAAAAATCTTCTTGACAATGCCAAAAACTATGTGAAAAGCGGCGGAAAGCTTGTTTATTCCACCTGCACGCTTAATCCTGCGGAGAACGAGGATATAGTAAATAAATTTGACGGGGAAAACAAAGATTTCCGGCTTATCGAAACACAAATATTCATACCCGGAGAGACTGACGGAGACGGCTTTTTCTACGCGGTATTCACAAAGAAATAAAAACGGAGTTGGATATGAACAGATTGATATCAAAGATCGGTGCAGGTATTGTTACTGTCACGGTGACTGCATTTGCGGTAAGCCTGCTGGCTGATCTTATTTACCTTAGTTATCTGGTATGCCTTATCCTTCCGATAGGGTACATAATGCTGGCGGTAGGGTTTTATCACGAACGCAAGGGCGAGAACAGCACAGCGTGTGTTCTCGGAGTGGTTTTCGCGGTAATATACGCGGTCATCATAATGCTTGTGTATTACGCACAGCTTACTGCGGTAAGCTTCGGGGGACTTGACGAACAGGCATCTATGCTGCTGGATTTCAGTCGCGGTGGGCTTATATTCTCATACGACCTGCTCGGATACGGTATGATGTCGCTGTCAACTTTCTTCATAGGACTTACCGTAAGAGGGAAGAACGGTACGGACAAGGTTCTGAAGTATCTTCTGCTGATACACGGTCTGTTCTTCTTCCCGTGTCTTATAATGCCGATGACAGGTATGTTCAGAAATATGGCGGACGGGAACACTAACGGTGCGGGTGTAATGGCGCTTATATGCTGGTGTGTTTATTTCCTGCCCGTCGGGATACTTTCATTCATACATTTTAACAGGAAAAATGATTAAAAAAGATATTCTTTCATTTACACAGAACGAGCTCGAAAACGAGATCGTATCGCTCGGTGAAAAGAAGTTCCGGGCTGTTCAGCTCTACGGCTGGCTTCACGACAAGCGTGTCACGGGGTTTGCGGAATGTAAAAACCTGCCGAAACCGATTATAGAAAAGCTTGAAGCCGGATATGAGATACGCCGTCCGACAATTGTCCGCAGACTTGAATCCGGGATAGACGGAACGCTGAAATATCTCTATGAATTCCCGGACGGAGAGCGATGCGAGACGGTTATGATGAGCTACAAACACGGTAATTCTCTTTGTATCTCAACGCAGGTCGGCTGCAAAATGGGGTGCAGTTTCTGCGCTTCTACAAAAGCAGGATTTGTGCGTGATCTTATGCCGTCTGAAATGCTCGGTCAGATATATGAGACCGAACGGGACAGCGGGCGGAAAGTAGAGAGCCTTGTCTTGATGGGAATAGGCGAGCCGCTCGATAACTTCGATAACGTGATGAAGTTCCTTGCGATCCTTTCATCGGAGAACGGCAAGAATATGAGTCTGCGTCATGTTTCCCTCTCCACTTGCGGTATAGTTCCGCGCATAAGAG
>JAFVBZ010000107.1 GCA_017479645.1 Ruminiclostridium sp. | reverse complement strand
TAGCATAGCCGCAAAATTGACAGCGTTTAATTGCGCGCATATTAAGGAGGATTTTTAAAAATGGCTAAAGCTAAATTTGAAAGAACCAAACCGCATGTAAACATCGGTACGATAGGTCACGTTGACCATGGTAAGACCACTCTTACCGCTGCTATCACAAAGGTACTGGCTCTTAAGGGACAGGCTAAGTTCGAAGCTTACGATATGATCGATAAGGCTCCGGAAGAGAGAGAGCGTGGTATCACGATCAACACAGCTCACGTTGAGTACGAGACAGACAAGCGTCACTATGCTCACGTTGACTGCCCCGGTCATGCTGACTATATCAAGAACATGATCACAGGTGCAGCTCAGATGGACGGCGCTATCCTCGTTGTTGCAGGTACAGACGGTCCTATGGCTCAGACAAGAGAGCATATCCTTCTTGCTCACCAGGTTGGCGTTCCGGCAATGGTTGTATTCATCAACAAGTGCGATGACGTTGACGACGAAGAGCTTCTCGACCTCGTTGAGATGGATATCCGTGACGTTCTTTCCAAGAACGACTTCCCGGGCGATGACATTCCTGTTATCCGCGGTTCCGCTAAGGTAGCTCTTGACTGTGCAAGCACAGACATCAACGCTCCCGAGTACAAGTGCATTCTCGAACTTATGGACGCAGTTGACAATTATATCCCCACACCCGATCGTAAGGCTGATCTTCCTTTCCTTATGCCTGTTGAGGATACAATGACAATCACAGGCCGTGGAACAGTTGCTACAGGCCGTGTTGAGCGTGGTATCCTCAAGACCAACGATACAGTTGAGATCACAGGTCTTACAGATGAGCCCAAGTCCACTGTTGTTACAGGTATCGAGATGTTCCGTAAGATCCTCGACTACGCTGAGGCAGGCGATAACATCGGTGCTCTTCTCCGTGGTATCCAGAGAAGCGAGATCGAGCGTGGTCAGGTTCTCTGCAAGCCCGGTTCCATTCACCCCCACACAAAGTTCTCCGGTCAGGTTTACGTTCTTAAGAAGGAAGAGGGCGGCCGTCATACACCTTTCTTCTCTAACTACAGACCTCAGTTCTTCTTCAGAACAACAGATGTTACAGGCGTAATCACACTTCCTGCTGACAAGGAAATGTGCATCCCCGGCGATAACGTAACAATGGACGTTGAGCTCATCACTCCTATCGCAATCGAAGAAGGTCTTCGTTTCGCTATCCGTGAGGGCGGTAGAACAGTAGGTTCCGGCGTCGTTACAAAGATCAACGAATAAGTCGAGAAGCCTCGACACGCGATGCTGTATCAAAAAGATCGTTATACGGATTGGTACAGCGAGAAATGCAGTGGATCGGTAAAGATTCCACAGCTCAAACCCGAATATACAAAATCTCTCCTGTCGAAAGGCAGGAGAGATCCTATATTTAAAAATTTCGCATGCTTGTTGACACAGGGAGTTCCGGCTTCCGAAAGATCTTGACATCAGGGTTTACCCGGGAGTTGATGTCCTTAACGCCGACGCTGGTATGCGTTATTTTTTTGTCGAAAACAGAGGGAATATGGAGATCAGATATCTTAATAACAGCGACGATCCTATGCAGGTAAGCGCCATTTATGAACAAAGCTGGAAATGTGCATATAAAGGCATCATTCCACAGTCGTATCTTGACAGTATCCCGGAGGGAAAGTGGGCTAACGTAATTGAACCGTCTCGGTATGAACAACCTTGTACTGACCGAAGCCGGGAGGATAATAGGAACATCATGTTTCTGCAGATCACGTTGGGAGAAGTTCAGCGACTGCGGTGAGATCGTATCGGTTTATCTGCTTCCGGAATGTACAGGAATGGGATATGGAAGAAAGCTTATTGAGTTTGCTGAAAATGAGCTGATAAAGCTGGGATTTGACAGAATGCTGCTATGGGTACTTGAAGAAAACTGCAATGCAAGACATTTCTATGAACATCTCGGCTATATGAACAGCGGGGAAGTACTTGATGACAATATAGGCGGTAAAGCTCTCCGTGAAATAATGTACATAAAAACAGCCGTTCGGGAATAAGACCCGAACGGCTGTTTGCTTTATTTCAGAATACTTTTTTAAGTTCTGTCTCAAAATCAGTGCTGTCGCTCTCACGGACAACTACCGAGATCTCATCAATAGCGGTAGTTATAAGTATCGGGTTTGCGTTTGCAGCTGCAAGAGCCTTGAATACCTTCTCCGCAAAACCTACACCTTCAACCATTTCAGCTGACTTTATAAGGAACTTGACATTTCCGGAGTTTATCATCGGCGGTTTTGCAGGCTTTACCTCATTCGATACTTTGAGTATCTTCGGCATATCCTTGTCAGCAAAAGTGAAGCCGATAGAAGTGCTTTCTGCTGAAACAGGAGCTTTTGATATCATATCTATAACCACGTTTTCGCGTGCAGCAGCAGAGAAAACGCTGCAAATGAATGAGCTTTCGCTGTCGTAGGGGATCTCCGCAAATGTGATTATGGAGACTTCCTCGGTCATAGTAATATTTGTCATTTTACACCGTTCCTTTCTTTATGCGTCCGCGAGAAGATCGGACATATCAAACAGTCCGTTTTCCTTTTGCGAGAGGAATATCGCCGCATTTATCGAGCCGTTAGCAAATACTTCCTTGCTTGCTGCCGAGTGTGACAGCGTAATTACCTCGTCATGACCGGCAAAGATGATATCATGTTCACCCACGATAGTGCCGCCGCGTATTGAGTGAATACCGATCTCGGTAGCTTCGCGGGGCTTTCTGACGCTGTGACGGTCATAAACATAGTGATACTTGTTGCCAAGTTCGTTGTTGAGCGCTTCGGCGATCATGATAGCCGTACCGGAGGGTGCGTCTTTCTTGAGGTTGTGATGCTTTTCGACGATCTCGATGTCGAACTGACCTCCGAGAACATTTACTGCGCGCTTGCCGAGTTCAACAAGCAGGTTTATTCCAAGCGACATATTGAATGTGAAGAAAACGGGTATCTGCTCACTTGTCTTTTTGATCTTTGCTATCTGTTCCTCCGTATAGCCGGTAGTTGCTACAACCACCGGAACACCGTTCATAGTGCAGTATGACAGCAGATCGTCAAGTGCGCTGGGGTGGGAGAAGTCGATGATCACATCGGGCTTTTCCGGAAGATCGAAAGGCGACTTCACAACGGGAAAGTCACGTTCCTGCGCGGTATTTATGTCTATACCGGCTATTACCTTGCAGTCGTCTCTCTGCCCGACAAGCCCGCAGATAACGCGTCCCATTTTTCCGTTTGCACCGGTAACTGCTATTCTGACCATTGGTATTTCACTTCCTGTTCAATTTCAGATAAGACCGACTTTCTTCAGCTCATTTCTGAGCTTTTCGATCTTTGCGTCTTCCATTCTGAAGAGCGGGAGTCTGCATTCGCCGACATTCTTGCCCATAAGGTTCATAGCTTCCTTGACAGCGATAGGATTTACGTCTATAAACAGCGCGTTCTCCATATCGAGGTACTTCTTCTGGAGTTCAAGGGCTTCCTTAAACTTTCCTTCAAAGAAAAGTGCAGCCATATCATGCTTCTGACGCGGAATAACGTTGGAAGATACCGATATAACGCCCTTTGCGCCGATAGCGAGGAAGGGAAGAAGCTGATCGTCATTGCCGGAGTAGATATCGAAATCTGTATGTGCGGAGATCTCGGCTGCAAGCGAAAGATTACCGCTTGCTTCCTTTACCGCAGCGATCTTTTCGTTCTTTGAAAGCTCGATGTATGTATCGAGAGCGATGCTGACACCGGTTCTTGAAGGTACATTGTAGAGTATCGTAGGAATATTTACCGAATCCGCGATAGTGTTGAAGTGAGCAACAAGTCCGCGCTGGGAGGTCTTGTTGTAGTAGGGAGTTACCTGGAGCGTAGCATCAGCGCCGACTTTCTCGGCTTCTTTTGTAAGCTCTACAGCATAGCCGGTATCGTTGCTTCCGGTACCGGCAATTACGGGAACGCGCTTTGCGACCTTTTCAACGCAGAAGCGTATCATCTCGATATGCTCTTCGTCTGTCATTGTGGAAGCTTCGCCTGTTGTTCCCACAACAACGATAGCATCGGTTTTGTTTGCTATCTGCTCTTCGATAAGCTCTGCAAACTTTTCATAGTTTATACTTCCGTCCGGGAACATAGGCGTTACGATAGCAACGCCTGCTCCGCTGAAAATAGTCTTTCTCATATCCATTACTCCTTTTCGGATTATTTGTGATATTTGTCAGAATTACCGGTCAAAGTAACCCTTTGCAGCGTAGAGTTCAGCCATAAGAACAGCACCGCCTGCCGCACCTCTGAGGGTGTTGTGTGAAAGGCATACAAACTTGTAATCGTACTGTGTATCGGGTCTTAAGCGACCGATAGATACTGCCATACCGTTTTCAAGGTTTCTGTGAAGAGCAGCCTGCGGGTAGTTGTCCTCGGTGAAGTAGTTAAGGAACTGCTTCGGAGCAGAGGGAAGCTCAAGCTCCTGCGGAACGCCCTTGAAGTTCTTCCAGATATCTATGATCTCGTCGATAGAAGGCTTGTTCTCGAAGCTAACGAAAGCAGCTGCGAAATGACCGTTGGAAACGGGAACACGCAGGCACTGAGTTGTGATGCTGGGGGAAGCAGCCTTTACGATCTCATTGCCTTCGATCCTGCCCCATACCTTGAGCGGCTCCTGCTCGGACTTTTCTTCCTCACCGCCGATGTAAGGGATAAGTTTATCGACCATTTCCGGCCATGTCTCGAAAGTCTTTCCTGCGCCGGAGATAGCCTGATATGTGCAGGCGAGGACCTTCGTTATTCCGAACTTGCGGAGAGGGGAAAGAGCCGGAACGTAGCTCTGTATCGAGCAGTTCGACTTAACGGAGATGAAGCCGCGCTTTGTACCGAGACGAGCCTTCTGTGCTGCAACGATCTCGATATGCTCGGGGTTTACTTCCGGGATTATCATAGGAACATCGGGAGTGAAACGGTGAGCGGAGTTATTGGACATAACGGGAACTTCATGTTTCGCATACTCTTCCTCAAGAGCCTTTATCTCGTCCTTCTTCATGTTTACTGCGCAGAAAACGAAATCGACCTGTTCTGCGATCTTGTCTATATCCTTTGAAGCATCGAGGATAACCATATCTTCCATAGCTTTGGGCATAGGCTTTTCGATAAGCCAGCGTGTTCCTACAGCCTCTTTATATGTTTTGCCTGCGGAGCGCTCGGAAGCTGCGAGGACCTTGACCTTGAACCACGGGTGATTTTCGAGGAGAACTGCGAAACGCTGTCCTACCATTCCCGTAGCTCCGATGATACCGACATTGAACTCTTTCATGATTGTTGTTTCCTTTCTTTGTCTGTCTGACTAATATAAAAACCGGCATATTTCAGCCGGTTCATTACGATATGGAAATACGGCAAAACGCCAGAAACGG
>JAFVBZ010000106.1 GCA_017479645.1 Ruminiclostridium sp. | reverse complement strand
TGCCATACCCTTGAGGTCGTTCTCGTTAGCCATTGCGGTAGCGGGAACGTAGAAGCACTTGATGTCCGTTCTGTCGGAAGTTCCCTCAACGAGAGTGCTGTCGATGAATGCCATTCCGTCGGGCTTTACGGCACCGATGAACTTGTCGAAGCTGGGGGTATTCATAACGAGCAGCTGTGTGGGGTTGAGAATGAGTGGGGAGCCGATAGGCAGGTCACTTACAGTAACCGAGCAGTTGCAGGTACCGCCGCGCATTTCGGGACCGTAGGACGGGAGCCACGAAACTTCCTTGCCTGCGTAAAGACCTACATAAGCGAGGAGCTTGCCGGCGAAGAGGATACCCTGTCCGCCGAATCCTGCGAGTAAAAATTCGTTAGTCATGATCACGCACCCTCCTTATTTCTTACCGGAGCGTCTTTGTAAACGCCGAGCGGATAGTAGGGTATCATGTCGTTTTTGAGTCTCTCGATAGCCTTTACCGGAGTAAGTCCCCAGTTTGTGGGGCAGGTGGAGAGAACTTCGATGATAGAGAAGCCCTGCTTGTTCTTCTGGTACTCAAAGCCCTTGCGGATAGCAGCCTTTGCCTTGCGGATATTCGCGGGGTCGATTACGGTAACTCTCTCTGCGAGCGCTACGCCGTCGAGCTGGGAGAGCATCTCGCACATCTTTACCGGGAATCCCTCGATATCCGTGTTTCTGCCGTAAGGGGTGGTCTGTGTGATCTGACCGGGAAGGGTAGTCGGAGCCATCTGTCCGCCTGTCATTCCGTAAGTCGTGTTGTTGATGAATATAACGGTTATGTTCTCGCCGCGGGTAGCTGCGTGAACAGTCTCTGCCGTACCGATAGCGGCAAGGTCGCCGTCGCCCTGGTATGTGAATACGAACTTGTCCGGGTTAGCGCGCTTAACGCCTGTTGCAACAGCCGGAGCGCGTCCGTGGGACGCTTCCATCATATCGCAGTTGAAATAATCGTAAGCCATAACGGAGCAGCCAACCGGGCATACTCCTATAGTATCGCCCTCAATATCCATTTCGTCTATGACCTCGGCAACGAGACGGTGAACTATACCGTGTGTGCAGCCGGGGCAGTAATGGAGATATACGTCTGTGAGGGCATGAGGTCTCTTAAAATCCGGCATCAGTCATTACCTCCCATTTCCTTGATCTTTTCGAGTATCTCTGCGGGCGCAGGGATAACGCCGCCCGTTCTTCCGAAGAATTCAACGGGTCTTGAGCAGTTTATAGCAAGCTTTACGTCGTCGATCATCTGTCCCATGGACATCTCGACAACGAGCACCTTCTTTGCGTTCTTTACAGCAGCATTCAGCTCGTTTACGGGGAACGGGTACAGTGTGACAGGTCTGAATGCGCCCGCCTTGATACCGAGCTTTCTTGCCTCGTCAACAGCGGACTTTGCAAGTCTTGCTGTGGAGCCGTATGCAACTACAACGATATCTGCGTCGTCGCAGTAATCCGCAACTGCCTGAGTCTCGGTCTTTTCGATCTCGGCATATCTCTCGTAGCGCTCACGGATAGTTCTTTCGAGCTCGGGAGCCTGTAAGTAGAGGGAGTTGATGATGTTGTGCTTTCTGCTGTTCTTGTGACCGTTCGCAGCCCACGGCTTCTTTGAAGCGTCGGACATAACGATCTCAGCGTCGTCGAATGCAACGGGTTCCATCATCTGACCGAGGAGACCGTCTGCGAGTACGACAGCGGGCATTCTGTACTTATCTGCGAGGTCGAATGCTTTTGTTACGCAGTCAGCCATTTCCTGCACGGTGGAGGGAGCGAGTACGATGATATGGTAGTCGCCGTGACCTACGCCCTTGGTGATCTGGTAGTAGTCCGCCTGGGAGGGCTGGATACCGCCGAGACCGGGGCCTCCGCGCATTACGTCGATGATAACGCAGGGAAGATCCGCACCTGCGATGTAGGATATACCTTCGGATTTAAGGGAGATTCCGGGGGAAGATGAAGATGTCATGCATCTTATACCGGAACCGGCGCAGCCGTAAACCATGTTGATAGCCGCAACTTCGCTCTCAGCCTGGAGGAACACGCCTCCTACCTTGGGCATACGCTTCGAGAGGTAAGCTGCGATCTCTGTCTGGGGAGTGATCGGGTAACCGAAGAAGCACTTGCAGCCGGCTCTGAGAGCGGCTTCCGCGAGGGCTTCATTTCCCTTCATCAAGCTCTTTTCAGCCATTATTTCTTACCTCCTGTTACTGTGATAGCGCAGTCCGGGCACATCATTGCACACATAGCGCAGGCGATGCAGGCATCGTCGTCGATACAGTGAGCGGTGTAGTAGCCCTTCTTGTTCAGCTTTTCCTGTTGGATCTCGACTATCTTCTTGGGACAGGCTGTTACACACAGTCCGCACCCTTTGCAGCGGTCGAATTCAACTTCCATTTTTGCCATTGACCATACTTCCTTTCTTTTATTTATCTCTGACGATACGCTCTGTGCAGCGCGTAACAGCGTGAAAGCGCGTATCGCGGATCGGAACTTATTTTTCCCACAGGTTGCGCACATAGCGCTTAATGGGGTATTTTTCGGGGGCTTCTTCCGGCATAGCGCCTTCGGCTGCGCAGGTAGCGCAGATCGGCAGACCGGAGAGCCGTGATACTTCCCCGGCGAACGGGAGGGAACTGCGGACGGTTTCTTCCGTAGTTTCTGCGCCGAGGGAGGAGTTGTTGATGATGCCGGTGTGGGCAAGCCCACAGGAATACTCTATTTCGCGCATTACCTGTACTGCGTCGGCAGCTTCTTTTGTGAGGTAGCGGTATCTGTTGATGACATAGAGCATCTGTGAATCGCCGAATGCGGTTATTACCGGTGCGAAGCGTCCGAGAGCCTTTGCGCCCTCATCATCACCGCCCACATCTATCACAACATATCCGCCGTCTGCGAGAATGCTTTCCAGCGGGATATTGAGGGAGGGGATATCGAGGTTTGAGTTTGCGTAGACCGGCGCGTAAAGGCTTATGCCTTTTTCCGTGAACATACCGGTGAAGTCGGCTGTGCGGAAATAGGGGTTTACTATATCGAGGTCGATAACGGTGCATTTCTCACCGCGGGCTGCGATATCGAGCGCGAGGTTTACGGAGAAATTGGTCTTGCCGGCGCCGTAGTGACCGGTTACTATGGTGAGTTTTTTGTTATCCAATATTATTCCGCCTTACATACCGATGAACTGAGCGAGGGAAGCGATAGCGGCAGCGCTGTACTGGTAGCGGTCGGCGTATCTTTCGAGATAATCGCCGAGACTGCCTGCCATGGAGCCGATTATGCCCATGAATACAAAGCTGAGCAATATGCTGAGTACGATGGAGATGAGCATAACGATAAGCATAGCCTTGCAGTAATTCTTTCTGCTTTCGGGACCGTCGCCGAATGCCCATATAAAGAGGAAGATAAGGCTGATAATACTGAAGAATGTGGTTACTATGATAGTGAGTACCCACTTGCCTACTGTCATTTCGTCTGCCGGTCTCTGTATCGGCTGTGCGTATGTATAGGGATTCTGTGCAGGAGCGGTATAGTTTGCGGGCGCGGAATAGCCTTCATTTCTTCCGAAAGCGTTGTCTGGTCCGGCAGGTGAAGCTGCCGAAGGCTCGGGAGGAATGTTGGAGACATTTTCTCCGCAGCGGGTGCAGAAGCGTTCATCGTCCATAAGGAAGTTTCCGCATCTTGTACATCTTTTAGCCATAACAATTTCCTTTCCATTATGAAATTAATCATACACGTTAAAAAAGCGTACACTATATAATATCACATTTTTTTATAAAAATCAATGTTTTTATGAAAAATAGTTTTTGGGTTGATAAAATTTCCTTTTTATGATATAATTAATGTATCCTCAACAACTGCCTTTGGGCAGTTGTTGTTCCGAAATCCGCAAAGCGGACTTCGGAAAGCCTTAAAAATACGCTTTCTCGAAGATTTCTTTAATGCGTGCGTCCATGCACGCATTTGGAAATCTTCTGTATGACGTCGTGTCATAAGCGTCATTTTAAGGCGGACACATTCCTTGATGTCAAGCTCATTTCGTCCTTCGGACGAACAAAAGTGCAAGGAAAATTTGTTTATTTCGGGATTTTCCTTGCACTTTTGCAACCGTGAAAAGCCTTCAAGCTGCGCTATGAAGCCTTTTCGCGGTTGATGAGCAGACATTAATTATGTTACTTTCCGCCCGCACAGGTGCAGGCGGGGAGATAAGAAGATATTACCGGGCGTGCTGATGCGCGTAAGGAGGAATAAGAATGAAACTGCTTGCAATTGACGGAAACAGCATTATCAACCGCGCGTTTTACGGGATAAAGATGCTGTCAAATAAAAACGGGATATTTACAAACGCGGTGACGGGATTCTTAAATATCTATCTGAAACTGACAGCGGCGTATAAGCCCGACGGTGTGGCTGCGGCATTCGATCTTAAAGCGCCTACGTTCCGCCACAAGGCTTATGACGGGTATAAGGCAGGAAGAAAGGGAATGCCGGACGAGCTGGCAATGCAGATGCCCTATGTTAAGGAACTGCTGAAGGCGCTCGGGGTTAAAGTGATAGAATGCGAGGGGTATGAGGCTGACGATATCCTCGGTACACTGGCGCATGCCTGTGATTTGGCAGGAAATGAGTGCATCATCGCAACCGGTGACCGTGACTCGTTCCAGCTGATAACAGACAGGGTCTATGTGAATCTTGCGGGGAACAAGGAAGATGTGCTGTACACGCCTGCAAAGATAATGGAGGTTTACGGAGTAGCACCGGCAGAGATGCTTGATGTGAAGGCATTGATGGGAGACGCGAGCGATAATATACCCGGTGTAAAGGGGATTGGCGAAAAGACGGCGCTTGCGCTGATACAGAAGTATCATGGGATAGACAATATCTTTGCGGATGTTTCGTCGGTGGAAGCAACCAAGTCGGTGAAAGAGAAGCTGGCTTCCGGCGAGGAGAGCGCAAGGCTGAGCCGAATGCTCGGCGAGATAGTCAAAGATGCGCCGATCGGTATCACGCCGGAAGACTGCATTTCCGGAGAACGCGATGAGGTGAAGCTGGCAGGGATCCTGACAGAGCTTGAGATGTTTGCGATGCTGAAAAAGCTCAATGTAAAAGCGGAAGCGGTGGAAACGGCAGCCGCTCATGCAGGGGAAAGTGAAAATGTAAGAACAGGAGATGCTGAACTGCCGCAGTTTGATGAGGGGATCGCGGATTATCTGCTCACAGAGGACGGGAGACTGCTGAAATATCTGAACGGAACGCAGACGGAAGCTGACAGATCGGAACTTGCGGGGAGTATGCCGAAGAGGACGTTTGATCTGAAAGGTATGCTGAGTAAGCTGGATCATCCGGTTGAGAACGTGGTGTTTGACTGCACGCTGGCGGCGTACCTTCTCAACGTGAATGCTTCCGAGTACGATATAGAGCGGCTTTGCGCCGAATACAGCGTTGCTGCCGGCAATTCGGACGCGGCGACTGTCCACAGTCTCGGTGCGGCACTGAACGCAAGGCTCTGCGCCGAGGGAATGGATAAACTGCTGCGCGATATCGAGATCCCGCTTGCTTATGTGCTTGTTTCTATGGAGAAAGAGGGTATCGCCGTTGACCGGCAGGCTCTTGTGGATTTCGGAAAGAGACTGTCCGAAGAAGCGGACGAGCTTGCACAGCAGATATATGTGTGCGCAGGGGAGCCGTTCAACATCGGCTCGCCGAAACAGCTCGGAAAGATCCTGTTTGAGAAAATGGGACTGCCCCACGGGAAAAAGACAAAGACGGGGTATTCCACAAACGCGGAGGTTCTTGAGGAGCTTTCCGGGTATGATCCGATAATCGAGCTGATACTGCGCTGGAGGGCGGTCACAAAGCTGGATTCCACCTATGCGCAGGGACTTCTTAAAGAGATCGCGGAGGACGGACGCATACACACCACATTCAAGCAGACCGAGACAAGAACCGGGCGTATTTCCTCCGCCGAGCCGAACATTCAGAACATACCGGGGAGACCGGAGCTGGGACGTGAATTCAGACGGTTCTTTACGGCGAAGGAAGGCTATGTGCTGGTCGATGCGGACTACTCCCAGATCGAGCTGCGTATTCTTGCCCATCTGTCCGATGACAAGGCGATGATAGAAGCGTTCAGAAGCGGTGAGGATATACACACCGTTACCGCGTCGCAGGTGTTCGATCAGCCGATAGAGTGGGTCACGCCGGAGATGCGCCGGAGCGCGAAAGCGGTCAACTTCGGCATTGTGTACGGTATAGGCGCGTTTTCTCTGTCAAAGGACATCGGGGTCTCGGTTGCGGAAGCGGACAGATACATCAAGAACTACCTGACAAAATATTCAGGGGTAGATGCGTATATGAAAAAGACTGTTTCGGACGGCAGAAAGAACGGTTTTGTTACGACGATGTGGGGAAGAAGGCGCTATGTGCCGGAACTTTCCGCATCAAACAAGAATGTGCAGAAGCTCGGCGAAAGAATAGCTATGAATACGCCGGTGCAGGGTACTGCCGCAGATGTCATAAAGCTGGCTATGATAAAGGTTTACAGGCGGCTTGCGGAGGAAAAGCTGGACGCAAAGCTGATACTGCAGGTGCATGACGAGCTTATCGCGGAAGCATCTGAGAGCTGCGCGGAACGTGTGGCGCAGATAGTGGCAGAGGAAATGGAGAATGCCGCGGAACTGCGGGTGCCGCTGACAGTTGATGCAAAGATCGGCAAGAGCTGGTACGAGGCGCACTGATATGAACAGGGAAGAGTTTATAGTGTACGCGGAGAGTGTATGCTTCGATGACCCGTGGACTGCGGAGAGCGTGAAAGCTGCGGTTGAGAGCGGGTATGGCGTATGCGCAGTGGAGGACGGCATCGGTTATGCTATCGGACGTATCTCCTTCGATGAAGCGGAACTGCACCGGATAGCCGTGCTGCCCGAAAAAAGACGCGGTCATGCGGGAGACAGGCTGCTTGAGCGGTTTATCACGGAATGCAGGGAGAGGGGCGCGGAGAAGCTGTTCCTTGAAGTGCGTTCGATGAACATGCCGGCGAGAAGGCTTTATGAAAAGCACGGGTTTGCTGTGATATCGGTACGCAAAGGTTACTACGGCGATGATGATGCGGTCATTTATCTGCTTGACATGAAAAGCACAAATCAAAATTGCTCTGAATAAGATAATTTTGCGCAAAATTGATGTTTTTTGTAAAAAATGCTGTTCAGGTATGGACAAAACGGGAAAAATGTGTTAAAATATATGCAATAATGCGGTGGTTTGCCGAAAAATCCTTTCCGGAGGTGTTCCATGAGATCTTCTGCTGAGAGTATTATAAAGAAGTTTACGCTGATAGTCGGCGGCATAAGTGCGCTCCTGTTCCTTGTGACGGCGATAATCGGCATTACTATGCTGTCGTCGGGCGGTGTTCCTGTACTGATCGTCGGAATTATCGGTCTTTGTGTCGCCATAGGCGGTACAGTGGCTTCTCTTAAGGCGTTCGGAACAAAGGTGTTTGAGCCTCTCGGAGAGGTTGCGAAGGCTGCCGAAAAGTTCAATGAAGGCGATTACAGCGCTTCTCTCAAGTTGAACACAGGCACGGATATCGACAGCATCGCTGCTGCGATCGGTTCCGCATCGGAGAATACCCGCGTAAGCTCGGAGATTATCAGCGATATCGCAAAGGGCGATTTCTCGCGCGATATTTCCGCTGTTTCCGGCAGCAATTCCGTTATTGACGGGCTAAAATCCCTGTACCGCAATATGTCTCTTGCGTTCAGCGACATCTCCAGCGGCGCAGAGAAAGTGAATATTGACGGCGAACGCGTTTCAGCGGCTTCCCGCACACTTTCGCAGGGGGTCAATGCACAGGTCAGCACTGTCGAGGAACTTTCAACTACCGTGAACGAAGTCCGCTCCGCAGTCGTGAAGAATGCGGAAAATGCCCGTGACGCGCATAAGAACGCGGAAGAAGCGAGCGATGCGGTCAGATTCGGAACGGAGAAGATGAACGAGCTTCTCAAGGCAATGGACGATATCAGCAACTCCACAAATGAGATCGCAAAGTTCAACAAGGTCATCGAAGATATTGCGTTCCAGACGAATATACTTGCACTCAACGCTTCCGTTGAGGCTGCAAGAGCGGGTGAAGCCGGAAAGGGATTTGCTGTCGTTGCGAACGAGGTCAAGAATCTTGCTATAAAATCCCAGGAAGCTTCACATCAGACAAGCACGGTCATTATGAGCTGTGTTGAGAGCGTTAAGGACGGCGTTGACAAGACCCAGGAGACTGCGAAGGCATTCAGCCTTATCGCGGAAAAGGCGGAAGAGATCGGCGCAGGTCTGAACGTTATCTCCAGAGAGTGCGAACAGCAGTCCGAAGCTATTTCCCAGATCAATATCGGCGTAAACCAGATCAGCGATATAATCCAGAATACTTCCGCGACTGCGGACGAGTGTGCTCTCTCTGCGGAAGCACTCTCCGGACGTTCCGGAGACCTTCGTGAGATCGTCGGAAGATTCAGATTCGGCGATATGAAGGGCATTTCTCCGAGAAATGCAAAGACCGCACCGGCAAAGCCTTATGTAAAGCCTTCCGCTGCGCCTAAGCCCGTTGAGAAGCCGGCATACACTCCGGCTCCCGCACCCAAATCCACTTATACACAGGCACCAAAGCCGGCATCGGCACCGGCTCCCGCTCCTAAACCGGCAGCTGCTCCCGCTCCTAAACCGGCTTCTGCGTCTGCTGCAAGACCCGCTCCGAAGCCTGCTTACACACCTGCTCCGAAAACCGCGGAAAAGCCGGCATATACACCCGCGCCGAAGCCGACGCCCAAGCCTGTTGCGGCATTCTCTCCGAAGCCTGCTGCATCGTCAGGTTCGTCTTTGCCGCCGCGTTTGTCCAACAGCTATGCCAATGCTGAATTTATCGACGTACCGGACAACAAATATTGATACATATTTCCGGAGCCGCAGAAAACACTTTCTGCGGCTCATCTTTTAACACAGAAAACCGTCTCTGATCTCACAGACTTTGTCATACTGAATTTGTATATATTCAATTGCTATAATGAAGAAGTATTGTCACGATTCAGATACGCGCGCAGAGCGCGTTCCGTAATTGTGCATTGTGAATTGTGCATTGTGCATTTGTCTATATTTCGATAGAAATATAGTATCAAAATCTCTCAAAGGCAGGTAGAACATGAAGCTGAATGAAGAATTTGAAAAGACCATAACATCCGACGAGGTTGAGGACTGGAGGTATCCGCGTTTTTTCTGTCCGGCGGACGGAAACAGCGTTGTGATAACCGGAACCGACGCTGTTCATATTACGCGTGTACTGCGAATGAAAGCAGGGGATCGTGCTATCGTCTGCGACGGTAACGGCACTGATATGCTCTGCCGGATAACGGCGGCTGCGGAAAACGCAGTGGAGCTTGAGGTGCTCGGAAGAAGGCGCTCGGCAGGTGAGCCGGACGTTTATCTGCGCCTGTTCCAGTGCCTGCCCAAGTCGGATAAAATGGACTTCATCGTCCAAAAGGCTGTGGAGCTCGGCGCAAGCGAGATCATTCCCGTCATATCCAAACGCTGTGTGTCCAGACCGGACAATAAAAGCGCAGCAAAGAAAGCCGAGCGCTGGCAGAGAATAGCGGACGAGGCAGCAAAGCAGTGCGGCAGGGGAAGGATCCCCACAGTCGGCAGTATGATGAGCTTTACCGAGGCTGTAAGCTTATCCGCAAACTCATGCGAAAAGGGCATCTTCTTCTACGAATGCGGCGGAAAGCGTCTCGGAGAGATAGTCACCGAGCCTTTCCCGTCCCACATAGATGTCTTCATTGGCTCCGAGGGCGGATTTGAGCCGGAAGAAGCTGAGCTCGCCGATGTATCGGGACTTGTGGCGGCTACACTCGGAACGCGTATCCTGCGCTGCGAGACAGCACCGGTCGCAGCAATTGCTGTATTGATGAATATCACAAATAATATGTAAGATATTTGTGCAAAATGATAAATTTGCAAATTTGCTTGAAAAAAGAGAGAAAATGATTTATAATATATATGTAAAAATTTTTTCTGCAAAGGAAGGAAAATGAAAATGAACAAAAGTCTTATTGCTGTACTTGTCGGTGTTATTGCACTTCTCGCAGGTGCTCTGGCTGCATTCCTCATTTTAAGAAAGAAGTTTGCTGCCGAAGATGATTTCGATGAGTTCGAGGATTTTGATATGATCGGCGATGACGAGTTCTTCGATGAGGACGAATTCTTCGGCGAGGACGACGGATACTCCGAATATGTTGTAGGAAGCGATAACACTATGCCTTTCGCTGCCGATAACAAGGAAGAAGAACCCGAAGCAAAAGAGAGCCTTTGATCCTCTAACCATTCTTTTAACGGAGCTCAGATGAAAAAGATAATAAGAAAAACACTCGCATTTCTGACCGCAGCGGTACTTGCCGTAACTGCTGCGGTTGTTCCTGTTTCCGCGGCAAATGAGACGATCAAGCTGCCTTCAAATGAAGCAATGTCTTTCGTTGACTCAATGGGTGCAGGCTGGAATCTCGGAAACGCTTTTGATGCATGGGCGGCTAAAACTCCTGCAAACGAACTTTCTCTTGAAACAAGCTGGTGCGGTGCCAAAACAACTAAGGAACTTATCAAAACTGTCAAAAATGCCGGTTTTAAAACTATAAGAATCCCTGTTTCATGGCATAATCATGTTGATAAAGACTATAACATAAGCAGTGAGTGGCTGTCCCGCGTTAAAGAGGTCGTTGACTGGTGCCTTGCCGAAGATCTGTATGTCATTATCAATATTCATCATGATAATGATAAGAATGATTATGCATATTACCGTCCAAGCAAGGCAGAAAAGAATCAGTCAGTAAAGTATATCAAGAGTATCTGGACCCAGGTTGCCAACACATTCAAGAGTTATGACGATAGACTTGTATTTCAGGGTATGAATGAGCCTCGTCTGACCGGCTCAAAGAATTATGAGTGGTGGTATAACAAAGATAATGTTCCCGACGAGGTAAAAGAAGCACTTGAACTTATCAATCTTTATAATCAGACATTCGTTGATACGGTAAGAGGTACAGGCGGAAAGAATGCCAGCCGCTACCTTCTTATAGTAGGATATGCCGCAAATTACGGTGATCTCGGAACACTTTCACCGTATTTCAAGATGCCCGAGGACAGCGTAAAAAACAGACTTATTGCAGATGCTCACTATTACGGTATCAGCGTCCGTGAATCTCCTAAGGTAATTGACGGACTTTATGAAGCCTATACTTCAAAGGGCATTCCGGCTGTAATTACAGAGTATGGTCTGAATGAGAACGGCTATAAGTACAGCGATAATACAGATATTGCAGTACAGCGAATGGGCGATTTCTATGCTTATGCAAGAGAACACGGCATTTCTGTAATAGTATGGGATAATAACTACGGCGGTAAGGGTATTTCCAACGGTCATAAGTTTATTGACCGTAAAACAGCAACAGTTATAACTCCCGAGATCGTCAGTGCAATAACAAAGGCAGGTGCTCCTGCCAATGTCATCAAGGCAAAAGCGGCTGTCAGCAAAAGCGCTGTAAAGCTCACCTGGGACAAAGTAAGCGGTGCGACAAAGTACGCCGTTTATATGTACAAGAACGGCAAGTACACCTGCATTGCAAGCAAGGTGACCGCAAACAGCTATACCGTCAACAAGCTCACAGCCGGAACAAAGTACAAGTTCTATGTCCGTGCCTATGTCAACGGCAAGTGGACTAAGACTTCACAGAGCAAGGTAACGGCTGCAACAACAAAGAAATGACCCTCAGATCCCGACAGGACATCTGCCGGGATCTTGTTTTTTGAAAGTTTTGGTATGAAATATTTCAAAAACAGTAAAATCGTTTAAAAAACTCTTGACCAAACGGCAAAAATGTAATATAATATTATTTGGTATTTGCTCAGGCTGATGCCCGCGTAAGTTAAATGTACTCTCGCAGTATAATTATAAAAGAAGGAGAAATCGCTATGATGACAAACAATCAGAATATCCTCAAGTGGTTTGAGGAAATGAAGGCTCTCTGCAAGCCCGACACCGTTGTATGGATCGACGGAAGCGAGGCTCAGCTCAACGAACTTCGTGAAGAGGCTTTCAGAACAGGTGAGATGATCAAGCTCAACGAGGAGAAGCTCCCCGGCTGTATCTATCACAGAACAAAGCCCAATGACGTTGCCCGCGTTGAGGACAGAACTTTCATCTGCTCCCGCAGAAAGGAAGATGCAGGTCCTACAAACAACTGGATGGACCCCAAGGAAATGTACGCTATGCTCACACCTATGTATGACGGTGTAATGAAGGGCAGAACAATGTACGTTATCCCTTATTCCATGGGACCGATCGGTTCTCCTATCGCAAAGACAGGTATCGAGCTCACAGACTCTATCTATGTTGTACTCAACATGGCTATTATGACAAGAATGGGTAAGAAGGTACTTGACGCATTCCCGGCTGACAGCAACGACTTCGTCCGCGGTCTGCATTCCAAGGCTGATGTTGACCCCGAAAAGAGATACATCGTTCAGTTCCCCGAGGACAACACTATCTGGTCGATCAACTCCGCTTACGGCGGAAACGTACTCCTCGGCAAGACGTGCTTCGCTCTCCGTATCGCTTCCTTCCAGGGCAAGAACGAGGGCTGGA
>JAFVBZ010000105.1 GCA_017479645.1 Ruminiclostridium sp. | reverse complement strand
GTGCTGGACACCCTAAATAAATGCAGTATTTCAGAGCGTACAGCTATGGGCGGCTGCCGACTGAAACGCAGTGGGGTTGGCGAAGACTCCATTCAGAAAATAACAAGAAAACAGCTTGCAGAGACAATCACTGCAAGCTGTTTTTGTATTCAGATGAATATAACTAACCGAGGCGCTGCACCCGCCGATAGAAGAGTGTCGCTACGCATTTCGCAGCGGCGCGTCCGCCGCCGCTACGCATTTCGCCGCGGCGCGTCCGCCGCCGCCGCGGGGCGTTCCCCGCAGATTACTTAACCATGGAAGCAACTTCTGCTGCGAAGTCGTCTTCTCTCTTCTGGATTCCTTCGCCCTTTTCAAGACGCGCAAACTCGATAACCTTGATGTTCTTGCCGGCATTTGCAATATACTTCGCAACTGTGATAGAAGGATCCTTTACGAAAGGCTGATCGAGCAGGCAGATCTCCTCTGCGAACTTTCTCATTCTTCCCTCAACGATCTTCTCAAGAACGTTCTCAGGCTTCGGCTTCTTGGACTCGGCATTCTCCTTCTTTACGAGCTCGAGCTGTACTTCCTTCTCTGCGTCGATAACAGAAGCAGGAACATCAGCCTGTGCTATGAACTGGGGAGCGCTTGCCGTGATCTGGAGAAGCAGATCCTTTGCAACTGTCTTTACTGCATCGTCAGCGCCGTTGTCAGATTCAAGCTTGATGAGCGAACCGATGATAGAACCGCCGCCGTTGTGTACATAAGCGTAAACGTCGCCTGTCATTCTTACGAAACGTCTGATCTGAATGTTCTCGCTGATAGAAGCGACCGCATCTGTGAGAACGTCTGCGATCTTCTCGTTTGTGCCGCTTGCTGTTGTCTCCTTGAGAGCCTCAACATCAGCAACATCGTTGTCGATTATCGTCTGTGCAACTGTGTCGCAGAAAGCCTTGAACTTGTCGGAATTTGCTGCGAAGTCTGTCTCGGAGTTGATCTCAACTACCACACCGATCTTCTTTGCTTCGTCTATCTTTGCAACAACGAGTCCCTCTGCTGCGATCCTGCCTGCCTTCTTTGCCTGCTTTGCAAGACCCTGCTCACGAAGGTACTTAACAGCTTCATCAACGTTGCCGTTTGTTGCTTCAAGAGCGCGCTTGCAGTCCATCATACCGCAGTTTGTGAGTTCCTTGAGCTGCTTTACGTCCTGTGCTGAAATAGCCATTTTTATTTCTCCTTTGATATTTTATTTCCATATTCAATTCTTCCCCGCCGTTTAAGCGGGGAAGAGCCGTTTCATCTTCTCTTATTCAGCGTCGGCTTCGGCTGCAGCTTCTTCAGCGGCGTCCTTGTCCTCTGCCTCAGCTTCTGCGGAGCCCTGCTTTGCAGCGAGGATCGCGTCAGCCATAGCGCCTGCGATGAGCTTTACAGCGCGGATAGCGTCATCGTTTCCGGGGATAACGTAGTCGATCTCGTCAGGATCGCAGTTCGTATCTACGATAGCTACTACCGGGATACCGAGCTTTCTTGCTTCTGCAACAGCGATCTTTTCCTTGCGGGGGTCAACTACGAAGAGAGCGCCGGGGAGCTTCTTCATATTCTTGATACCGCCGAGGAACTTTTCGAGCTTCTCGATCTCAAGGGAGAGCTTGCTTACTTCCTTCTTCGGGAGAAGATCGAAAGTGCCGTCTGTCTCCATTGTGTGGAGCTGTTCAAGTCTCTTGATACGGTTCTGAATGGTCTTGAAGTTGGTCATCATACCGCCGAGCCATCTTGCGTTCACATAGTGCGCGCCTGCTCTCTCTGCTTCTTCCTTGATGGAATCGGCAGCCTGCTTCTTTGTGCCGACGAAGAGGATCTCACCGCCGTTTGCGGCTGTCTCGAATACGAAGTTATATGCTTCGTCGAGCTTCTTGACCGTCTTCTGGAGGTCGATGATGTAGATTCCGTTTCTTTCTGTGAAAATGTACGGTGCCATTTTCGGGTTCCAGCGTCTTGTCTGATGTCCGAAGTGAACACCGGCTTCAAGAAGCTGCTTCATTGATACAACTGCCATGTTTGTATCCTCCTTAAATTTAGTTTTTTCCTCTGCATACTGAACACGCCGAACCGTCACAGACGGCACAGCCGGCGCTTATAGCACGCATGTGGATTTGCATCTGCTTTTGCAGGAATGCTTTAATATTATAACACATAATTACTGTGTTTACAATATTTTTCTTTTCGGCTATTTCAACAAATTTTTCATAAACCCGCCATTCCTTTTTGTGCGTATGGGCATTTCACAGCTCACAAGTATCGTGTCCTCTCCGATTATCTCGATATCGCTCCAGCAGATGTCGATGTCGTCCTCTCTCCCGAGAAGCCCGAACAGCTTCGCTTTCCCGAATATCACGATCCTGCATATCTTCGCTGTCGCCGTGTCAAATTCCACATCGTCCGCGTATCCCATTTTTATCCCGCTTTTTATATTTATTATCTCCTTGTTTCTGATGTCGTCAAATGTACAGAGCATACGAACCACCCCGATAAATATGATTTGTGATATCAACATCCGCCCGCCGCGCATCGCGCCTGTTTCCGTTTATTTAATCTTATTCGCGGAATGTCCCGAAAATTCGTGTCCGATGTGTGATATCCGCTGTGTTTTTCCTCCTGTAAAATGCCACGAACCCGCTTGAATTGCAGTTGTGATGTGAAAAATGTAGTAAATTAATACCTATTCGGGCAATAAAAATTGTTATTTTTTAAACATATTGCACTAACTTGCAAAAAAATGTTTGAAATTGCTTGAAATTGCCAAAATTATGTGATATAATACTTAAGTAAAAAAGGAACGGTGCGTTAGCCCGTATCTCATTTCAAAAAAAGGAAGGAAATAAAGATGGCTAAATCAGCTTATGAAAAGGTTTATGAAAGCCTTAAGAAGAGCATTCAGAAGACCGACACCTCGAAATTTAAAGGTTCCTTTGCATTTCAGTTCAATGTAACGGGAGACGCTGCCGGAATTTTTTATGTTGAGTTCAAAGAAGGTTACTCCAGACTCGCAGTAGAGAATTTCAGCTACGACGATCATACCGCTATTTTTGAAGCTGATGCAGATACTTTCACAGCACTTGTTGAAGGCAAGACTACAGCTAAGGCTGCGCTCAAGTCCGGCAAGCTCGCTGTTATCGACAACAATGTCGGCTGTGCAGATATCTTCAATGCAATAGCTCCCGCAAAGAAGGCTGCTGCAAAGAAGGAGACTGCTGCTAAGAAGGCTGCTCCCGCTAAGAAGGAAGCTCCTGCAAAGAAGGCTCCCGCTAAGAAGGCTGCTCCCGCAAAGAAGGCTGAGGCTCCCAAGGCTGCTGAAGTTAAGGCGGCTGCACCTAAGGCTGAAGCTCCCAAGGCTGAGGCTCCTAAGGCAGAAGCAAAGCCTGCTGAAGCTAAGAAGCCCGGCAGAAAGCCCGCTGCAAAGAAGTAAGCAATTGCGGCGGACGCGCCGCTGCGAAATGCGTAGCGGCGGGGAACGCCCCGGCGGCGAAATGCGTAGCGGCGGGGAACGCCCCGCGGCGAAATGCGTAGCGACACTCTGCTATCGGCGGGTGCAGCGCCTCGGTGAGTTATATTCATCTGAATACAAAAACAGCTTGCAGTGATTGTCTCTGCAAGCTGTTTTCTTGTTATTTTCTGAATGGAGTCTTCGCCAACCCCACTGCATTTCAGTCGGCACTCGCCCATAGCTGTACGCTCTGAAATACTGCATTTATTTAGGGTGTCCAGCACCCTTTTTTAAAGGGGGCTGGCGGGGGGTTGGGGGGCAGAGCCCCCTCTCTCAAATCTCAAAATTCTCTCTCTTCTCTCTCTCCAAGTCTCTTCTTTTTCTGTGAAACATCTCTCGCGCACCTACGGCGGCGAGGAGGGCGGCGAACACCTTCTGCATGATATCGGTGGGGAGTACGTCGGTGAGCAGGAGCCCGATAACGGCGCCGATAGAGCCTGCGGCGGCAGCGTAAGGCACGATATGCCAGTCAGTAAGCCCCGATCTGTGATTCATCACCATTGACACAAGCGCGACCGGGATAAAGAACAGCAGATTCGCCGCTTTTGCGTCGGCAGGAGCCATTCCAGCCCACGACAGATATATCATCAGCACAAACCCGCCGCCAAGCCCCATAGCTGCGCACAGACCCGCCGTAAATCCCGCGGCAAGCGTGATAAAACCGTTCACGCGAAAAACAGCCTCCCTCCGCACCATATCAGCAATGCCCCGAATATCCGGCGCAGTACGCTGTTATCCGCTCTCCGCAGGATAAGTGCGCCCGCGGCTGCTCCGGCAATGCCCGCCGGCAGAAGCTCCCGCACCTCCGCAAACGGCGCATTTCCCTTGATGATGCAGCCGAATACGGTCACTGCGCTCACGCAGAACATCACCGCCACCGACATGGCATGGCTTGTCCGCGCATCGGCTCCGCCCGCCTCCAGTACCGGCACCGTCACCGAGCCGCCGCCTGCACCGAATATCCCGTTCAGCACGCCCCCCGCAAATCCCGCAGCCGCAGCAAAGGTCTTGGAAATATTTTTCATCGCTTTCATAGATTATTTTCCTGTTCACATATTGACAAAACGTGAATAATGATTTATAATTATAGTATGCGGCAGTATGCCGTCTGTATTCCGTACCGAAAGGAGAAACTCCCCGTTGCATGGCTCAGAACCTGTTACAAGACAGTTTATCCTTAACGAGAATACACCATTTATTATTACCGAGGCTTATTCAAAAATACGCGCGAATGTGATAGCATCGCTTGAGTCCTGCGCCTACAAGTCCGTAGTCGTTACAAGCCAGAACCGCGGTGAGGGCAAGACCACTACCGCTGTCAACCTCGCAATTATGATAAGCCGTCTCGAAAAACGCGTGCTGCTCATAGACGCTGATATGCGCAGAGCCGGGATACACGATATGCTCCGCCTCAAGAACCACTTCGGGCTGAGCACTATCCTCACCGGCGAAAGCGATGTTTACAGCGGTATCTGCAAGGAAGTCCGCAGCAACTTCCACGTTATGCCCGCAGGTCCCGGTGTCCGCAGCCCTTCCGATATGCTCGGGAGCGCCGAAACGGAACGCCTCGTCCGGCTGCTGTACGATTACTACGACTACATCGTTATCGACACGCCGCCGCTTTGCATTGCCAATGATTCGCTGCTGTTCGGCGGTTTCACCGGCGGTACGACACTCGTTGTCCGCGAAAATATGACCACTCACGCAGACCTCAGAGCCGCTATGTCCACTATCTCCCTCTCAAAGGCAAAGTTCTTCGGGATAATCAAGACCTACTGCTCCGTCAAGTACGACAAGCGCAGTGACTATAAAAGTTCAATAGAGGAAAATGCCGATCTCCCCGGCGATATCGAGGGGGAAACGGCGTACAACGATAATTAGTTATGTCCGGTAGTCTGGTTCTTCTTGCGCTCCCCCTGCTTCTCATGGGGGCAGGCGCGTTCTGCTCCGTCCGCGGTTACAGGCTCGCTTTCAGCATTGTAACGGGTGCGGCTGTATTCGCTGTGTGCGGGATATGCGCACTCGGCGGTCCGATCGGCACCGAGGAGCAGCGCCTTTCCTACATAGGTGCCGCCGCGGAGATCGTTTCTTACGACAATATCGCGGTGATGAACGCCCCGCCCGCGTTTGTCCTGCTGATGAAGATATGCGCGGTCTTTACGCGGGAGCCTGTGGTTTTCCCGCTGGTGATCGCTGTGATGCAGTCGGTGCTTGCCGCCGCTGCGGTCTATTGCAGATGCTCCGCGCCCTATGCGGCGGGAGTTGTCCTTACGGCTTGCTTTATACCCGCTTATTTTGCCGGGTCGGGCGCATTCACAGCCGCGCTTATCGCGGTGTTTGCGTCGAAATACATTGAAGAACGGCGGTTTTTCCGCTTTGCGGCAGTAATGCTGCTGGCTGCGTGCTTTGACGCGGCGGCGGTGATACCCGTATTCCTTTACATTCTGCTTTTCTCGAAAAATGTTTATATGTCCGCGCTGCGGTCTTTTGTATGTGCCGCCGCCGCGGTGATGTTCCCCGGCATTATTGACGGGATATACGGTCTGTTCGGTGCAGGGCAGTACGCGCAGTATCCGCTGTCGGTCCCCTCGGCTGTGTCTGCGGTGCTCGGCGCGGCGGCACTTGCCGCAATGAAGCCGCTGCTCATCGCACGGAGCGAAAAATCGGAGCTTCTCATCTCCGAGATCGTCTGCGGAGGGTGCTTCGCACTTGCCGCAGTGTTCGACGGCAGACTTTCCGGACTTGCGCTGATAATGCTGATGCAGTCGGTGATCCCTTTGGTTCCGGACGCCTTCGACATTGGGCAGAAGTTCTCGTCCCTCATGTTCCGGGAGAAGAAGAAGACTGCCGCAAGAACTTTCGGCATCGCGTGCTGCGTGATCGCGGCAGGTATCTGCGCTTATTCCGTGTTCGCCGGAGGTTTCGGCGCGGAACGCTATGACGAGGCGCTGAAGGCGGTGATCGCTGTATGACAAGAATGATAGACAGGCTCGCGGCTGAAAATCCCGCCGCAGCCGCATTTATAAAAGACAGGCTGGAGCTTTTCTTCTCCACAAGTCTCGGCTCCCAGATCGCTGTGTGCCTTATGTCGGGCATAGCGGCGGGGCTGTTTGCGGGAGGAGATAACGTCTTTCTGCGGTACGCTTCACTCGCCGTGATGATGATCGTCTGGGCGCAGGCTTCCGTGCTTGCGGGATTCTGCCGGCAATGGCTGTACATACTCTTCGCGGGAATGTACCTCGTTTTCCCCTATGTGCTGGTGCTTACCCCCGGTACAGTCGAGGAATCGCAGGCAAGCGCCGTACAGAAGATGCTCTCCGATATCATCACCTCGGTGATAATACGCCCGATGCGCCTTATCGCAGGCGAGGGCGAGGCTTATGTGATATCTTTCGCGGTTTTCGCCGCATTTATGGTGCTTTTCTTTGTGGGTTCAAAGATCCGTACAGACGCAAGACGTTCGGATTTTTACTGCAGGACAAGGCTCGGTCAGATAGATTGATTTGTTTGAAAGGACGGCTTTTGAATGAAGATCAGAAAGTTAGTTTCATCATTCGGCGCTGTTACTGCCGCAGTGACCGCTTCGGCGCTTATGCTCGTTTCTGCCGCGGGAGCACTTGACATATACTATGCTGATCTGTCAGGAGTGGCTTCCTCCGATCCCGACAGAACCGCAAAGATCTCTGCGTTTGCGGTGCAGGAGATCAGCAATAACAGTTCCCTTGCCGCTATGGGAGAAAACACGATCCTTACTCCGGAGATCATCAGTGCGCTTAACAGGGAATTCAGCAAGTTCAGCGCTCATACCAATGTTCTTGACCTTGATACAAATGCGATAGAGCTTGTTGCCAAACATACCGTAAGCGGCGTTCCGGACGTTAAATACAGCGTTTTTCTTACCAAGGACTTTCTTGAAGCAAACCTCGGCGGGACTGTGAATGTTTCGCTTAGCGAGGATACTTACGGCAAGACCGGTGAGTTAAAGCTTTCCAATACAAGCGTGGGTTATTACGGCACTCTTGTTTATTCGATATGGTCTGACAGCGCAAAAGCGCTTTACGACGCGTACGAGGTAGAGACGAACGATCAGCTTCTCGTTTCCAACAACAGCACCACCGATCCGTTTGTTCTGATAAAGACGAATCCGAGCGCTTCGCTGACATTCGCCATGTCATCTTCAAACGGCACCTCTTCCGGACTTTATGTATCAAAGTATGACAGCAAGTCCCTCGAATACTTCAAGGGCAATGACCTGCTCAATATCATCAAAGCCGATATTGCCGCCGAGCTCGGATTTACCGCATCAGACCTCGAAAACAGCACCGTCAAGGAATACATAGATCAGAAAGCCGAAGAGATAAAGAAAGAGATACTCGGCGACGGGACCGTAAAATACGCTACTATGTCCGATGTTGAGAAGGCGGTGCATGATTTCTATCTCGGCAAGACAACGGTGGACGGCAAGACCGTATTTACCGATGAGGCTTATGTGCATCAGAAAGAACTTGCGGAAGCGGTAATGCAGACGGACGAGGCACAGGCTATAATCAAGGATTCTATCTATAATGCGTTCGGTATCGGTATTTCCGAGCGCGAAGCCGAAGAACTCAAGAACGCGCTCTGGGACGATCTCGTTGAAAAGACAGTCAAGGAGATGAATGACTACGAGAACGGTACAAGTGCGCAGATCGGCAATATCAGCTACTTCCTCAGCCGCATAACATCGGAGGAGTACAAGAATCTTGCCGCCGAGATAGAGGAAGTAAAGCAAAAATTAAAGGGCTATGATGTTTCCCTTGCCGATATTCTTACAGGTCTTAATGAATGCAAGCAAAAGCTTTCCGACGATTCCATCACGATCTCCGATCTCCTCGCATTTATGAATGACACCGACTCCTACCTCAATGTCGGCAGAGATACAACGCTCAGCGACGTGCTGAACAACCTTGTGGAGCAGCTTCAGAACTATGCGCAGAACGAGGGCTATTCCGCATACTCCGACTCAAAGGATTATACCGATCAGGCAAAATCCGATGCGATCAGCTCGTCACAGAAATACACCGATAATCAGCTCCTCATCACTAACTACGAGCTTCAGAGCCAGCTTAATGCACTCAAGAAGCGCATAGAGGAAGTCGAGGACGAGCTGGACGATCTCCGCTATGAGCGCGACTATTACTACAACAATTACTACAATACAAGCGACTGGATAATCCGGACTTACGGAAGCGTTGACAGGTTTATCGCCGCAGTCGCAGATGAGGCTGCAAACCGCATGACCGCAAACGGAAAGACCGGTGAGTCGGCTTACGATATCGCAGTACGCAACGGTTTCCGCGGCACAGAGCAGGAATGGCTCAATTCCCTCGTCGGCGCGTCGGCATACGATATCGCAGTTCAGAACGGCTACCGCGGTTCCCAGGAGGAATGGCTCGAATCCCTCCGCGGTGAGGACGGACAGGACGGAATGGACGGTCAGGACGGACGTGACGGTGAGGACGGACGCGTGATCTATGTTTACGGAGATCAGCCGCAGAGCGGCGCTCCCGCATTTGAGGACGAGGAAGAGGAAGACCCCGATTCCGTTGTAAGCGGCGCAGTGTTCGGCAATGACGCAGAGATCGTTGAGCCGGACAACGGCACTGTCGGCAGAACAAATGTTCCTGTGGCAGGAAATACTTCCGCTCCTTCCGCGAATAATACCGCCAACCCGAAAACGGGTGTTGCTGCCGGCATCATTATCCCGATCGCCGCGGTAGGCTCTCTGCTCCTTATCAAGAAGGATAAGCGCAGGAGAGGAAGAAAGTAATAAAGAAAGCTAAAGACTGCTGAACCAACGGATTTCAGCAGTCTTTTCTTAAATTCAGCAGAGAATAACTAACCGAGGCGGGGGACGAGTCTGTCGGTCAGCCCCTCTGGCACTTCGTGCCACCTCCCCTCTAAAGGGGAGACACCCCGCGGCGTTTTGCGTAGCGATATTCTTCTATTGACGGGTGAAGCACCTCGGGTAGCTTTACTCTGCGACATTCCACCCCACAAAAACAATCCCTCAACAGGCGCAGAATCTATACAGACCCCTTTACAAACGTGAGCAGACGCTTTGTGCGGGGCAATTGATAGATTGAGCGGACAGCGCCCTCTGATACGGTACAGGACTAACAGGAACAAGCCCCCCGCAGC
>JAFVBZ010000017.1 GCA_017479645.1 Ruminiclostridium sp. | reverse complement strand
TAAAGTTTTTTGAGGAGGGGGTCTGGGGGAAGCCCCTTTTGTTCACAAAAGGGGTGCCCCCAGTCTCGAGCGCCGTGCGCGACCCTTCTCGAGCGCCGTGCGCGACCGATCTCGAGCGCGAGCGACATCTGCGATTATTTATTTGTAGCGATATACGGAGCAAGTGCGCCCGCCATTACGTTTCTCGGCATGGTCTGGAGCCAGATCTTTCCGGGTCCTGTGAGCTTTGTATTGAAGAAGCCTTCGCCGCCGAAGAGCGCGTTGCCTATGCCCTTTACGGATTCAACAGACACTGATACGGTTGCGTCCATGGCAGCAAGGTTTCCGGTATCTACCAGCATAGACTGACCGGCAGCAAGCTCATATTCCACTATGCTTCCGTCGATCTCAAGGAACACCATTCCGTTTCCGGTGAATTTCTGGAGAATAAAGCCTTCACCGCCAAAGAAGCCGGCACCAGCCTTCTTCTGGAAGTGTACGGACATCTCAACGCCCTCTTCACTTGCGAGGAATGCGGATTTCTGCGCTACTATAGTCCTGTCTGCAGAGATCTGTACCGCAAGGATCTCACCGGGGAAGCTCGAAGCTGCCGCAAACAATCCGGGACCGCCTGTGCAGGTATATACATTCTGGAACATCGATTCTCCGGAGA
Organism: Ruminiclostridium sp.; assembly: GCA_017479645.1. Taxonomy (GTDB): domain Bacteria; phylum Bacillota; class Clostridia; order Oscillospirales; family Ruminococcaceae; genus Ruminiclostridium_E. Next base: position 12,751 of record JAFVBZ010000017.1, on the reverse strand, counting down.
ACATTCTGCCGAATGCTTTGCCGACGCTTCCGCCTGCATTTGTGGACATCTCCATATTCGGAGACATCCAGCTCATTGCACCCTTGTCTGTCTTGATCTTCTCGCCGTTTTCGAGCTGCATGATTACTACGGGCAGCGGTGTGCCCTTGATCTCGTACTGCATAATATACTTTCCTTTCACAATAAATTATTGGCATATCCTGCCAATAAGATTATATCATTATTTTCATAAAAATTCAACCTATTAATGATAATTTTGTAGAATATATGCAAAAACTCCCGCAAAATTGACAAAGTACAGCTTGCGGGAGCTTCGAGCATGAATGTCAGGTGCAGAAACGATGATCTCCGATGACCGATATTACAGGGCGCGAATAAATGAAAGTGTCGCTGGTCTTGGCGGGGTTGTAATAGTATATCGCTCCGCCTGTCGGATCCCAGCCCGCAAGCGCGTCACGGGCTGCCTGATACGCGCTCTCCGCCACAGGCTCGTTGAACTGACCGTCATTGATCGCGCTGAATGCACCGTTCTGATAGATAACTCCGGCAAGTGTGTCCGGGAACGAGGGGTGCTCTATGCGGTTGCATATCACCGCACCGATAGCGACCTGACCGACATACGACTCTCCCCTGCCCTCCGCAGAGATCATTCGCGCCAGCAGATTGATGTTCGCGTCAGTCGCTTCCGGAACTGTACCGATAGTTATCCCGAGCCTTTTAAGAGTAGTCTCATCGGCTATGCCCGTCTGTTTCAGTCCTTGCTGTTTCTGGAACTTTGTTACTGCCTGGCGGGTCTGTTCGCCGTAATATCCGGTGATCTCTCCGGTGAAAAGACCGCGTTCCTTAAGTACGCGCTGTATCTCCTCGACTTCCGTACCGGACGAGCCTGTCTGCGAATAGACCTGCATATCTTCGTTATCGATCGACGCCTGGGCTGTTGCAGCACAAAGTATAACCGCTACCAGCACAAGCACCATTTTTACAAAACTGTTCATATATATCACCTTTCTTTTTCGGATATGTTCTCCGTGGTGATATTATTTTTCTGCATTTTCTGCCGTATTATGCAATAATTTTCGTCTGTATCAGACGGAAATCTTTGCAGGGAAATTCCGGTAAAATATTTCAAAAAGATATTGCAAATTATAGTTTTATATGTTATAATACCTGTACAGTAATCGTTTTCACAAATGGATAACGGAGGACATGAAAAATGGACAACAGCATCTACAAGATACACATGGGACCTGCTGACTGCGCACTTGACCTCGGCGACGGAAGCGAGCGCGGCGAATACGTCGATCAGGACTATATCCTCAACCGCCTCGGCAGACCTCACCGAGCGATCAGCCTTATGTACTGTTATTACCCGCTCGACAAGGAATGGCCGCAGCGCATCAGTGAAGCCTGCAAGGACAAGGAAGTTTCCTTCGCGTGGGATTACCCCTACGATGACTACTTCACATACAAGGGCGGCATAAACGGTGATCTTTCGGACGAGCCGTTCAAGTATATGCGCGAAGTGCGCGCCCACGGTCAGGACGTTATCCTCACCCTTACCATAGACCCGAATGTTCCCGATGAACATCTCGTGGCTATCGCAAAGGATCTCTCCACTTTCGGACGTATGCAGATCCGCATCAACCATGAAGCAACCGGAAACTGGTTCTCATTCACAAAGCGTGCGACTTACAAGGAGATCGCCGATTTCTACGTTAAATTCCACAACATCTTAAAGGAATACGCACCCAACGTAAGCACGATCCTCTGCGCGGGCGGAGTCGAGAACCCTGCGGAAAACAAGATCGAGAAGGAAGAGGAATTCGCAGATGCCGTGCGCGCAACGGACGTATGGTCTGTTGACAAGTATATGGCTCTGCACTGGGGCTGGCCTTACGACATTGCGGAGAAAGGCGGAAATTCCCACAGCCGTTCCGCTGTAAAGGACATTTACGATATGGCAAAGCGCAGCCACGCGAGATTTGTTGAACTCTGCGGCGGCAAGGTAAAGCCTATGGTGCTGAGCGAGCTCAATGCGGACGGAGATGTTACCGGTCCTTATGAGCAGGCGGAAATGCTGAAGATCTTCTGCGATATGCTGAAGAATGACAAGGACAGGTGGCTCACCGGATTTACACTGTACCAGTTCCGCGACAGAGGAAGACTCGGACTTGAGATCGAAGACCCGAACAATCAGAATGTCGGCATCGAGCAGCCTATAATGCGGACATACCGCGAGATCCTCGGCGACAGCTTCTTCCAGCCGAAAATGAAAGTCGGTGAGAATGCCGAGCTTCCCGTAAAGCTCAGATGGGGCGGTTCCGAGGACGCGGAAGGTCTTGCAATTGCGATAAATTTCGAGAAAAATCCCGTATTCTGCGAAGTAACATTCGAGGAAGAACTGAACCTTATGCTGGAGATCAACGGACGCTGGTTCTACAGATCCCCGAAAGTAAAGACCATAGACCTTATGAGCGCATTCTTCGACAAGCCGCTTGACGGAGCAAAGGGACTTACGCTGAAGATCTTCGCTCCTCCCGCTTCCGGCGAGAATGACCCGAAGGACGGCAGCGACTGGCAGATGAACTCCTACACGACGATCACAAAGCTTCCGGATATCCGTATCAGATACGAAGCTACCGAACCTTCGAAAGACCGCTGATACTATACAAATTCACAATTCACAATTCACAATGCACAATTCACAATTGTGGAGCGCGCTCTGCGCGCATATCTGAATCGTGACGAAATTACTTGATTTTGTCTGCGCAGAGATACTGATCTTCTGAATACGAAATAACGCATAATAAAAGAGGGGCGCCGGTCAGACCGGTAAGCCCCTCTTGTTTTTGTTTCAATCCTTTTTTCGCTGCGAACAGCGCGAACAGTCGCCGCAGCAGCTTTTGCCGCGCTTCACGGCTCTTACACGGAACACTATCGCCGCAGCAACGGCAGCAACTATAACAACGATGAGTATGATATCTACCGCGCTCATTCACACACCTCCGAGCATTATTCCGATAAAATGCACGATAAACGCGATCAGCCACGCCACCGCACACTGCCATACGACCACAAACGCCGCCCACTTGCCGCCGAGCTCCCGCTTTATCGCAGCTATCGCCGCAACGCAGGGAGTATAGATGAGCGAGAAAACAAGGAACGAGAGCGCTGTGAGAGTGGTCATTGCCGCTGCCGCACCGCCGGTATAGAGTATCTCCAGCGTTGAAACGACGCTCTCCTTCGCCATAAATCCCGTAACAAGCGCAACAAGTATCTGCCAGTCGCCAAGTCCGAGGGGAGCCATTATCGGTGCAAGTATTCCGGCTGCCGCCGCGAGAATGCTGTTCCCGGTGTCCGCGGTAAGCTTCATCGACAGATCGAAGCTCTGGAGGAACCAGACTGCAAGCGATGCTATCAGTATTACCGTAAATGCCCTCTGAAGGAAGTCCTTCGCCTTGTCCCACATGAGATGCAGTACATTCTTAACGCCCGGCAGACGGTAATTCGGCAGCTCCATTACAAACGGCACTGCTTCGCCCTTGAACGCGGTGCTCTTGTACAGAAGCGCCGCAAGTATCGCAAGGACTATGCCGAGAAAATAAAGTCCTATGTAGATCAGCCAGCCTATATCAGGGAAAAGCGCGTCGATCACAAACCCGTATATCGGCATCTTCGCCGAGCAGCTCATAAACGGCGTCAGCAGTATCGTCATCTTCCTGTCCCGCTCACTCGGCATTGTGCGCGTCGCCATTACCGCCGGCACCGAACAGCCGAATCCGATCAGCATAGGCACTATGCTGCGTCCGGAAAGACCGATCTTCCTCAACAGCTTATCCATAAAGAATGCGACACGGGCGATATAACCGCTGTCCTCCAGTATCGAAAGGAAGAAGAACATAGTAACTATTATCGGCAGGAAGCTTAATACGCTTCCGACACCCTCGAATATGCCGCCCACGATAAGCCCGTGGATAACCTCGTTCACGTTCGCAGCTGTAAGCGCATCGTCCACAAGCGTGGTAAGGGTTCCTACACCGAGTTCGATGAGTCCCTGCAAAAACGCCCCTATTACGTTGAACGTAAGGAACGATATCAGCAGCATTATAAGGATAAAGAACGGTATAGCCGTGTATTTTCCTGTAAGTATGCGGTCTATCCTTCGGCTCCGGAGATGTTCCCGGCTCTCGCGGGGCTTTATCACCGAAGACCCGCAGAGATTGAAAATGAACGAGAACCGCATATCCGCCACCGCAGCGTTGATATCAAGTCCGCTCTCCGCTTCGGTCTGCTGTACGATATGCTCGATAGTCTCCAGCTCGTTTTTCTCCAGTCCGAGCCGCTCTATTATCAGCTGATCCCCCTCGGCAGCCTTGCTTGCCGAGAAGCGAAGGGGCAGTCCCGCTTTCTCCGCGTGATCCTCGATTAGATGCTCGATGCTGTGCATACAGCGGTGAACAGCGCCGTTCTTATGCTGCTTGTCGCAGAGATCGCGGTTCTCCGGCTTTTCGCGGTAGTACGCGATATGCACCGCGTGTTCCACAAGCTCTTCTATGCCCTCGTTTTTCGCCGCGGATATCGGTACTACCGGCACTCCCAGCAGCTTCTCCATTTCATTTACGTCAACACCGCCGCCGTTTGCGGTAAGTTCGTCCATCATATTCAGCGCAACAACTACCGGTATATCCATTTCGAGCAGCTGATATGTAAGGTAGAGATTTCTTTCTATGTTCGTGACATCGACAATGTTTATTACCGCGTGCGGCTTCTCGTCAAGCACGAAATTCCGCGAAACAATTTCCTCACTGCTGTACGGGGACATTGAGTAGATTCCGGGGAGATCGGTTATAACGCAGTCCGGATGCCCGATTATCGTACCGTCTTTTCTGTCAACGGTAACACCGGGGAAATTGCCGACATGCTGGTTTGAGCCGGTAAGACGGTTGAACAGCGTAGTCTTGCCGCTGTTCTGATTGCCGACGAGCGCCATTTTTATCGTGGTGCCTTTCGGGAGCGGATCTCCGCTTCCTTTCGGGTGAAATTTACCGCCTTCGCCGAGACCGGGGTGCTCGGAAGCAAACATAGCCTTCGGATTCGTATCCCCGGAGCTTTCCTTCTCCGGAAGCGGTTCGCCCTGTTTGCGCACCTGTGCCTGTATCTTGCCGGGAAGCGGACAGACCTCTATCTGCGCCGCGTCTTCAAGGCGAAGAGTAAGCTCGTAGCCGTGCAGACGCAGCTCCATAGGATCGCCCATTGGTGCGTACTGCACAAGCGTTATCTCGGTGCCGGGAATAACTCCCATGTCAAGGAAGTGCTGACGCAGAGCGCCGCTTCCTCCGACTTTTTCAATTCTGACTGTCTGACCTATGTCAGCATCGCGTAATGTCATATAACTTGTCTCCATTTTTGCAGTTTTATCTTTTATTATCAATCTTCACCGAGTTTGAGAGCCTTGTTGATATTGATCTTCTTTATAAGCGCGCCGAGGATCGCAAATCCGCCGCCGAGCATGAGCACGATGATAACATAAAGCTTGATATAATCGCTCTGCGATGCCGCAACAAGGAACGGCGGCACCTGATCCGCGGGATTGTACATCGAACGGAACAGCGGTACGAAGATATCACTGGTTATACCGCCTATCACGAACGACATCGCAAGCGACACGCCCGATACGAGTATCTGTTCATACCCGATCATTCCCACGATCTCGCGGAATGTCACACCCATTGCGCGGAGTATGCCGAACTGGAGCGTCCTGCTCCTTATCGACAGTATCCAGTATATCAGAAATCCGATAACCGTCATTATCATTATGACCACAAAGCTGAGTGTAAGCGCACCGTTCATTCCCTGAAGCTGGGGCTGGTTCTTGACGGTGATGAGCTGCTGCGACGCGTCGGTTATCTTCTCGATCGGCATTCTCTTCGCGGAAATGTCGGCATAAAGCGCGGAACTCGACGCACCGTCCTTAAGCTTTATCCACACTTCGTACGGCTCCAGATCGGACACCGAGCTTGTATAGTAATAGTTCATTATCGCAAAGCAGTTCACGGCGTAAGAGGTGATAAGCTCCTCCTCTTCCTCGCCGGTCTCCTCGCTCTTTGCGGATTTCTTGCTGTTCTTGCCGGTATTCGCGGAAACATTCGGGTTTATGCCCGGCCAGTAGTCCACCACAGCAAGCACCGGGGCGCTTATCTTCTCATTCGCAGACCACTTCACATCTATCGCGTCGCCCAGCTGTATCTCGTATTTGTCGGCAAGCGCACGCGAGATTATGATGCCGGAGGGGTAGTCCTGCAAAGCCTTGATGTAGTTCCACCAATGCACCGGGAGCAGATCGTTCCTGAACCATGCTGTGTTGGCGAACTTGTACGGCTCCACTGCCATAAGAGTGACACTGTTCTCGGTCTTGCTGCCGACAGTCACCTTCGCCTTCTTGTTCACGAGTACCTTCGTTGCAGTCTCAACGCCTTCCAGCTCCTCGAAACGCTCAAAATCCCGCTCCACATACCCGGAGACCTGTGCGCTGGGCTCGGGGGAGGTAGCTTCAAGCCAGTACTCCTTCAGCACGATGTCCGCTCCGTCGGCATAGCGTATGCGGTCTTCCTTCTGATCGTTGATCGTGCGGGCAGTATTTGCGGAGAAGATGCCAAGTGAGAATGTCACCACAAGGAACAGCATCAGAAAGCGCTCTCTGCCGCCCTGTGAACGGCATACCGTGGTTATCGCCATATACTGTGAGGGCGTCCACAGCGGCTTGAACGTTATATATATAAGATTGAGCAGATATGGGTAAATTCGTATGAAAAGCAGTCCCAGTCCGAATATAAGGCAGGTTGAGAATATGAAGAACATCGGGTTGATGTCTCCGGTAGATACTTCCGAGATCTGCTCGTCGGCGGTATAAAACGCATAGAACACTATCGCCGCCGCGATAAGCAGGAAATCTATTCCCGTCTTTTCCCAGAGCGACATTCTCACGACTTTTGTCCTGCTCTGTTTGTACTGCACTATGGAGAGCTTTGATGCCGGGATTATCGGTATCATCGTCGCCGCAAAGAATATCACCACCGCGATAAGCGAATACAGCAGGGCGCCGGACGTTATCTTCGCAGAGATGCCCGTCCTGTTGACAAATTCAAGGAATCCGTCCGAAACGCCGAGGAACCTGCACATCACAAGTCCGAGGAAAGGCGCGGTCACAAGTGTCACAAGTCCGAGAATGCCGGCTTCAAGCGCGTACATTCCGAAGATCTGCATTGACCCCGCTCCCCTGCTCTTGAACACGGCTATCTCGTTCTTTTCCTGCTCGACATTGAGCCTTGAAACCATGAACAGGTAGAATGCCAGCATCACCATTGTGGGTATCTGGAGCACCCAGAGTATGCCGGGGAGCTTCTCGGCTTCCTTGGCGTAGTTCTTCCAGATGTTCAGCACACCCATGGTGAACTTGCAGTTCAGCGTGGGGAAGTATTCCGCGTCCTCGTCTATCGCCTTAACAGCGAAGGCGAGATCGTTCATATCCATTTTCTGATAATCGAGAGCATAGCGGACTTCTATATCTGCCGGCTTAACCGCTCCGTCCGCTGTGAGCTTTCCGCAGAAGCAGCTGTAGTCCGTGATGAGAGCGCTTGCATAGCCGTCCATTTTCTCTGACCAGTAGATATCGTTGGGATCGGACTGCTCAAAGATGCCGACGATGCGCACGGTCATATCGCCGGCGCTGGTATCTCCGCCCTTTACCGGGTATTCCCCGCCGAGTGTCACACCGAGGTTACGGAGAGCTGTCTCATTCGCAACTGCCTCATATACACCGTCCTCCGCAATGCCGCCGTCACAGAACATTCGCCCGTCGGTAATGCTTATATGCCCGTCAAAGCCGGTCATTGCCGCAAGCTTCATTCTTGTGTTGGAAGTGCCTTTTGTGCCGCCCGTGGAAAGGTACAGCATATTGTCGTAAACGACAGTCTTTGAAGCACCCACCGGTATCGGCAGATAATTCACCCTGCCCCTGACGGTATCCGGCAGCTCGTTTATCTCCTTGAGCCGCTCGGTCATGCTCACCGATTCCGCAAAACTGCGCTCGACAGCATATATTCCGGGGAACTCGCCGGAGCTGAGCTGGTACGACTCCATATCCTTGATAAGGGTACGCTGGAGCGACGCGTCCATATATATCGGCACGGTACTCATCATTCCCGCAGCCATCAGAAATCCGATAAACAGGCACAAAACCATCCATTTGGTCTTGCGCATTTTTCTGAATAGTAGTGTAAACAATTTATTTTCTCCTGTCGGAAGCGGTTTATCTTATGTGCAAAGCGCTTGCGCGTTGTCTTTGCAGACGGCACAAGGGCTGCGCGCCCTTGACCTGCGGCAGCGTAACGCTGCACCCGTTTTTTGGTGTGCGATCCGGGAAGCATATTATCTTATGATAACGGCTTCTCCTGCATCAAGACCTTCGGTTATCTCTGCTTCCGTTGCATTCGTTATACCGAGCACAACGTCCTTTTCCTTCTTCTGCCCGTCCTCGAAGACCTGGACATAAGTTCTGTCGCCGTCGGTCCTGACAAGATTCTTCGGAATGACCACCGCGTTCTCCGAAACGGACTTTACTTTCCTGATATTCGCTATCGCGCCGAGATACGCAAATGAGGGCGCAGCGCTGTCGAAATCGGCGTAGAGCGCTTTCTTGTCGTCGGCTCCGTCAGCTGCGGCTTCATGGGGCGTATAATATACGGTACAGCCGTACTCGTCCGACTCCACGGTGACAGTCACCTTGTCACCCACCTCGAAATCCTTCGCATCGCCGTCATAGCTTGCCGCGACATAAAGGTCTTCCGGATCCACGATCCTCGCTATTACCTTGTACGGGTCAAACTCCGTGCCGGGATCTATCTTATATACATAGGAGACCTGACCGCTCATGGGCGCGAACACTTTTGCCCCGTCATAGCGCGCCTGGTACATTTCAAGAGTGCTCTGCGCTATCTCAAGATCGAGCTTATCCGCCTGCGAACCGCTTGAGGAATAGCGGAGCTGTGCCGCCTCCACTTCAAGCTTCTGTATCTCAAGCAGGTACTCCAGCTCACCGACATTCATCTCCGCGATAAGATCGCCTTCATTGACAAATTCCCCTGCGCGGACATAGACGTTCTTTATCTGACCGGTGTAAGCGGTGAAGTAGCACTCGGCTTCCTTCTTCGACTTGACATAGCCGGTGACATTTATAGTGCTCTCAATAGTCTTCCGCCGCGCGGTGAAAGTGGAATACGCCACCTCGTCCGGCGCTATTACCGGAGGATCCAGGAGCTTTTCCTCCTCCGGGAAAAAGTAACACCCGGACAGCGACATGATTATTGCGAGAACGGCAGCCGGTATTTTTAATCTTGCTGTTTTCATTTTATCCTCCGAAAAAATGTTTGCATAGTTTACCATTATACAATTACACTTTATAATAACATAAATCATCTTAATTTTCAAGCAGTAAGCGGAAAAATGACGAAAATTTTAAAACCGTCTCCAAAATTTGAAAAATCCCTTGAAATTTATGTGATATTGTAGTATAATAGAATAGATTTTTGAATAACAACACCTTATGAAAAGGGGATAAGATATGGTTACTAATTTGTCAGCCGTTCTTGCGGCTCAGGAACTTGACTGGGGACTCATAGGTTCGACAGTCGTAACGGGACTTGTGGTAGTATTCCTTATACTTGCGATACTTGTCCTTTTCCTTTGGCTTTTCGGAAAAGTATTCAAGGGAATAGGAAACCTGCAGCAGAAGAAGGCGCAGAAAGCCGCGGAAGAAGCTGCCGCAAAGAAAGCCGCCGAAACAAAGAAGCCTTCCGCTCCCGCACCGGTTCAGGCATCAGCCGTATCCGAGACCGAGTACGAGGAAGAGGACGACGATGAGATCATTGCCGTTATTGCCGCAGCGATAGCTGCCTACGGCGAAGCCGAGGGCAAGCAGTACCGCATAGCAAGCATAAAGCGTCCGAGGACTGCACGTTCCGGCTGGAGCGCGGCAGGAATTGCCGACAATATGCGCGGCTTTATAAACTGAGGAGGGGATAAAGGCAATGATAGAGACATTTCTTGAAACAATACAAACGCTCTGGCAGTAGTCGGCATTCTGCAATATAACATGGCAGCAGGGCGTAATGCTCCTTATCTCGTTCTTTCTTATGTATCTTGCGATCGTAAAGCAGTACGAGCCTATGCTGATGCTTCCGATAGCTTTCGGTATGGCGCTCACCAATCTTCCCGGCGCTGAGCTTTACCACCCCGAATTCTTCATGACCACCAACATACCGTATGCGACAGTCCTTCACGACGGCGGCATACTCGATGTTCTGTACTTAGGCGTAAAATGTGGCATCTTCCCGCCGCTTATCTTCCTCGGTATCGGCTGTATGACCGACTTCGGACCCCTTATCGCAAACCCGAAGAGCTTCTTCCTCGGGGCTGCCGCACAGGGCGGTATCTTCTTTACATTCCTCGGTGCCTGCGCACTTTCGGCTACCGGCATCGTTGACTTCTCCCTTGCACAGGCAGCGTCTATCGGTATCATAGGCGGTGCTGACGGACCTACGGCGATATGGCTGACATCGAAGCTTGCGCCCGAACTGCTGGGCTCGATAGCAGTCGCGGCGTACTCATACATGGCGCTTGTACCGGTTATCCAGCCGCCGATAATGAAAGCACTCACAACGAAGAAAGAGCGCTCTATAAAAATGGGAATGCTCCGCAGCGTTTCCAAGACCGAGAAGATAATCTTCCCGATAGCAGTCACGGTAATCGTTGCATTTATCGTTCCCTCTGCCGCTCCGCTGGTCGGAATGCTCATGCTCGGCAACCTGTTCAAGGAGAGCGGAGTTGTTGACAGACTTGTAAAGACAGCTTCCGGCGAACTTATGAACATAATCGTCATAATGCTTGGCACGACTGTCGGCGCTACTGCAACGGCAGACAACTTCCTCAGCATACGCACGATAATGATAATCGTACTCGGACTTCTCGCATTCTGCGTAGGTACTGCCTGCGGCGTACTTCTCGCAAAGCTTATGAACAAGCTGTCCGGCGGCACTATCAACCCGCTTATCGGTTCAGCCGGAGTTTCCGCTGTTCCTATGGCAGCCCGTGTTTCGCAGAAGGTCGGTCAGGAAGAGGATCCCTCGAACTTCCTGCTCATGCACGCTATGGGTCCGAACGTTGCCGGCGTTATCGGCTCCGCTGTTGCCGCCGGTGCGCTTATGGCGATCTTTGGATAGAAGAGAAATTTGAGAGATTTTTAAGAAGGGGCTCTGCCCCTCAACACCCCGCCAACCCCCTTTAAAAAAGGGGGCTGGACACCCTAAATAAATCCCGTACCACGGAAATTCGATACGCGCTTCAAATAATAAAAATAACTGCTTGTTGTGACCTTAACAACAAGCAGTTTTATTTACTATCGGAGTTTTTGCCAACCCCCATTCATTTCTTGCAGAGTGACCCACTGATGAATCTCTGAAATACTGCATTTATTTAGGGGGTCAAGCCCCCTTTTTTAAAGGGGGCTTGCGGGGTCACAGGGGCAGAGCCCCTTCTCTCAAATCTCTCAAATCTCTCAAAAGTCTCTCTAAAGTCTCTTAAATCTTTACTTTCTCTATCTTCCAGATCTCCTTTGCGTAATCCGAGATAGTTCTGTCGGAGCTGAACTTGCCTGCGCAAGCCATATTCATCCAGCACTTCTTCGCAAAAGCGAACTTGTCGGTATAGTCCTTGTTAAGCTTGAGCTTTGCCTTAACGTAGCTGTCAAGATCTCCGATAAGATAATAATTATCGGCTCTGTGCCAGTGCGCACCGTCCATGAGCGAGAAGTAAAGCTCGCGGAAATCGCCGCTGCCGCCGTCACTTACAGTGCCGTCGATAAGGCTGCGGATAACCCTGCCGATCTTCGGGTCCTTCTCTACCGTGTAGCGCGGATCGTAGATCTTCATTATGCTTTCAAGCTCCTCGACAGTAGCGCCGAAGATGTAGTTGTTCTCCTTGCCGGCTTCCTTGACGATCTCCACATTCGCGCCGTCAAGCGTTCCCAGCGTTACCGTACCATTGAGCATCAGCTTCATATTGCCGGTTCCGCTCGCTTCTGTACCCGCAGTGGATATCTGCTCGGAAACATCGGCTGCCGTAACAAGCTTCTCCGCATAAGATACACGATAGTTCTGCACAAATACTACCTTGAGAAGATCGCGGGTGTCGGGATCCTCATTTACGATCCTTCCGATCTCATTGATGTACTTGATTATCGCCTTTGCTCTGCGGTATCCGGGAGCCGACTTCGCACCGAAAATGAATGTCGTCGGATAGAAATTCCTGATAGAACCGTCCTTGATGCCGTAGTAGATATAGAGAATGCCGAATGCGTTCAGAAGCTGGCGCTTGTATTCGTGCAGACGCTTGATCTGTATATCAAATATGCTGTTCGGGTCGATCTCAACGCCCTCATGCTCCTTGATGTAGTTCGCAAGCTGCACCTTCTTCTCGTGCTTTATGTCCATAAAGCGCTGAAGCTCGTGCTTGTCGTCCGCGAACCATTTGAGCTTCTGGAGGTCTTCGAGGTTGGTCATCCACTCGCTGCCCTTGTTGAGTTCGTTGATAAGTGCGGAAAGCTCCTTGTTGCAAAGTGCAAGCCAGCGGCGTGGAGTAATGCCGTTCGTCTTGTTCTGGAACTTCTTCGGATAAAGCTTGTACCACTCTTTCAGCG
>JAFVBZ010000104.1 GCA_017479645.1 Ruminiclostridium sp. | reverse complement strand
GCGGGAAATGAAAGCGATGTTCGGCATTACAAGCGAGGATAAGCGAGGCAGCTTTTGCCAAGAGCGTACAGCTCGACAATTCAGATCCGTCCGTTAATGAAGAAGTCGCAGAGTAAGATCCCGGGCAGTGGGCGGCAACCGCTGTTCGTGCGATGAAAAGCAAGAGGGTACAATGATACTTCTGTCCAGTCACAGCCTCAAGCAATGAGGGCAGCCACATGAGAACCATGCGGGGGTGAGAGTCCCATGATGCCGCGCCGGCGGCAGCCCGATATATTCCCGGAAGCTCCATAATTTGGAGTGCTGGCAGGGGTGTCGGGGACAAATATGCCGGAACAACTTACAGGCAATACAGCGGAACGGTTATTGCTGTTCCGCTGATATATATGATCAGATCACAGCCCTGTAATTACGCAGGGCTGCGGTCTGTATGTTTTCACGGAGTGCGAGAATGAACAAGTATATATTTTTAAACGATGAAATCAAGCTCACATTTAATGGCTGCTGCTCTATAATAAACACGCTTCTTGCGGACGGAACATTAACGGCAGCTATGGCAGATGAGCTGAAAGAAGAATGTGCGGCGATCTGCACAGAAATGCAGGGATAAATCTGTCCACATTGGTAATACCAATACAGAACGAAATGTGGTATTGTGTACTGTAATAAATACGAAAAGAAAGGGCTGATCGTATGGTAGTAACTAAGATACAGGCAAAGACTGATGTAAGTATCATCACACGACTTGCAGCATACATAAGAGTATCGAGCGACAGCGAAGATCAGCGCCATTCCTTCTCGGCACAATACAGATATTATAGTCAGATAGCTGAAAACAGCGTCAATACGATGCTGACGGAGATATATGCAGACGAGGGCATCACCGGAACTTGTCTTGATAAGCGTGACGAGTTCAACCGCATGATGAATGATGCCCGCAAGCATAAGTTTGACAGGGTCATAGTTAAATCCGTGACGAGATTCGCTCGTAACACAAAAGATTGCCTCGAAGCGGTTCGTGAGCTGAAGCAGCTCGGAATATCCGTTTACTTCGAGGAAAACAACATCGATACCGCCAAGACTGACGGAGAAATGCTTGTAACGATATTCGGAATGGCAGCACAGAACGAGTCGCTGTCCATATCCAAGAATGTCAGATGGGGGATCCGCAGGCGCATGGAAAATGGAACCTATGTGTGTAATCTTACCGCCTACGGTTACATATACAAGGACAGAAAATATATCGTGAACCCGTCAGAGGCTGAGATCGTCAGAAAGATATTCGATCTTTATCTAAGCGGATACGGACGGCTTGCGATCTCGGAAATGCTTACCGAAGAAACAGGAGATAAGTGGAACGCCGGAAAAATACGGTATATCCTTAAAAATGAAAAATACATCGGCGACTCGCTGTTCCAAAAGACATACACAACAGAAATGCTTCCGTTCAAGGGAAAACGCAATAACGGAGAGCTTTCGAAATACTATGTTGAGGGAACGCAGGAGCCTATCATAGATAAAGAAACCTTTCATGCGGTGCAGGAGCTTATGTTACGCAGAGAGGGGAACAAGTGGCAGAGACAGACCCACATCTTCACAAAGATGATAGTGTGCGGAAACTGCGGTCATACATTCAAGCGAAAGATTGTAAACGGCAGGACTTATTGGACGTGTGCCAATCATAACACCAATTCCGATAACTGCCCGATAAAAGCTATCCCGGAATCGGATATTAAGGACGCATACATACGGCTGTTCAATAAGCTGAAATGCAATGCCGAAATAATACTCGCCCCGACGATACGGCAGCTCGAAGATCTCATAATGAAAAAACAAGCCGGAAACAGACAGTTGCTTACAGTACGGAGTGACCTTATAGCCGCGAGAGACAGAATAAACCAAGTGACAAGGCTATATGAAAGCGGGATACTCTCCGCAGAGCTATACAACGGACAGAAAAAGGAAGCCGAGGCTCAGATAAAAAGACTGCGTAAGATGATGACCGCGGCGGTGGATACGGACGAGCTTGCGGACAGAGCGGACAGGCTGTCGGATCTCATGGACACGGTCACGGACGGGGATATAATGTACAGCTTTGAAGAAAGTACATTTGAGATGACAGTTGAGAAAATAACCGCAATGTCCGATACAGAGCTGAAATTCAGGCTCATCGGAGAAATGGAGTTTACAGAAAGGCTGTGAAAGTAATGAAAAAGATCAGAAACATTCCGTTCGGATATATGATGAAGAAGGGCAGATACATTGCCGAGCCTTCGGAATCCGAAGCGGTTGTGATGATATATAAGATGTATCTCAACGGAATGTCTCTGAAAGATATAGCCGATGTGATGACTGTTCCATATAACGTGGACAAGCCCGTTTGGACTTTGAACATGGTCAAGCGGATAATTGAAAACAAAAAGTATACAGGTACTTCGGAATACCCACCAATCATTGATAACGCCACATTTGACGCTGTCAGGGCTATTGCCGATGAACGATACGATAGAATGAACACGGCAGATGATGTTACAAAGACTCTCCGGAGTATGATAAAAGGCAGGAAACCACGCATCAGCACCGAGAAGATAAGGACTGCGATAGTACAGATTATCAATTCGCTGATATCCGATCCGACACTCGCAGCGCCAAAAGGAAACTATGAGTACACTCCTTCCAGAGAAACTATAGCCGCAGACGATAAGATAAGAACGCTGATGCAGGATCCGGACGCAGATACAGAGCAGCTTGAAAAGCTGATATTTGAAGCGGCCTCGCTGAGATATAACGATTGCCCTTATGATAACAGAGATAAGACAATACCGCTGATAGAAACACTTACAAGGCAGGAGCCGACAGCGGAGTTTGATATAGAGCTTGTAAAAAGCGTAGTAAAGTATATAATCATTGACAACGGCGATATAAGCGCCGAGCTTGTCAACGGTGTGATAATTTCCTCGCAAGGAGAGTGACAGATATGCTTACCAAAGCACAGACGGATATGCGTGTGACCGTGATCCCGGCAAAGCCAAAGGAAGAAATATCCTGCGGCATTGATACAATAAAGCGTGTCGCAGCATATTGCAGAGTTTCGACCGACCAGGATGACCAGATCAACAGCTACGAGGCACAGTGCAGCTTCTTCACGGAGTGCATTGATTCGCATGAGGGCTGGAAAAAGGTCAAAGTCTTCGCGGACGAGGGCATAACCGGAACTCAGGCAAAGAAACGTCCGGAATTCATGAAAATGCTTCGGTATTGCAGACAGGGCAGGATCGACATAATACTCGCCAAGTCGTTCAGCCGCTTCGCTCGCAATACGGTGGAAAGTTTGCAATATGTCCGCGAACTTAAATCCCTCGGTATAGCAGTCATCTTCGACAAGGAGAATATCAATACTCTCGAGCAGACGGACGAGATGCTCATAACGCTGTTCTCATGGTTCGCTCAGGCGGAATCCGAGAGTATAAGCAAAAACGTCACATGGGGCATACGGCGCTCCTTCGAGCAGGGAAACTTCTCGATGCACTACAGCACAACGCTCGGTTACGAGAAAGGTGAGGACGGCGAACCGAGGATAGTTCCCGAGGAAGCAGAAACGATACGCATGATATACAGTATGTTCCTTGACGGTAGCAGCTACAGAGATATAGCAAAGGCACTTGCCGAGCAGGGCAGAAAAAAGGCTTCCGGAAAGACGGACTGGACTCACGCCAATGTTATGAGCATTCTCAAAAATGAGAAATATGCAGGAGATGCGCTCCTGCAAAAGACCTACGTCACAGACTGCATATCGAAGAAAACCAAAAAGAACACCGGAGAACTTCCGATGTATCTGGTAACGGATCACCATGCGGCGATAATTGACCGTAATACTTTCAAAAGGGCTCAGGTAGAGATCAGCCGCCGTTCCTGCATTAAAAAGGCTTCCGGAAAGAATGTTGTTGACGACCAGGGCAAATACAGTGCCAAATACGCACTCACAAATCTGATGTTCTGCGAGGAATGCGGTGCGGCATACCGCCGGACGACATGGACAGCCAAAGGGTACAAAGAGATCGTGTGGCGCTGTGTGAGCCGTTTGGAGAGGGGAAAGCAGAAATGCAAGCATTCCCCGACTCTCCACGAAGAAAGCCTGCACAGAGCGATTGTGGACGCAATAAACGACTTCTGCGATGTGCGGGAGAAGGTGAAAACCGTTCTGAAAGAGAGCGTGCAAAGAACCATTGCTCCCGAGGGTAAGACGCTGGCACAGCTTGAAAAGCTGAAGAAAGAGATGAATGACGAGGTCAGCAGACTGCTTGACCTTACGCTCAGGGAGAATGATTATACCAAGTACGACAGCGAATTCAAAAGGCTGTCTGACGAGATAGAGAGGATCAACGAGCAGATACGCACAGAGCAGGAAAAGCTTACGGAACGCTCGGTGTCTGCTGATACGATGCAGACCATACTTGACAGAATTGAAAACACGAACTTTCAGCTCACCGAGTACGACGATGTTATGACAAGGGGCTTCATAGAGCGGATAACCGTGATAGACAAGCATACAATAAAAATAAAATTCAAGGGCGGGTATGAGAATGTACAGACCCTTGACTGATATATATGAAGCGGCAGCCGTCAGAAATGACGGCCGTTTGCTATTTCCTCAAAAATCTTGACAGGTAAGACGGTTGCTGGTATAATAACAATTACACATTAAGTAGGCGGTAGTATTGTCGACAGATTTAATAGCGGATAGCAAAAAAATCTAAAATGGATACTAAACACAAGACAGACAAATCCGAACCATTACGGCTCGGATTTGTTCGTTTTTTATTCTGGAAAGCCGAACTTCGGAGTAGTTATTCATATTGAGCATTAAAGTCAGAATTATTATAAGGCGCAACTTCAATAACTGGAGCTGCGTCTTATATTCATCTATACCTTTTGGCGTTTGATACTTTGCGTTGATTCTTCCCCAAATAATGTTTCTGTTTATTTATGATAATGATTTCATGAACAAATTGATTATCGGTTGTTGTAGGTTTTATTTTTGAAAATGCTTTTTTAAAAATACTGTGAAAATTCATTTTGATTACCTTATTATAATTCAATTTCTTTTATAATATCGCCTTTATCAGCTGAAACAATGTAAATTTTACCCGATTGGTCATAACAGTAGAAATATAAACAGTTAGCTTCAGGCAGTGCTTTGATGATTATTGGTTTCAAATCCGTGAACCTTTCATCTGTATTGTTTTCGCTTTTTCTGTAAACATAGCCGTCATCGTCAATGTAATACAGTGTGCCTTTAAGCGCACAAAATGAATTTGCACTTACATCTGTCATAACCGGCTCATAACTATCGTTAATATATCCGATATTGCTGTCAGACGCTACCTGTCGAAACCATATCTGCTCACCGTCAAAGATTATCTGAGAAACAGCTATATCGGGAACAAGAACTGTTGCTATATCTGTCGAAAAACTGTAATACGACAACATTCTGCCACTTGAAATAAAATAGATAACATCCCCTGAGAACACCGGGTCTGTAACATCAGAGAGTAGCGTGCTTTCTGTTTTAGTGACCTTATCATACCGCTTGACTGTCTTGTTTATATCATTGTAGAAGTATATACTGTTTTCGCCTACCGCAAAATAATCAATGTGCTCATTAATAAATGTCTCGACGGAATAACTTACCGGCTGAACACCAAAGAAGTTGTATGTTCCATTTGACCGCTCGTAGATAACATTTTCTGAAAAGTTGGTCGTATCAATTTCGGTAATTGTTGTTTTCGAGCCTTCGGTGAGGCAGTATATTTTGCTACCGTTCGCACACACCTTGCTGATCCTGTCGGTATTGAATATGTTATGAAGCATCGCTGTTTCTTCTTCGGTATCAGTGTTTATGATGACCTTGCCTTCTGTAGATATAACATATTTACCCGCATCGGAAATTATCTGATCTGAACGGCTTGCGTCAAGCTCCTGTTCTGCCGAACAACCGCAGAGAACGAGTGCAATGGTTATAATTAAGGCAATTAACGGTTTCTTCATTGGTCTGCTCCGATCTGCAGGTATCTTTTGTGCTGAACGGAAATGATAACAATTATCGTCAGAATAATGATACCTACGACTGTCAGTATTTCAGAAGTTGTAAGCTCAGTGGTAACGGGAATAATCATCTCGCCGTCTGTTCCCATTGTATGCCTGCTGTATGATGGTAGTATCATACCTGTTCCGGTCAGAAGTCCGCTCGGCAGCGGAAACAGATACTTTGTTTTTCCGGTAAAGAACCAGAATGGCAGCACTCCGGTCAGAATTCCGGTGAAAAATGTTATTACGGTATTTTTGCTGAACATAAATGCCAGTCCGCATATTGCGCCGAATTGACAAGCTCCGATAAGTCTTACAGCAATTGTGAGTATCACTGCTTGAATGATCGTGATGTCCTTTCCGTAATCGGAAAACAGAGAAAGACTTCTTATCGGGTAATCGGCTCCGTGCAGACCATTTCCGGCAGCATATCCGGCAAATTCCGAAATTCCAAACATCAGTGCAAGACAGGCACAGGCGCAGACACAAAGCACGGTTTTAGCGACAAAAAGTTTGTTCCTGCCGTAAGAAGTCGTAATAAGAATACTGTGCATTCCCGAAGATATGTCGTATTCGTAAATACTGACCGCAAAGAAAAGAACAGCTATAACGAGAATGTAATCAATATCCTCCCGAAACAGGAATTTGCTCCAATTATCCGTACACAGCATATACTTCGTATCGGGCGATTTTTTGATCTGTTGGTACTTGCTGTAAATATCCTCAAGTTTACTTGCTTTTGCAGCCTCATCTGAATATACCGTTAAAGCCGTCAGATACTCACTGTCAGTTATTTTGTTATTTACAAGCTGTGTGTCCAGTTCGATTATTTTTTGCTGTGCGCTGTATGCCGACTGCAATTGCTGCTCGATAAATTCTTCGTTTTGGGAAGAATATTTTCCGTCTATGATGTTAGCAATCTCCTTATAAAATGACTGTACGGGAGACGGCATAAATCTGATCAAGGCTATCAGAAATTGCAAAATAAGAAGTGAAATAAACACTGCAATTTTCGGTGCTGACAGCAGATCTTTTCTGATCTCGGCTTTTATTATTTCGTGCATTTTACTATTCGCCTCCTGTCCGTGATTATCATTATCGCCACCATTATAACGATAATGACAGCACCTTCAATTGCCATAAAAACAGGTGAGAGAACAGCTCTGCCTCCGAAATCGACAGCTCCGAATTCCCGCAGCAGGTCATTCGACAGTATCAGGTTTGCCGGAGAGAGCGAAAAAAACTGACTGCTCACTATAAATATGATTATACACGCTCCCGAAGCTATATAGGAATACAGCGGCTTTCTGATAATAACAGTTGCAAGAGCTGTAATAAATGCTGCGAGAAGTGCGCCGATCATTCTGAACATCAGCGTCAGCATCGCACCACCGAGAATAATGACAGTAAACGGGGTATTCACCATACTGCCGATACTGTAAAGCGGTGCGAAAGGGTTTGTCAACCCGTATTTTACCGCAAATCCCGCAATATCAACAGCGAAGAACAAAACACAATCCGCAATTACAACAATAATGCAAGCGCCAGTCTTTCGCAGTATAAGTCTGCTTCTGCCGAGAACAGTGGTGTTGTTGATGTCGATCATACCGCTGCTTTCCTCCGCCGAGAATATCAGCGGAACACAGAGAAGAATTATGCAAAGCATCATAAGCGACGAAAACTCATAGTCGAAGAACGCCGCCCAGCCCATAGTGTCATAAAATCCCGCAACTTGTCTGTTGTCATATATGTCAGCTATAAGTTCGTTCTTTGCAATTTCGTAGGTATTGTCGTATTTCGTATAGAACAAAATATTATCGTGCGCCAAGTTTGTGATACTTTCCGCAAAGCCGGAATACTCAGCGTTCCGGCGCATTTCATTGTAGATATATCTCCTGTAAAGAATGTAGTCGCGGCTGAAATAACCGGTAATTTAGTTATCGTTGTAATCCATATCGAAATTATGGTTGAGAAAGTCATTTTCCATTGGAGCGAAACGAGCTGTAATCCTGTTCACTTTTTCCTGCGTTATCAAGCCGGAGTATTCCTCCAAAAGCGTTTTATATGCACTATCCGCAAGCTCAGCGCCTTTGCCCGCAAACGCATAATTCAGCGTGTAATACTCGTTTATTTTGTATATGTCCGCGACCACACAAAGCAGAAGAGTGAGTATTACAGCGATATTACGACAGCTTTTTCGTATCTCATATATCATTGCATTACCTCTGCTTTTGCATCATTGCGTAATAGATGAAAACATCATCCATATTGGGAATTATATTCGTGTCATTGTCGCTGTTATTTGTCACATACCTGAGAGTGTAGCCGTTTCCGTTGTTCACAACAGAACTGATATTTGCAGTCCTGCTCATAAATTCGTCATATTCCGAATAAGCGATCTCCTGTTCATTCACATGACCTCTGATACTTCCGGTAAGCACATCGGGAGCTCCGGAAATTGCTACTCTGCCGTTGCTCAACAATATTATTTCGGACGCAATAGCCGTCAGATCTTCAACGATGTGCGTTGAAAGAATAACGATCTTGTTCTCCGAAATGCCGGAGATAAGGTTTTTGAAATTCATACGCTCTATCGGGTCAAGACCTGCCGTCGGCTCGTCAAATATCACAAGCTCAGGGTCATTCAGTAGTGCCTGACATATTCCGAGCCGCTGCCGCATACCACCGGAAAAGCCGCCTATCTTCTGATGTCTGTACCGTGAGATGTTTGTTTTCTCGAAAAGCTCTTCCATGCGGTCAAGTACGGTATGCCTGTCCATGCCTTTCAGCGTGCCGATATAAAGAATAAGCTCCTGCGCCGTGAAATTTTTATAGAATTGCGGATATTGCGGAAGATATCCGATCTTATGAAAATATTCATCCTTGTACTTTCGGATATTCACGCTGTCCGTGAGAATATCACCCTTATAGTCCACGATCAGCTTCATCAGTATTTTTATCAGAGTAGTCTTTCCGACACCGTTCTGACCGAGAAGTCCGTATATTCCGTTGTGCAGCTCAATGTCTATATCCGACAAGACCGTATGTCCGTCATAGCTTTTGCAAAGCCGCTTTATTTCAATATTCATTGTATAGGTCTCACTCCGTTCGTATCTCTGAAATAAACTTTACCTTCGTTCGTAACGAATACCGAAACTACGAATTGCGAGCCTGTTTTCCATTCGCTCAGGAGTGTTCCTGTAGCAGTTTCATACAACGTAACATTACTGTCTTTGACCGCAACCGTGTATTCGCCGTTGGCTGAAATATTGCAAAAGGTAGCCTCTTTGCCGGAAAGAAAGTCAAGCTCTGTTGTGGTATGATCATTGTGCAGTAATACTGCCTTCCCGCTGTCGAACTTGGGTCTTATAAGAAAACCCGCTTTTGTAGGTATAACTTTGCCTTCCATATTGCTTGTTCTGATAAAATTCACATCTCCGCTCACGGTATCAACTACACCGATCGCATCTCCGCTTTCTCCGCTTTCGGCAATATTTCCGACAAATGCAATATACCTGTCATCTTCGGAGAATGCCGCCGCACCTATCATAGAAATATCCTGTGGAAAGGGGATCTCTTTGGTTGGAGTACCGCCCGAACTATCTTATATTTTCATAATGGCAGTCTCTCCGAATGATACAGTGTCTATGTGTTCTGTGCCGACGGCGGCATAGCTGCATTTATCAACAGCTATCGTCTCGTCAAGTCCGAGGCCTTCATCATACAGATATACCTTGTATGATTCCGGTTCGCCGGGATAGATGACCGCATTATATGGTTTTCCGGCAGCAACTCCGGAGAAGGTTCTGCCGCTGTTCATTATCAGCTCAAATTGTGATAGACCGGACGCATTTTCGGTTTTCAGTATTTCTCCGTTCGGAGAAAGCAGTGCAAGCTCGGTATATCCCGCCGCTATCAGGTTTCCGCTGCTTGTTTCGCCTATGCAGTCGCCGTTGTAATATTCGCCGGAAGTGTTTGCAGATACCTCCTGCGGCTGTACGGCGGTGGTCGGCGGTGAAACCGCAGAGGTATTCTGTTCTGTATCTGAAACAGGAAGTGCGGGGATTTCTTCTATCGCTGTTGTAGTAGTAGTTACTGCTGTTGTCGTTTCGGCGGTGATAGCAACAGAATTGTTATAAGAGATCGGGTCGGCACCGAACAAGTAGGTGCTTGGAATTTCATAATTATCATTTGTCGGCGCAAGTATTGCCGTAACTACATCACCGTCATTCGGTTCCGTATCAAAGACAGCGTCAACAACCGCGAGACCGCCTTTTTTCTCGCTTACAAGAATTGCATTGTTACCGCCGTTTACTGTTGTCGGAACACCGTTCACACTGAAAAACAGACTGCTTTCGGTCTCGATCTGTGTGCCGGAAATAACAGCGGTAATATGTTTCGGTTCAGTTTGTTCAAGAATTATCATTCTTGTGTCGGTATCTTCTAATCTATACTTTTTCAGATTACTTTCATCGGCAGTAATAAACTTTGATGATCTTGCCAGTTTAGTTTTCGTGTTGCTTGTGCTGTCAGATGTAACTTTTATTGGCGCTGTTGTTACTATACGAAACGAGTTTCCGAAATGTTTGTTTACATTATTTATTCTCGTGTTCGGTTCCAAAATACAGAGTGGGTGAAAATATGTATCACCGTTACCGTAAACATCAAAGGAGGCACTAAAGTCAAAAGTTTCTTTTTCTTTCACAGAAATAATATGCAGCAATGAACGCTCGCCGTTTATTTCGCTTTCTACCGGAACACCTCCCGAAACTATCATAAATCCGACTTCAAGATCGGTTCCGATATTCTCAATAGAAAAGTCGATATTAAGCGGCTCACCGTGATATTCAAGGTTATCAGTGCTGCTTTTGATACCCAGCACATAGTTCTGAATACGCAGCTTACTTTCGGAAGAGGTATCATTAGTTTCTGTAGGTATATCGGTGGATACCTCAAATGTGATGCTTTCGGTTGCTGTCGGTTCATTTTTCGCGCACGACGCAAGCATTATTGCTGCAATAACGGGAATTAAATGTTTTGGTTTCATGATCATATTCTCCTTGTGGTTTAATATATCTATAAAAAACGATTGATAAGGGCGTTTTGTCACAGATATTATTTTTATCAGTAACCACATTATAACCAATATTTTTGTGCCTTTCAATAGGTTTAACACGAACGGCAGTTTTACAGCATAAACGGCAGTGCAAAGCCGTGTTCTGACTGAAACGCACCACCCGCACAAGCCGAAGCCTGTACGGGTGGTGGTGTAGGGGTATATTAAAGAGTTATTTCATCCTCCTTAAAGACATCAATCATTAAAAACATTCCATCGCTTTCTGGAGAGTATTTGAAATAAGCCTCTCGATATAACATTTCTTTTGTTGAATACGAATAATCAAATCCGCGGTCAATACTGAAATACATTTTATCATCGCTGAATTTTTCCTTGATACCGTTATCCGAATAATACTTGTTTGCTGCTGCTCTTAATGTTTCTCTTGTATTACTATTATACACTTTGTTTAAAGAATACCCTTTCCGAACTAATTTGCTGCCGGAATATTGATAATAATAGTCAGTCACGATATCATCTATACAATAGTAGAAAGTCGCAGTCTGTGCAGATTTGTTTGAATAAGAAATGCAGTAATCATTCAGATTGAATTTATTGTCATATTTCTTTATTTTTTCGGCAATCTTTGAAACAGACAGCTTTCCCAACAGCATCTCACCCTGTAAGTTGATTGAAGAACCTCCATTTGATTTATAGACCCGTTGAATATCCAATATTCCTTTTTCCCTGACGATTATCCTTCCGTAGTTCTCAAGCACCGAGCCTGTGCCGCATACGAATTTTCCGTTTGTGACATACAGCTTTGCGCCCCGTTCTACCGTAATAGTCCCGTTTGTCGATAATGAAGCGCCGCTGTTGATTATCAAGCAAGAACCGCTTTTAAGATAGATGCGCTTGCTCCCCACATCGGTGTCTTTATTTATCACAGTTTTTCCGACAAGAACATAGCCTTTGCCTTCATTACCAAAATCTGTCTTGCCCTCAATTACATAAAAATCTTCATTGTATCGCTGTTCTGTTTGTTTGCTGTCTTCCGTGATAGCCTTTTCCATAGCAGATGAAGAAACAGCAGAACAAACAACAGTGGTAAATACAGCAATTGTAACGGCAAACAGTTTAAATAGTTTTTTCATGGCATAGTTTCCTTTCCTAATATAAATCGGTTATAATGTGTGATCTCACTCATTAACCACATTATAACCGAGGAAAGTATAAATTGCAATAGGTTTAACACGAACGGCATTCTGACAACACGAACGGCAAAGTTACTCCACTTTAAGTGATATTTCCGCCTTGAAAACATCACCGTCCTCGCTGAAATCAATAGCACCGTCGTACTTGTCGGCGATCGCTCTCATAGACTTTATTCCGAAGCCGTGCAGCTCCTTATCCGGCTTTTCCGTGCGCAAGGTGGGATTTGAGCCGAGGACGGATTGCTTTATGTTGTTGCTGACCCCGATAAACAGCATTGACTTCTTTCTCTCGACTATCAGCGTTATACTGCCGCCTTCCGGCGTCCCGTTAATTGCATTGTCAAGCAGGTTTGCCAGCAGCACAGACATATCAAGCTCGGATATTTTTCCAAAACTTGTATCTATCATAGTTTTCATTGCTATGCTCTTTTCCGCACTTACAGCCTGCTTATTGCTCAGGACTGCGTCTATCATAGCGCTGCCTGTGCGGGCGGGAATGCTGCCGCTTTCTACCTTGTTCCCGATAATGCTTTCTATGTATTCCTTTGCCTGTTCGGATTTGTTTTCGGCAATAAGCTCGGCAGCAGCGGACAGATAATGCTTCATATCGTGCCGGAGCGTTCGCATTTCCTCGTATCGCCTTGCTGTTTCAACTGCCGTTTGTTCTTGAAATTCAAGCCTTGTCTTTACTGCGGAAAGCTCCTGCTTCTCGATATTGTCACGCTGCATTCTGTTCAACAGCAGATACAGCATACAATTCAGCACTATCAGCAGGATATAGATAACGACAGCGCCGGACACCATATCGGGATTGTTCCTGACATAGTTCCATACCACCGTACCTATAAGAAAGGATATGCCAAAGCAGGACAGCATAATTCCCCACTGAAAAGCGGAGAGCGAATAAGACCGTCCCTTGCGCACCCGAAGAATTATCTCGTATATCAGGAATATAAGGAAATAACAGAATGTCAGCACAAGCATTCGCCGCATACCCGGATTTGCGCTGTCACCGAGCAAAAGCGGAATACCGTATGCACCGATTATCGACACAGGCATTATTATCACAGTCGGAGAAATGGCTATCAGTATTTTCTCAAACAGCGAGCCTTTCATAAATATCATCTGATGTGCGAGTATTATCGCCAGCATCAGAATTATCGACAGGTTCTCAAATCCTGCAAGGTTGCTAAATACAGCGTTATCGACGGCAAGCAGTACGAACAGCCCCACAGATGCCGGAACCGTCAGCCTTGGCTTTATGTATTCGAGAAATTTGCAGCAGAACCGCGCCACGATCAGACTTTCCAGCAGTGACGCGAACACCTCGAACAGCTTCATATACCCTTCCGTAAGTATTCGCCCCATTTCTGCTTCACCGACTCCGCCTTGTATCTGCTCATCGGTATCACTGTTTTATCGTCAAGAATGATGTCCTTGCTGTCTATTGAGTAAATGTATTTCAGATTGACAAGAAAGCTCTTGTGCGCCCGTATAAATCCTCTGTCGGCAAGCTGATCTTCAAAGGACAGCAGCGTTCCGTAGCTTTTCATTGGCTGCTTGCCGTCCGCAAGGTGGATAAGCACATCGTGACCGAGGACTTCGAGGTATGTGATGTTGTTGATATTTACCGCCGTTTCGCTGTCACCTGTGGGAACAGTCAGCTTCTGCACCGCACTTTGATTTGTGATAAGTTTTACGCCAGCCCCGACTGCTTCGGAAAGCTCCTCGTCAATGTGGGTCTTGCGGATAAATCTGAATGGGCGGAATTTTATAGAAGAATATACAAGCTCGTCGTGCATTGTGACGAAAATTATAAGCGGTCTGTCGCCTTTGTAGATACCCTCTGCTATCTCAAATCCATTTATTTTCGGCATATCAATGTCAAGAAATACAATATCCGTTTCCGCAATTTTCTCGACGATAATCATATCATCTGAGTATGTTCTAATCTCGCAATCTGCGCCGAAGGAATCAAGCTGCTGCTTGACCTTTCCCGACAACTTTTTCAAAAATTCCTTATCGTCATCGCATATTGAAACTGTTATCATATAATCTCCGTAACCTCAAAGTTGTTGTCATGTTCCGTTCCGCAATATCTGCAAATACTCCTCATAAGCGAATGTGCGGTTTCGTGCCGCGTTCTCTGTCTGAATAACTATACCTGAGTCTATAAGCCTGTTTATTGCAGAAGATACGGTATTAAATGACAGGTCAAGCGCTTCTGAAGTTTTTCCTATGTCTATAATCGGATTCTTTTCAAGATAGCGGAATACAGACATTGTGTTCTTGGCTGCTCGTTTCATTTCTGATACTTTTTTCTCATTCTTCTCGTGGAGCGCCGTCAGCTTATCTATGGTTTGGATAGCATCTTGTGAGCACTCATATATCGCAGTAAGGAAAAACTTTACCCATTGCTCGTAGTTGCCCTTGCTTCTTACTTCTGTCATTCGGTCGTAGTATTCTATTCGGTTCTTTTTCAGAAAATACGATATATACAGTGAGGGAGTTGAAAGCACCTTATTTTCCATTAAAAACAGCGTTATCAGCAAACGCCCGACTCTTCCGTTACCGTCAAGGAAAGGGTGGATAGTTTCAAACTGGTAGTGTAGAAGAGCTGCGCGTACCAATGGGTCATTGTCATCATCACTGTTGATATACTTTTCGAGGTCTGATATTGCCTGATCCATATCTTCAGGGCAGGGAGGAATATATCTTGCAGTACGGAGTGTGCTGCCCTGCCCGCCTATCCAGTTCTGTGAGCGGCGAAACTCTCCCGGTGATCTTTCCTGACCTCTCACACCTTCCATAAGCACAGCATGGGTCTCTTTTATAAGCCTGTTGCACAGCGGCAGAGTATTAAGTCTTGATATGGCATACTCTGTGGCTTTTATATAATTAACAACATCGGCAACATTTCGGTTGGTATTTGCCTCAATCATAGGGTCAAGCACATCTTCGAGGGTTGCTTGTGTTCCTTCTATCTGCGATGACATCAGTGCTTCTTTTCTTACATACATAGATACGAAAAGATCCATATCCGGTATTCTTGTGGAAATACTGTCGAGAGCGGCAATCGAGCGATTAGCCTTTACAAGCATTGCTACCATATCCTCGTCAAATTCAACAGGTGGGTCGGGAGGTAGAGGATTCGGAACAAAGGATTTATATTCGGCATCTCCGGTCAAGTTTTTTCTGTAGGTTCCTGCACGATTAGTCATAATGTTATCTCCAATTAAATTGAAATATATATGATATTATACCCCATTTGTTTCAAAATGTCAACACAAAATGAAATAAGCGGCGAGATAAGTGCGTTTAATTTCAAATAAGTGATTTAGGTTATTGTTTATAAAATATCACTTCTTCATTTCCTTAACATAATCATCATAGTCAACACCCCCGTCAAGCGCCTTGTTCCGCAGTACGATAGCATAATCCGCCCATTTCTGAAACTCCGCTTGCGTCATCTTCTTTTTGAGATACCGGGCATAGTGCGCTTTATAAGCCTTGTGATAAACACTCCAGATCGGATCTGTCTTTAACTTGTCGTTGAACTTCTTCCGGTGTCCGAGGTCACGGCAGGTTTTATCGGGCTGCCCCTTGACCGGGCGCTTGCAGTAGTTGGAGTAGAATCCGCGCTCCAGCACAAAGTATCGACCGCAATAATCGCATTTTCGCGGCAGATACCGATTCTGCAAGCCCTTGAACAATTCAATATAGAGGAAACCTCCAATTGTGGTAAAGTGATAATTCTCACAAAGCACGGAGGTTTTCTTTCTGTTCAGCACCTTGTACGAGAGCGTCATGGTGCCGGACGGAACGAGCTTGTCATACTGATTCAGCTTCTTATCAGCGACAGCATTAAACTCATCGAGTACCTGCGCGATCTCCTCGTTGGACAGAAACTCCTCGCGGCTGTGTATCTTTTCAAGGAAAGGCTCATAGACGCGCTTTACGCGGATCAAATCCTCAAAGAAAGCCACATATTGCAAAACAAAATCCTTTAATTCAGCATTGAGCTTCAGCACCTCGTCAATATCATCGGGATTTTCCATTTCGTCCAGAGGGTAGTCCATGTTGAAAGAAGTGAGCATACGGTCATGCTCATACATCGGCTCGTGAAAGACGGTTCCGGCATCGTCGTCCTCGTTGTAATCATCGTAGCTGTCGTATTTGTCGTAATCGAACCATTCAAAATCTATCTCGTTATCATCGTGATTGAAAAGAACGCTATGTTGATTGAAGATGTCATAAAGCCCGCTGTCACGAAGCGGGAATGTGTTGTATGGCGGCAAGGTATGTATATATTCGTCGCAGCGGTCAAAGAACGCAATAGCCTCCGGAAAGATAAGCTCACAATCCGGTTTCTGTTTACGAGTCTCCGGATAATGGAGAAGTCGGAGATAGTCTTTGCAGGCAGTCAGTTTGCTCTCCGCGTCCTTGAAGTTCTTTTGCAGATATTTTTCAAGTATCGACCCCAAAGTGTACTCTTTGGTACCGTTAATGTAAAATTTTTCTTCAAAGTAAAAAGCATCAAATCCGGTCATAATGCGGTTTCTCCTTTGCGGCGAAAAAATAATTTTAAAAATTTTTCAAAAATAGAAGTCAACTATGAAAAAAATAGAAAGTATCAAAAAATAGAAGTCAACTCATCTTTTTATAGACATATGATACCAAAAATATTGACTTCTGTCAAGACTTTGCTATAATAGAAATTGAGCTCAGGGAGAATAGATGTTCTCCCAACAAAAACAGTCCGGAATGTGGGAAGGAGGGGTAGCCATAGCAAACGAAATTGTATTTTCGGAACTCAGGTTCAGAAATGTATCACCTGCAAAACTGGCAAAAGCGCTGGGCTTGACAGAAAAGGTCTTGATGCAGGTTCTGCGTTTTGAGCTTGATGAGCAGGAGCAGCTCCGTATGGTGCAGTTGATAAATTCCATTGCGAGGTAGCCGAGCCGGTAATTGAAAAATGCCAAAAATGAAATTCCATATATCGAACGAGGAGTCCGAAAAAAGAAATATATTTTATTTATGGCATATACGGCACAGCCTTCATAAGTGTGCTATAATGATGCTAACGCCGATAACAGTACCCCGGAGAAAGACATTGTTCGCCGCATTGCCGGAAAACGGTCAGGCTCATATCGCCGCAGCCTGTCAGTTTTCCATTTTCCGGCTCGCCCCTGTTGTCGTCGGAATAAAGAAAAAGAGAGGAAACAGTCCAATGC
>JAFVBZ010000103.1 GCA_017479645.1 Ruminiclostridium sp. | reverse complement strand
ATCTATCAGCCGCCTTACCACGGATAGTTACGCAGAGAATAACTCTGCCGTTATCTGATTCCTTGATGAACCCCTGAACAGGCGCACCACGGAAATGATGAACAACGTCAAAAGCTACGCCACATTCCGCAAAGATAGATTTGAGATTCTTAATCATTACGTTATGGTGAAATGTGCCTGCTGCGGATATGCAATGCACTTCAATCACTGTGCGAACAGAAAAGGTGTTGTGTATCATCGCTTCATCGACTACGGAAAGTTTACGCCGAACGGCTGTCGCCCTCCGCCCATTCAGTTAAAGCCGAGACAGGTCGAGGTCGCTGTACTGAAAGAAATGCAGAAACGCATTGAGCAGTTAAAAATTGCAAAGCGTGAGGACAGCAAGCCCGACACCGAAACGGAGAGTATCAAGACGGAGATCATTCGCATTGACGGTGAGATCCAGAAGCTCATGGAAAAGCTCGCTGATGCGGACAGCGTACTCTTTGACTACATTCAAAAGCGTGTGAGCGCCCTGCACGAACAGAAATCGGAGCTTGATAAAAAAATGCAGACTATGTGCCGTAAGCGTAAGGCGATCGATACAACGCCTTTGGAAGAACCTATGAAGCAGTGGGATAAACTGACGGTTCAGGAGAAGCACGATGTAGCGGCAGCTATGATAGATGTCGTGCTTATATCCGATGAAACAGGTATTGAGGTGAAATTCAGCATTTGAAAAAGTGTGGAATTTCGGCATTTTTTAGTGTTGATAAGGTGATGCGTAGGGCGCTTCGGAGCGCAACGCAAAAATCGGCGGCTATATCAACAAAGACCCGCGGACAAAGTCAAAATTTGAGTACCGGCTTTATGAGCGGCTTGAAGACTCCCTTGACGGCGCGGATTTTGTAGTGATCTCCATACTTCCCGGAACATTCAAGGAAATGCGCAGCGATGTACACACCCCCGAAAAGTACAGTATCTACCAGTCTGTCGGCGACACAGTCGGACCGGGCGGCATACTCCGCGCAATGCGTACCGTGCCGATATACGAGGATTTTACGAAGGCGATACGCGACATCTGCCCCGACGCGTGGGTCATCAATTTTACAAATCCCATGAGCGTCTGCACCAAAGTCCTGTATGATGTATTCCCCGGTATCAAGACGTTCGGGTGCTGCCATGAGGTGTTCCACGCGCAGGAATTTCTGTGCTGCGTGCTGAAGGAGATCAATGGGATAAATGTTCACCGCAGCCGGATATACACCGATGCCTGCGGAGTCAATCACTTCACTTGGATAACGGAGGCAAAATACGGGAATATCGATCTGCTTTCATTGCTGCCGGAATTTATTGACAGGTTTTATGAAGAAGGCTATTTTGAGCGCGAGGGACAGGATCGGTTCGCGTTCAGGACAGACCCGTTCGCTTACGGCAATAAGGTAAAGCTCGACCTGTTCCGCAAATACGGTGTGCTTGCCGCGGCGGGGGACCGTCATCTGGCGGAGTTTATGCCGAACCAATGGTACCTCAAGGATCCCGAGACCGTCAAGGAATGGCAGTTCGGTCTTACTACGGTCGATTTCCGCGAGAAACAACAGGCTGAGCGGATAGCGGAGAGCATAGAAATGGCGGAAGGACGCAAGGAGTTCCCAGTAGTGAAATCCACCGAGGAAGCGGTAGATCTGATGAAAGCGCTGCTCGGTTTTCAGAATATAGTATCAAACGTAAATATGCCCAACCTCGGACAGATGCCGCAGATGCCCCTCGGCAGCATTGTGGAAACAAACTGCGTCTTTTCCAACGATCAGGTGAAGCCGGTGGTGTCAAAGCCGCTTCCTGTGACTGTCGCAAATCTTGTATACAGGAGCTGCGCGAATATCGACGCGACATACGAAGGAATAAAGGAACGCGACCTCGGAAAGCTCTACGCCGCATTCGTAAATCAGCCGCTTTGCAGCACGCTGACTATGGAGCAGTCTATGGCTCTTTTCAAGGAAATGTGCTATAATACGCGCGAATATCTGGACGATCATTTTGCACTGGATAAATATTTCAAGTGATCGGTCATTATAAAGGACGGTGTGAAGAAATGGAAGTAAATTCGATAAAAAGAGAGTCTGTCGCGGAGCAGATATTCGGTCAGCCCAAAGCAAAGATCGTAAGCGGTGAATTGCGCCCCGGAGATAAACTGCCTACGGAAATGGAGCTCTGTGAGATGTACGGAGTGTCCCGCACAAGCGTTCGTCAGGCGCTTACCAATCTTTCTTCAATGGATCTGATCGAAGCAAAGACCGGCGGCGGTACGTTCGTGAAGAAAGCCGACGCGAGCAGGATAATGGATAAGCTCGTGCTGTTCACCTTCCTTGACGAGCGTTCTCTTTCGGAGATCGCGGAATTCCGCAGCATATTGGAGCCTGCCGTTGCAAGGCTTGCCTGCCAAAGAGCAACACCGGACGATATAGAAAAGCTGGACGGGATATACAGCCAAATGGAAAAACACCGGAATGATCTGACCGAATTTGCGAAGCTCGATCATCGGTTCCATACCGAATTGGCGCGGATAAGCCGGAACGCTTATATCATCAGGACATACGAGGCTATGGAGGAAATTCTTATCAATGCCTTTTCTCAGATCGTTGTGGAAAACGGAAACCGCGGCGGCTGGCGTTATCACAAGCAGATCATAGAGGCGTTCAGAAGCGGCGACGCGGGGCTTGCGGAAAGTATCATGCGTGAGCACATGGACAGGCTGGTCGAGGAACACGGGAAATAATAAAAAGCGAGAAGGCACGATCGTCTTCTCGCTCTTGTTATTTATTCGGTATTTGCCGCGGAATGATATTACATCATTGTCAGATAGAATTTCTGCAGGACGGAAAACGCGAGCTTTTTATGTGTCCTGTCGGCGGAGAGCAGACCCTTGGTGTTGAAATATCTCTGATATGCCGAAGTTCTGCGCGGGGAGCGAAAATCATTCAGTATCCACGGCGACATTCCTTTTATATAGCCTATTTTCGCTATCTCCTCGGTCTGCCGCTCGATTATATATGCCTGACATTCCTCCGTGCCTTTGTCGTTTTCGGTCCCGTGATGTCCGGCGTATGCGTCCGCGCCGAACTCCGATATTATTACCGGCTTTTCAGGTCGGCTGTTTTCAAAAAGCTCCGGGAGCTTGCTCCAATCCGCGATGTACCAGCCCATATACTCGTTAAGCCCTATTATATCGAGCTTCTGTTCAAGTCTGTCCTCGATAGCGTTTTTGGCGAAGTTTGCAAGACAGGCTGCCGAAACAAGGCGGGTGCGGTCGAGCTCATGAGCGGTGTCGGCAAGACCTCCCATAAACTTAAGTCTCTCGTCCGTGTCGAAATTCTCGTTGCCGACAGACCATATTATCACACTTGCGCGGTTGAAGTCCCTTGTTATCAGCTCGTGCAGCTGATTCTCCGCATCTTTGCGTGTGCCATCATTGCCAAACATAACGCCCCAGTAAACGGGAAGCTCCTCCCATAGCAGCAAACCTTCCTCGTCACACTGCTGCGCCATTCTTTCGCTGTGAGGGTAGTGCGCGGCACGCATAAAGTTGCAGCCGAGATCCTTCGCGTTTCTTATATTTATGAGTCTGTCGTCATCGGTCAGCGTCTTTCCGTGATAAAAGTCGTCCTCGTGACAGCATACCCCGCGCAGAAATATAGGCTTGCCGTTAAGCAGTATCTCTATACCCCTGATCCGTATCTCGCGGAAACCCACACGGTCGCGCACCTCGTCGTTTCCACATCGGAGCGTAACATCGTAAAGCCTCGGCGATTCGGGCGACCATAGTTCAGGAGTCGAGTCAAACAGTATTTCACCTGTTCCGTCAGCAATGGGAATATCGACACGCACATCAAGCTCGGATATGGTCAGCTCCGCAATGCCTGCGACCGATTCGGACAGCTTTACAAAAGCGCGTATTTTCCCGAAGCCGCTGTCGGGTTCGAGAGCAATACGAAAATCCTTGATGTGCAGCTTTGGTACCCGTATAAGCTCGATATCACGATACACGCCGCCGTAGTTGAACCAGTCGGTCACGGCGGACGGCACCTGTTCCTCTCGGCGCATACTGTCGGCGTGGATATGTATGCGGTTTTCGCGCTCAAGACTGTCCGTTATATCAAAATACGCCGGAGTGTTTCCGCCTTTGTGTGTGCCGATATATTTCCTGTTCAGGAAAACTCTGCAATAATAATTGCAAGCGCCTATTTTAAGTATCACACGCTCGTCTTCCCGCTGTTTCTCATAAGTAAATTTCCGCGTGAAGTCCATACTCCCGTCGTACAGCTTGAATTCCGGCGCGGCTGTGTTCCAGCAGCACGGCAATGTCATAGTATCCCACTCATCGAACGAGAAGTCCACGGGCAGAGTATTCCCGTTTTCGTCGTACAGGTTCTCCTCATACCATTTCCCGCTCAGAAAGGTGTTGTACTGATCGACCGCGTAGTGCCAAGTGCCGTTCAGCGACTCTTTTTCGCGGAAACGGTCGTATATCATATTTTCCGAACCGATGAAAACCTCGTTATCCATTTTCAGTCCTTTATCCTCCGCTGACTTTCCTTTATCTCTCCCGAACGATACGCATTAAGAAGCTCCCGCAGGTCGTTTATCTGCGCAAGTATCTCGCGTCCTTTGTCGGTGTCGGAGATGTTCGCGCGGCGGTCGAGACGCTCGACAAGATGTATTTTCGGGGTATGCTCGCTCTCGCCGGGAATGAACGGGTAGTGCTCCGCAAGATTGAGGCTGTGCGAGTCGAATATCAGCGTGTAACCCGCAATACCTGTGGTTTTCTGATATGCCTTTGAAATACCGCCGTCTATTACGAACAGCCGTCCGTCTGCCTTGACAGGGTGTTCGCCGTTTTTTATTTTTACGGGAACATGACCGTTGATGATATGTCCCTTGTTCACATCTCCGACGAACAGCCCGAGCAGCCGCCTGCACACATCGGCATTCTCCGAGAAGGCGTAGTACGCGTTGTAATGCTCCGCGTGCAGCTCCTTGTCGTCAAGGAAATACCGCTCGAAGAACGCCATTTTGTCCTTGCCGTAAAGCGGCGACTTCGGACCGCACCACAGGTACAGCATAAAGTCGCGGGCGTAGTCCTTTTGTGCTCCGTGCGGCAGGAAGTACGCCTGATTAGCTGTCTCGTCGAGCTTGTCGAGCAGCTCGCGCCCGCTGTACTCCGTGCCGTCTATCCAGAGGCTTTGCAGCTCGCAGTTCTCGTCCAGCGGGATACACCCGTGGAACAGCACGTTCCCGTTGCAAATCTTGTACATCGAGCCGTGGGTATATAGGAAGCGTATGTGTCTCTGTATTTTCTCGCTGTGGCGGAAGGTCGCGGACAGCACCGACATCAGCTCCTTCTCGCCATCGGAGAGTTCCAGCGGGTCGGACTTGTCAACAGTCGGAAAGCGGGTATCTTTAAGCTTGTGGACTTTCCCGTTTATCTCGATAGTCCCGTCGTCAAAGTTGACGTGCCTGAACATCACGCGGTCGCGCATTTCCCACTCGGGGTACTTTTCCATGAGCTGACCCTCGAGCTTGAGCTGAATGACAGTTATTGCCTTGTGCATTTTCGCCACCAGCTTCGTGTCAACGGGGTCATAGATGTTGTCGTCGAGCGTGCTCGGCATAAACAGAGCGCATTCGTCGTCCTTGTAGGTCTCGGCGGCAAACACTGCCAGAGCGCGGAGGTTCAGCCCGTAGCCGTCCTCCAGTATGTCGAAGTTGTTGTAGCGCATAGAAATGCGAATGACGTTCGCGATAAGCGCCTGATTGCCGGCGGCAGCGCCCATCCAAGAAATGTCGTGATTGCCCCATTGAATGTCGATGTCGTGGAACTTCATCAGCTCGTCCATAATGATATCGGCGCGGGGTCCGCGGTCATAGATATCGCCGATGATGTGCAGCATATCTATCGAGAGCGCCTGTATCGTCCTGCACAGAGCCGCGATAAACTCCTCGGCTATCTGCGTATCGAGAATGGTGTTGATTATCTCGTCATAGTAAAAGTCCTTGTTCACATCGTCGGTAACGTTGAGCAGCTCGTCGAGTATGTACACAAGATCGCGCGGGACGCGCTTGCGGATGCGTGAGCGGGTGTATTTTGCCGAGACCGCTTCAAGCACGATTATCAGCCGATAGATCGTGAGCCTGCGCCATTCGTCGGTTATCTCGTCCGCCGCCGTCAGGCGTTTAATCTCCTTTTCGGGGTAGTAGATAAGCGTTGCGAGACGCTCGCGCTCGGCGTTCGGCACGGTCTTTCCGAGTACCATATCTATCTTGTTCTTTATCATTCCCGACGCGCTGCGCAGCATATGCAGGAACGCCTCATACTCCCCATGCATATCGCTGAAAAAGTATTCGGTGCCTTTCGGAAGGCTTCGAATAGCGGAAAGGTTAACCATTTCCGCCGCAACGCTCTCTATTGTAGGATATTCCTTTGCAAGCAGTTCAAGGTATTTTCTGTCCATTTGTGGATCCTTTCATAATTTATTGCTCGTTTCCGAAATAATCGAAGCAAAGAATTGTAACATCGTCAAATGGGCTGGCATCTCCCGTAAATTCATCCACATGGGCTCTGAGCAGTTTTATCGTATCGGATGCGGGAAGACTATTATTACTGTTCAGGATCTTAAGCATTAAGTCGGTACCGAAACGCGTACCCTTCGCAGATTTTGCTTCCGGCACACCATCAGTATAAAGCAATACTCTGTCGCCGGATTCCAGCTTCATCTGCTCGTCATAATAATCAATATTCTCAGCAGCTGCAAGCGGCGGACAATTATCTGAAACCGCGATCTCATATTCGGAGCCGGCTCTTCTGAAAACAGGGTATTCATGTCCTGCATTGGAATACGTCATCAGACCGGTCGAGAGGTCTATTATAGCAAGCCAGACTGTAACAAACAGGCTTGAAGCATTGTTTTCGCAAAGTCTTGTATTAACATTGGAAAGAACTTCGGCAGGCGTCCCTCCGCCCATAGCCCTATCGTGTATCAGCGTCTTGGCTATGACCATAAATAATGCAGCCGGAACTCCTTTTCCGGAAACGTCAGCCATTACAAGAGCTATTCTGTCATCATCTATAAGGAAGAAATCATAGAAATCGCCGCCGATCTCCTTCGCGGGAGTCATAGTAGCGTAAATATCGAAATCCGTTCGGCCTGGAAATGCCGGAAAAACTGACGGCAGCATATCGGACTGTATTTTTGCTGCGACACCGAGCTCTGCTGCTATTCGCTCGTTTTCGCTTACAAGATTACGGTTCTTTCTGTCCAATTCCGCAAGAAGTATATTCTGGTTTTTCAGTGCGTCTATAGTTCTGACGGCAGAGCTCAGCTGATATGTCACCAGTTCAACTTCATCAAAAAATGACTCGTTTCCGGGTTCAACAAGAGCTATGCCATACTGATTTTCAGCGCTGTACAAATCAACAGCGATAAAAGTCCGGCGCCTGTCATTCGGAAGATGAATGTTGTCAAAGGCTTCCGGAACCGTCAGTTTCTGTTCATTCTCCGGTACCGAAAAGAGAGTCTTGCCGTAGCAATATGATTTAAAAAGCAAATGGATATTTCTTGGAAAAGTATCGTTTACCCGATGCCCGATCGGTTTTTCATAAACATATAGATAACCTGTATCGGCACCGATGCAGCTTAGTTGTTTCAGGATCTCGGAATAGCTCTTTTCGGTGTCTCCACCAAACATCATCGTATCACGGATAAAAATGTTTTCAAGGTGTGTGCGTTCCTCGTATTTTTCAACGGCATACTTTTTGTGACCCTTGTCACCGGTTTGTGGCATATCGTCGGTAGGACAGGATGCTCTCTGAACAAAGCTCGTTTTTACATAGTGCCTGTCATCCGGGATCTTGTTAAGAAAGTTCACAGCCTTTTCGACCGAGACTGCTCCAAGCATTTCTGCATCAGCACGGATAGATGACATTTCTGGTGATAAGGCACGACAGAATGGCTGGTCGTCAAAGCCTATCACGGCAATATCCTCACCGACTTTGATCCCTTTTTCTGCAAGAGCTTCGTATACTTTTGATGCTACTATATCATTTATGCACAATATGGCATCAAGTTCCGGATTTCTTTCAAGAAACGGACGTGCATCATAGATACTTTCATGCGCAAGATCACATTCGGTGATATATTGTTCTCTGTACCTGATCCCGTTACGCTCAAGACTTTCTTTGTAGGCTTCAAACCTTTCCGCACATTCGGAATTGTTCAGGTTTCCGACCATATATCCTATATTCTTATAACCGTGTTCTATCAGAAAATCGACAGTTTCCGAAACACCTGCGCGATTATCGTATTGCAGAAAATCATAGCCTTCTATCTCAGATGCCACACTAAGAACAGGCGTATTGCCGAGACTGTCAAGAAACGCTTTTCTCTGATCGCCGTCGTAAGCGTAAGCTATTGTTCCGACTGCAGTTATAAGATAATCGAGTTCAGCCGCAGCCGCAATGTCGAATAATACATTATATTGGTATTCATATTTTATATCGTATTGTTCATATTTGTTCTGTATTCCGATATATTTCCCCGGGAAGATAACAAGGTTTGCATCAAGTTCCGCGGCTCGGCGAATCGCACCCTTTGCAATGTCGTTACTGAAAGCGTCAGTGATATTTGCTATCAGCAATCCGATGTTATATCGCTTTTCGTGCTGTGCCATAGTATGTTACATCGCCTCCCGCTTTTTCTTTTCCTTTTTCTCAATATACAACAAATTATCGGCAACGCTTATCGCGCTTTGAAGGTCATAGCCGTTGCGGATATACGCGTCGTGAACGCCGAGAGAGATACTGAATTTGTACGGCTTGTTTCGTCCTGCGTTGAATTCGTTTATAAACCTGTCACGCTCCGCGAGGATATCCCACGGTCTCAGATCGGCACCGGACGGCATTATGGCGGCAAATTCGTCTCCGCCCATTCTTCCGATCACGGCTTTGTCTCCGAGTATCTTATACAGGCATTTCGCGACGAGCTTTATGCAGAAATCACCTTCTTCATGACCGAACGTATCATTTACGGTCTTGAGATTATCCATATCCGCGTAACATACGATGAACGAGCTGTCCGGACAGGCTTTTATCAGCTTCTCCGCTTCGATATAGAATCCGCGGCGGTTATATGCGCCCGTAAGCTCGTCTATCATTGACATTTCCTCCAGAGCGAGATTTTTGATATACAGCTCCGAAAGCAGGTCGGACTGTTTTTTCAGTATGTCAAGTGTTCTTACCGCAGAACTCAGCTGATATGTTACAAGCTCAAGCTCATCAAGGAAATACTCCGTTCGCGGTTCAAGCAACGCGAGTCCGTATTGGGTCTCCACAGTATAAAGATCGGCGGCGATAAGAGTATGCTGTCTGTCGGAATCAAGATATTTATTCCGGAATACCGCGGGCGTGCTCATTCTCTGCTCATTCTGCGGTACGCTGTAAAGCGCCTCTCCGTAGCTGTATGCCTTGAACAGCCATGACAGCTTCTTGGGAAATCTGCTTCTTGAGGTATGCTTTATCGGCTCATCATACACATAAAGGAAAGCTGTGTCCGCACCTATACAGCTGAGCTGCTTCATTATCTGAGAGTATCCCTTTTCGGGGTCGCTGTCAAACATCAGAGTATCGCGGATAAATATGTTTTCGAGGTGTGTACGTTCCTCATATTTTTCGACCGTGTAGCTCTTCGGAGCGGCGCTCTCTTCCGCAGGTGCGTCGTCGGACGGGCAGGAGGCTCTCGGTATGAACCGTGTCTCGACATAGTGCCGTTCGTCCGGCTTGCCTTCGAGGACGCTCACCGCCTTTTCCACGGATACCGCGCCGAGCGTCTCGGCATCTGCGCGAACAGAGGACAGCGCGGGTTCAAGCCGCTTGCAGAAAGGCAGATCGTCAAATCCGACCACAGCTATATCCTCGCCGGGTCTGATACCATTTTCTGAGAGTACCTCATACAGCTTTGAGGCAACAATATCGTTCACGCAAAGCACCGCATCGAGGT
Organism: Ruminiclostridium sp.; assembly: GCA_017479645.1. Classification (GTDB taxonomy): domain Bacteria; phylum Bacillota; class Clostridia; order Oscillospirales; family Ruminococcaceae; genus Ruminiclostridium_E. The sequence goes on along the minus strand of JAFVBZ010000103.1, from coordinate 16,441 downwards.
CGGGATTTTTCTCTATAAAAGGTCTTGCGTCATAGATGCTTTCATGTGCAAGATTACATTCCGTGACATATTTATCCCTGAACTCTATCCCATGGCGTTCAAGGCTTTTTTTATAAGCGTCAAATCGTTCCGCACACTCGGAATTGTTAAGATTGCCGGCCATAAAGCCGATGTTCTTTCTGCCGTGCTTCACAAGATGATCGACGGCGGCTGCAATACCGGAACGGTTGTCGTACTCCAGAAAATCGTAGCCCTCTATCTCGGAAGCCACGCTCAGTATCGGCGTGTCACCGAGGCTTTCGAGAAACGCTTTTCTGTGCGCGGCATCAAATGTGTAAGCTATGGTCCCGACAGCGACTATAAGGTAGTCGAGCTTAGCGGCGGCGGCTAAGTTGAACAGCACGTTGTATTGGTATTCGTACTTGGTGTCATACTGCTCGTATTTGAAATCAAGCCCGACATATTTTCCGGAGAAGATCGTCAGATCGGTGTCAAGCTCTTTTGCGCGCCGGATAGCGCCCTTTGCGAGACCGTTGCTGAACATATCCGTAATATTGGCAATAAGCAAACCGATATTGTACCGTTCTTTTTTCATATTATACCACCTTATATTATTCAGATAAAAAATTATACCATATAATGTATCTTTTTGCAATAGGCAAAATGCCGTAATTAAAGCTGTCGATCACAAATTACAGGAGAATAGGATCGAAGGTTGAAAAAACAAACACGCTGCGTTATACGCCTTTGGTGGATACACATTGGTTACAATTCGGAGCAACGAGGAATGTGAACTGTAAATTCTTACAAATGAACCCAACAAAAATTGTGCATAATTCACCACGAAAGACTGTTTCACTTAGCTTATATTTTAAGTAAATTAAATTAAGTAATAACTCTGACTTAGAAACGACTTTTGCACAAACGGCACAGCTCTGATTCTATATTTTTTACAAATATTTAAAAAAAACGGTGCTTTAGTGAAAATTTATATTGACTTTGTTGAAAAACAAAGATATAATTTAAGCAAGATTTAAGCAAGCGCAAAACAATATTAACTTAAATCAAAAATCAATAAGCAATTTTCAAAGCGAAAGGAAAAACAGTATGAAACTCCAGAAGATCTTATCAGCGGCTCTCACATCGGCGATCGTTCTTTCGATAGCAGGCTGTGGCGGCAGCACAGCAAGCACACAGGCATCAACAGAAGCACCGGCACAGAACGCAGTGGCAGGCGAAGGCAGCTCTTCCTCCGGCGGAGACACAGCCGCAGCCGATACAACCGCGGCAACAGCGGCTCCCGTCGAAAGCACAAACAGCGGCGACAAGCTCACACTCACAGTCCTCACTCACCGCACAGACCGCCTCGCAAACGGCGGCGACGGTTCTCTCGAAGAAATGACCAAGGCTTTTGAGGCTGCAAACAACTGCACGGTAAAGTATCAGGGCTTCACGGATTATGCCGGCGATGTTTCCACAATGATGAGCACCTCCGAATACGGCGATGTACTGATGATACCCGATACCGTAAAGCTTTCCGACCTCTCCAATTATTTTGAGCCCCTCGGCTCCTACGACGACCTCAAGGAGAAGTACAACTGGGCGGATCAGAAGATGTACGACGGCGTTGTTTACGGTATATCTCACCTCGGCTCCGTAAGCGGCGGTATATGCTACAACAAGAAGGTATGGGCTGACGCGGGTGTCACGACTCTCCCTGTTACCACCGATGAGTTCCTCGCAGATCTTAAGCTTATCCGTGACAACACAGACGCAATTCCTTACTACACCAACTTTGCTGCGGCAGACTGGACACTCAGCCAGTGGAGCTCTCTCGTAATGTCGGCTTCCGGCAAGTCCTCCTACAACAACGATATTCTTATCAACGGCGAAGACCTCTTCGTTCCCGGCGGCGCTTACTACGAAGTATTCAAGCTCATGTACAATGTATTCGCAGACCCCACACTCATCGAGGAAGACCCGATGACCTCGGACTGGGAGGGCTGCAAGGCTGCTATCAACAACGGTCTTATCGGCACAATGGTAATGGGATCGTGGGCGGTAGGTCAGTTCGCCGAAGCAGGTGACCACCCCGAGGACATCGGCTATATGCCCGCACCTTTCTCTGTAAACGGTCAGCAGTACGCACAGTCCGCTTCCGACTACGCTATGGGCGTAAACAAGAACCGTTCCTCCGAAATAAAGGAGCTCGGCAAGAAGTACATCACATGGTTCGTTGAAGAATCCGGCTTTGCAAAGAAGGAAGGCGCTATCCCGACGCTCAAGGGCAGCGATATGCCTGATTACCTCGAAGCGTTCAGCAACTGCATCTTCTTCACAGAGGATACTGCTCCCGACGGACTTGTAGGTGTTTGGAACGAGATCGACAACGATTCTCAGGTTGGTATCTGGGCAGGTGACGCAGCCAACTTCAAGATCCAGATTGCCGAGGCTGCTCTTGCAGGCAATGATTTCAGTGCGATAGAGAAGATCTATGCTGACTGCAACTCCAAGTGGAACGCTACAAGAGATGCAAACGCAGCTTATACTGCATATAAAGCAGGCTGATAACAAACGTTTTTTCTTCATATACTCCTCTCATATTATTTGCAGTTTCCGGGCTTTTGCCCGGAGCTGCGGATATCTTGAAGAAGCGGGGATAATTTTTTTAAACGAGGTTACACCGATCCTCCTCACATAAAATAGTCATCTTACATACATCTTCCGTTTCCCGCTTTTTCAAAATGTCCGCAACGACTATAGGAAACCTCTGAATAACGAAAGGAAAGATAATATTTATGGCTGCACCCGCAAAAACCAAGAAAAGAGATTTTTTTGACTGGCTCCACGGCTACACCGGGCAGAAATACACGACTACGCTGCTGTTTCTGCTTATCCCGATAATACTGATGATACTTTTCACGGTGATCCCCGCGGCGAATATGTTCATATTCAGCTTTCAGGATCGCGACCAGTTCGGTGTAAATCCCGAATGGGTGGGTCTTGATAATTACAAGACAATTTTCACCGATACAAGCTATCTTTCCACTTTCCGCAATTCTCTTTACTATCTCGCCGGTTCTTTCGCACAGCAGGCTATTGCACTTTTCATAGCTGTGCTGTTATGCTCAAAGATAAAGTTTGCCAATCTTTTCAAGGGTATCATCTTTTTCCCATATATGATGAACGGCGTTGCGGTATCGCTCATCTTCCGCCGCTTCTTCCAGAAAGGCGACGGTATAACAAACACCGAGGGTACGCTCAACAGCATCATACAGATGTTCGGCGGAGATCCGGTAAAGTGGCTTTCAAATCCCGATATCGTCAACTGGTGTCTTGTTTTTGCGTCGATATGGCGCTACATCGGCTTCGACATTATTATGTACATAGGCGCGATACAGTCTATTTCTCCCGATATCTATGAAGCGGCGGATCTCGACGGCGCAAACGCGTGGCAGCGCTTCTGGTATATCATCTTTCCGAGCATCAGACCGATAGTGGCATTGCAGCTCATACTTGCGATAAAGGGCGCGGTATCCGTATTCGAGATACCATACATCATCACCGGCGGAAAGGTCGGGACAAGCACATTTGTCATCAAAACGATTGATACGGCATTTACGTACCAACATGTCGGACTTGCCTCGGCAATGGCAGTCGTCCTGCTGGCGATAATACTTGTCGTCACGGGCATACAAAAGGCATTCTTCAAGGAGGATAAATGATATGAGCGAAAACAATACTCAGGTCGTTGAAACGAGCGTGCAAACTGTTGAAAACAGCTCCTCCGAAAACACAAGCGAGCTTGAAGAATACCGCAAAAGAAAAGAATCCTATAAATTCAAAGAGACCCCGAAATCCGTCAGAGTGCTTTTCAATGTGCTGAAATATGTGATACTTATCGGCGCTTGCCTGCTTGTCATACTGCCGCTTCTGGTCGTGCTCATCGGTTCCTTCAAGACTCACGACGAGTATATCACAACAAACGTGTTCGCGCTCCCTTCGGAACCGCAGTTCAGCAACTTCGTGACCGCGTTCATTGACGGCGACGTTATGCGCGGACTCCTGAATACAGCAATAATACTTCTGATCTCCTGCACGGGAACAATAATAACGGGAACTATGACCGCGTTCGTATTGCAGCGCTTCAACTCGCTGTTCACACGCGCTGTCAAGGCGGTATTCCTCGTAGCGGCACTTCTGCCGAACATTTCGATGCAGGTAACGGTCTTTCAGGTCATCAATTCACTCGGACTTTACAACTCGATATGGGCTCCCTGCATACTTTATATCGGCACGGACATTGTATCTATTTACATATTCATACAGTTCCTTAACAACATATCCCGTTCACTCGATGAGAGTGCATTTCTTGATGGCGCAAGCTACTTCCGTATTTACTGGAGCATAATACTTCCGATGCTGCGTCCGGCTATAGCGACCGTGCTCGTTATCAAGTTTGTGGGTATCTACAACGACTTCTATACCGCAAACCTGTATATGCCATCCAAAGACCTCGGTGTTGTATCGACAGCACTTTACAGATTTATCGGACCCTACGGCGCAAAGTGGGAGATAATCTTCGCGGGTATCATAATCTGCATCATACCGACGCTGATAATCTTCATCACCTTGCAGAAATTCATTTACTCGAACCTTGTTGCGGGCTCGGTAAAGGAATAATTAAAAGCTTTCGATCCGATTTTTTCATAAATCCACCGTGCAGATACCTCCCACCCTTCGCGGTGAGAGGTATCTGTCTTATAGAGTAAAACAAAAGAAAGGAAACTGAAACAATGAACACAAAAGAGCTTTATGATCTCTGGCTCACAAAAGCCGCTGCCGATCCCGACCTCATTCCGGAGCTTGCGTCTATAGAAGGAAAAGACGATGAGATTTCCGACAGATTTTACCGCGAGCTCGAATTCGGCACAGGAGGACTTCGCGGCGTTATAGGCGCGGGTACGAACCGTATGAACTACTACACCGTATGCAAGGCTACACAGGGACTTGCCGCATATATAAAGAAAAACAGGCAGGACGGAGCTTCGGTCGCGATCTCATACGACAGCAGAAATAAGTCGGAGTATTTTGCACGCTCGGCTGCAGAAGTGCTTGCGGCAAACGGTATCAGGGTATATATCTACACCACGCTTATGCCCACACCTATGCTGTCTTGGGCGGTAAGATATTACAATTGTGACGCGGGTATAATGATTACGGCATCGCACAATCCCGCAAAATACAACGGGTATAAGGTTTACGGCGCGGACGGCTGCCAGCTTACGCTTGACGCGGCAAATGCCGTACTTGCCGAGATAAACGATACCGATGCTTTTGAAGGTGTCAGAAGCGTTCCGTTTCGTGAAGCAATGATGCATGGAGCAATAATCTATATAGACGACAAGTGTATCAATGATTATTTCAAAGCCGTAAAGAAACAGTCGATCCATCCTGATGTCTGCATTGAATCCCGCTTGAAGGTCGTTTATACCCCTCTGAACGGCACGGGTAACAAGCCTGTACGACGTATTCTCAGGGAAATGGGAATAAAGAACGTTATTGTGGTTCCCGAGCAGGAGCTTCCGGACGGGAATTTTACCACCTGCCCGTATCCCAATCCCGAATTCAGGGAGGCTCTGCAAAAAGGGCTTGAGCTTTGCAAAACCGAGAAACCCGATCTTCTGCTTGCGACCGACCCCGATTGTGATCGTGTGGGTATCGCCGTTCCGGACGGTGACGATTACGCTTTGTTCACCGGAAATGAGACAGGGGCTCTGTTGCTCGAATATATAGCGAGAGAGCGCAAAGCTCTCGGTATGCTTCCCGATAAGCCTGTCGCGGTAAAGACTATCGTTACGACGGACATCGCGGACGGGATAGCAAAGAAATACGGTATCGAGCTGCGCGAGGTGCTGACCGGCTTCAAATTCATCGGTGAACAGATAGGAATGCTCGAAAGCAGCGGAGAACAGGACAGATATATCTTCGGATTTGAGGAGAGCTACGGTTATCTTGCGGGCGGTGATGTGCGCGACAAGGACGCTGTGGTCGCTTCGATGCTGATATGTGAAATGGCGGCGTTCTACCGCTCGCAGGGTATATCACTCATCGTAGCGCGCAGAAGAATGTATGAGGAATACGGCTATTACTGCAACAAGCTCGACAACTTTGAATTTGAGGGCGCAAGCGGAATGAAAAAGATGCTGGAAATAATGGACAATATCAGAAACAATTGTCCTACCGATGTTGCCGGGACCGCTGTTGTGAAATTCGCGGATTACGAAGCAAGCGAAATGACCGATATTACAAACGGCACAAAAACATCTATCGAGCTTCCGAGATCAAATGTCCTTGCGCTGTATCTCGATGACGGCTCAAAGCTGCTGATACGCCCCTCCGGCACAGAGCCGAAGATAAAAGTGTATTATACCACAAGCTGCAAGAAGTTCACAGATCTCGGAGATAACATAGCAGAAGCCGAAAAACTTCAGCAAAAGTATTCCGAGGCATTCAGAGCGATGATAGGTGTTTAAAACAACAAAGGAGCTATACAATGTATATAATGAAGCTTACTGCGCCCTGCAAGGATTATATATGGGGCGGAACAAGACTGAGAGATGAATTCGGAAAGAAGTCCGACGCGGATAAGGTCGCCGAAAGCTGGGAGCTTTCCTGCCACAAGGACGGTATGAGCATTATCGAAAACGGCGAGTATGCCGGGAAAACGCTTCGGGAGTATATCGATACGGAAGGAACCGGCGTACTCGGAAAGCACTGTGAGCGTTTTGATTATTTCCCTATACTTATAAAGCTTATTGACGCAAAGGATAACCTCTCTGTGCAGGTACACCCGAACAACGAGTACGCGCTGCGGGTCGAAGGGGAATACGGCAAGACCGAGATGTGGTATGTCATCGACGCCGATGAAGGCGCGGAGCTGCTGTACGGATTCAAAAGCAGGATAACGCGCGAGGAGTTCGCGGAGCGTATAAGGAACAACACCCTGCTTGAGGTAACAAATAGTGTACCGGTGCATAAAGGAGATGTGTTCTTTATAGACGCGGGAACGCTCCACGCGATCGGCAAGGGCATACTTATTGCGGAGATACAGCAGAACTCGAACACTACATATCGTATTTACGACTACAGCAGGGTCGGCAAGGACGGAAAGCCGCGTGAGCTGCATATCGAAAAAGCCTGCGAGGTCACGGAGCTTGTTCCTCCGGCGCGTCGTACAAAGCCTCAGGGCGAGCTTGTACAGAAAAACGGGTATTCTGAAACGCTGCTTGCTGCCTGTGAATACTTTAATGTAAACAAGCTCGATGTGCAGACAGAAGCCGAGTTTGAAGCCGACGCGGGATCGTTCAATTCTCTTCTCATACTTGACGGCAGCTTTAGTGTAAACGGTATGGAGCTGAACAAGGGCGACAGCTGCTTTATCCCTGCCGGGTACGGGAAATATACGATCAAGGGCAGCGGTGAGATAATACTCACCGATATAATATAAACCTCGGAGGAAAAGCCAATGAATAACATAGTATTTACTGAAGCTCTGAAAAAAGAACAGGCTCGTTACAATGAACTTATCACAAGAAAAAACCACGAATCGGACTACTACAACGGGATATTCACAAAATATTCCGACCCTGTGCTCACCGCCGCGCACACCCCGCTTTTCTGGCGGTATGATATGGCCCCTGAGACCAACCCGTTCTTTATGGAGCGCCTCGGAATAAACGCCGTGCTGAACAGCGGCGCGCTGTATATGAACGGGAAGTATTACCTCGTTGCTCGCGTCGAGGGCAACGACAGAAAGTCGTTCTTTGCAGTCGCCGAGAGTGACAGCCCCGTTGACGGCTTCCGCTTTCACGACTATCCCGTGAGACTTCCCGACACCTGCGCTGAGGAAACGAACGTCTATGATATGCGTCTGACACAGCACGAGGACGGCTGGATATACGGCGTGTTCTGCTCCGAGAGCAAGGACACAGCCTCGAACGACCTCTCCGCCGCGAATGCGCAGGCTGGCATCGTCCGCACCAAAGACCTCGAAACATGGGAGCGCCTGCCTAACCTGATATCAAAGTCCCCGCAGCAGAGAAATGTCGTGCTGCACCCCGAGTTTGTTGACGGCAAATATGCGTTCTATACCCGCCCGCAGGACGATTTCATCAGCACAGGCTCCGGCGGAGGAGTATGCTTCGGGCTTGTCGAGGACATCACGCACCCGGTCATCTGCACCGAGGAGAAGGTCATCTCGCCGCGCAGATATCACACAATCACCGAGGTCAAGAACGGCGCGGGAGCTGTTCCGATAAAGACCACGAAGGGCTGGATACACATAGCACACGGAGTACGCAACACCGCGGCGGGACTGCGCTATGTGCTGTATGTGTTCGCGACCGCGCTCGATGACCCGTCGAAGCTCATTGCCGAGCCGTCGGGACTGTTCATGGCTCCGCATGAATCCGAGAGAGTCGGAGATGTCTCAAACGTCGTATTTACAAACGGCGCGGTAGTCAACGAGAAGAACGAGGTCTACATCTACTACGCTTCCTCGGACACGAGGCTGCACGTCGCTTCTACGACCATAGACAGGCTTGTGGACTACACATTCTCCACGCCCTCCGACCCGCTCAGGAGTGTTGACTGTGTAAAGCAGCGCTGCGAGCTGATAAGCAGAAATCTTGAATATATGAAAGCGAACGGTATTTGCTGACTTTAGCGCAAGGACGGTGATATGCTATGAATCTCGTGCAGCTGAAATATATAGTTGAGACCGCAAGAACAGGCTCCATAAAACAGGCTTCTGAGGTGTTGTGCGTTTCTCGGCCTGCACTCAGTCGTTCGATAAGGATAACCGAGAACGAATACGGGATAGTCATTTTCGACCGCAATTCAAAGGGAATGGCTCCTACTCCGGACGGTGCCGAATTTATAGCGTACGCGGAAAAGATACTTTCTGAGGTCAGCGCGCTTGAAACACGCTACAAGCACGGTATGGAGCATATAAACCGTTTTTCCGTATGCGTCCCGCGTTCCAAATATATATCCGAAGCATTCTCGCTGTTTACCCGAAGCTTCAATTCGGAAAATGCCGAGATGAAATATAAGGAAACAAACACGGTGTCCGCTGTCGATAATGTAGCTTCGTCCAGATACGATCTTGCCATAATAAGATACGCGGCTTCGTATGATGATCATTACAACACGATATTTGCGGAGAAAGAGCTGAATTACGAATATCTGAACGAGTTCAGATACAGTATCGCCGTAAGTAAGGCAAGCCCGCTCGCGGCCAAGAGCGCTGTTGAGCTCGACGACCTCGCCCATTTTACCGAAATAGTCTATGTCGATCCGGCTGTATGCGACTCATCGCCCGCGGAAGAACGCGCAGTCATACTCCCGGAGGCTTCAAAGGGCAGGATATATGTATATGAGCGCACAAGTATGTTTGACATCCTTTCCGAGAACAATATGACCTTTATGTGGGTCTCGCCTGTTTCGGAAAACATCCTCGAACGCTACGGCGCGGTCAATATCAAATGCACCGATAACGACAGAGCGTTCAGAGACGTACTGATATACCGGAGCGATCATTGTCTCGGAGTATATGATAAAATGTTCATTGATACCGTAAAAAGCGTTCTGCGTAGCTGCCCGGCGTAAACAGCCAATATTATGCGTATTCATACGGTTTTGGTATTGACATTCATAGCCTTTATATAGTATAATCTAAACGCAAGACAACATGATATCATAGAGGGAAACGGAGCCAGCAATGAGAACGATCCTGAACGCCAACTGGATAATGAAGGACGGGAACAACACATATTTGTGTGCTGTTCCTTGTTCGCTTTACAAAGTGCTGCTTGATAACAACGCTATTCCCGACCCATATTACCGCGAGAATGAGTATATTTCTACAGACCTGTGCCGAAATGATGTGACATTCACGCGGGAGTTTGATGCAAGTTCCGAGGTCCTCTCGGCAGATATGCAGTATCTCATATTCCACGGTATCGACACACTGTCTGAGGTGTATCTGAACGGCGAAAAGATAGCCGAGACCGACAATATGCACCGGATCTGGGAGCTTGATGTTACCGGTAGGCTGCGCGAGCACAACACGCTTGAAGTGCGCATAAGATCGCCGATAAACTACATTGAGGCGGAAAACGAAAAGCGTCCGGTATGGGGCGTTGGCGAGTGTATGAAGGGCTATCCGCATCTCCGTAAGGCGCACTGTATGTTCGGCTGGGACTGGGGTCCGAATCTGCCGGATATGGGGATATGGAGGGACGTTGAGTTATGTGCGTACAACGCCGACAGAATAAAAAGCGTTTACTGCGAAGTCAGAAATGAGCTTCCCTCAGACATTGCGGAGTTGTTCATTTCGGCTGAAAGCACTACAGAAAACGCAGAAGTTATCTACACAATTACAGACCCGAATGGTGCTGTTATCTTCAATGGCAAATATCCCGAAAGCGGTAATATTATCATCGAAAATCCGCATCTCTGGTAGGTGCGCGGACTCGGCGGACAGCCGCTCTACACTGTGACCGTCGAACTACGCGACAAGGGCGGCAACGTGCTCAATTCCTGCACTAAACGTATCGGACTCCGCACGCTCGTTATCTCGAAAGACAAGGATGAGTGGGGTGAGGAATTCTGCTTCAAATGTAACGGCGTGAAGGTGTTTGCAATGGGCGCGAACTATATTCCCGAAGATCAGATCGTCACCCGCATGACAAAGGAAAAGACCGTCCGGCTTCTCGAAGACTGCGTAGAGGCGAATTTCAACTTTATCCGCGTGTGGGGCGGCGGCATTTACCCGCCCAATTGGTTTTACGACAAGTGCGACGAGCTGGGGCTTATCGTGTGGCAGGACTTCATGTTTGCCTGCTCGGCATATCGGCTGACTGACGAGTTCCGGGAATCGGTCGAGGTCGAGGTGTCGCAGAACATCATACGTCTGCGGCATCACCCGTCACTCGGCTTGTGGTGCGGCAACAACGAGATAGAGAGCGCTTGGGTGGGCTGGGGACTGCCCGAGGACGAGGAGTGCAAGCGGGATTATCTGACGCTTTTCGAGGATATCATACCGAGGCTTCTGACAAAATACGACCCCGTCCGTGCGAAATTTTATCACCCGTCGTCACCGTCGTCGGGCGGCGGCTTCATCGACCCGTCCTCAAACAAAGCGGGCGATATGCACTACTGGGCGGTGTGGCACAGCTTCAAGCCTATCGAGGATTTCCGGAAGTATTACTACCGTTTCTGCTCGGAGTACGGCTTCGAGAGCATTCCCGACATAAAGACAGTACGCACATTTGCCGAAGAAAGCGACCTCGACCTTTGCGGAAACGTGATGCAGACACACCAGAAGTGCCTTCTCGGAAATGAAAAGCTGATGTTCTACCTCGCGCAAATGTGCAACTACCCCTACGATTTCGAGCGGCTTATCTACTGCACACAGCTCGTACAGGCAGACTGCATACGCTCGAACGTTGAGCACATGAGGCGGGCGAGAGGGCGCTGCATGGGCTCGGCTTACTGGCAGGTAAACGACACCAACCCCGTTATCTCGTGGTCGAGCATTGACTATTACGGGCGCTGGAAAGCCCTGCACTACGCGGCAAGACGCTTCTACGCGCCGATACTTTTAAGCTGCGACGACAGCGACCCGAAGCGCCCCGTTCTGTATGTCACCAACGACACGCCGAACGACGAAAAACTCACGGTGTCGTGCCGCGTCAGAAACAACAAAGCAGCGATACTCGGCGAGTTCGCGACTGAAATAACTTCACAGGCTTTGTCCGCTGCACCCGCGCTTACGCCCGACTTGTCGGGGCATTTTGCGACTACCGCCGACAAGCGCACAAAGTACATCGAGTACACACTTATTCGCAGTGGCGAGATCATAAGCCGCGGCACAACGATGTTTGTGCGCCCGAAGGAGTTTACATTCTCACCGGCGATTATAAATGTCGATATTGCGGACAACGGTAACAGCTTTACAATAACACTCACCGCGGACAAGTTTGCCAAAAGCGTGTGCCTGTCGCTCAAGGACTTTGACTGCGTATTCGCCGACAACTGGTTCGACATACACGGAAAAGAGCCTGTCACGGTGACATTTGCAAAGCCGGACGGAATGACAGTCGAGATGCTGAAACAGCAGCTTGAAATACAGAACTACTGAATTTGTGAGACGAAAAAATGAACGATAAAATTATACCCGAATTTGACGCCTACACGTTTGATCTTTACGGAACGCTGATCGAAATGCACACGGACGAGGAGGCACTTCCGTTCTGGCAGAAAATGTCGGAGCTGTACGCGGTCTACGGTGCCGATTACACCGCTGCGGGGCTGCGAAAGGAATACAAGCGTATCACAAAGGACGAAGAAAGGAAGCAGATAGTCGAAACGGGCTGCCGCGTACCCGAGGTGAAGATCGAGAATGTGTTCGCGCGGCTGCTGACCGAGGCAAAGAAAACTCACGCGGTCAAGTATGGCTACGGCAGCCTTGACGAGCTTTCGTGCTATATCGCCAACTCGTTTCGCGTGATGTCGCGGCACAAAATGAAGCTGTACCCGTTTGTTGCGGAGCTGCTGAAATTCCTGCGTGACAGCGGCAAGCGCGTGTATATGCTGTCCAACGCGCAGGCGATATTTACCGTGCCGGAGATCGAGCATTTCGGGCTTGCGGGATACTTTGATGATATATTTCTGTCATCGGATCACGGAGTACAGAAGCCCGACCCGATCTTCTTTGAGAAGCTGATCAAAAAGCACTCGCTTGACCCTGCAAGGACTGTAATGATCGGCAACGACATTCGCGCCGATATGGGGATCGCGCTTGCCTGCGGTACAGCGGGGATACATATAAATTCCGACAGGATACCCGCAAAAGAACGCGGACAACATAAAAAAGAGCTCTCGGAACGATACGGGTCGAACACCGACAGGTTATTCGAAGTCCAAAGTATCGGAGAGCTCTATAAAATGATCTCATGTACTGCATAAACGAATAATGAGATCGGGCTAAACATTGACGAACGGAAAAAATTTAACTTACCGCTTTTTCCGGCTCCCGTTCCGAAACAGGTATAAGCTCCTTCTCCATAATAAATATGTTGTGCCCACCACGGCGCTCATACCAAACATTATCCATTGTCTCCTTGACAATGAATATTCCGAGACCGCCTATCGGAGTATCGTCAAGATCAAGCTCTATATCCGGGTCTTCCTTTTCAAGAGGGTTATACGGCTTGCCGCTGTCTTCAAATGAGATTTTTACACTCAAAGGCGCAGTTCCGCCGACTGCTCCCCAAAAATCAAAAGCTATGCCTGCTTTTCCCGTTGACGGAGTATAGGCGTAATTGGCGATGTTTATGTAGATCTCCTCGACGCACAGCTTTATCTGCCGCATTTGTTTTTTGGGTATCTCATATTCGCTGAAAGCGTCCTGCATAAACTTAAAAACGATAGCCAGATTTTCGGGAGTTGCATCTATAGTAAGTTTTCTCATAACAGCAACTCCCCCCTCTTTGTTCCACACATTACGACATTATATTCAGTTCTCGGATCCTACGGTATAATTGCATTTTTAACGGCAGCGGTATTTTGCTGCTTTTTTCTTGACATACACTTTATATTATGATATACTTTCTATGGTTCATCTGTATCATTATTATAACATCCGATGCCCGCAATGTCAATATTTATGGGCAATTTGGTACACTTGAGGAGGTTTTGTATCATAATGAAAAGCAGAGGCAAAAAACGTCATGATACTGTTAAAGACCGTATAACAAAGGCGTTTTTGGAATTGCTGGATAACCGAAGCTATCATGAGATCACGATCGTAGATATAGTCGAGGCGGCTCAGTCCGGTCGTGTTTCATTCTACCGCAATTTTCGCGATAAGGATGATGTGCTTAGGTATTATATCTTCAGAGAGACCGATAAATGGATGAATAAAACCAAGGATAGTTATGTATTGCCGACACAGGAAAACATAAAGCCGTATATTATCTGGCTTTTGGATCATATGTACGAATATCGGTTTTTCACCGATATGTTGAAGGCAAACGGAAAGCTTTATCTTATTGAGGAAGAATTTGACCGTCGGTTTTTTAAGCGTTTGTCCGAAATGGATTCGCCCTTGGAGATAGCCTATACGGTCGGCGGCTTGTACAAGCTGTTTGAGTTCTGGGCTGAAAACGGGTATAAAGAAACTCCGCGGGAGGTCGCGGAGATCGTGGGGAATACAAGCGGAAGTGCTTGCGATGATATTTAAAGCGCTGTGGATGATGTTCAAAGCGACAAAGAAGAATATGATACTGTCATATATAGGGCAGTAATAGTGCTTGTTTCTTCTCGATTGAAGCTGTCCGAAGGGTTTCAGGCAGAGGTCATTTTTAAAATATGTAATAAACGAACAACGCGGTCAGTCCGGTAATATCGGGCTGACCGTGTTTGTGTTATACAAGAGTTTTCAGAAATTGTAGCAAGCTGTCGGCTTTGTCTTTGGATAACCGTCGAAAACATTCAATAAGCTCTTTTTCCTGCTTATTCAGAAAAGTCAGATCATCTGCTTCATTGAACAATTCCGACAATGAAATTCCCAAAGGAACCGCCAATCTGCTTAAAGTGTCAAATGACGGATTACGTTTGCCGCGTTCTAAATCTCTGATATGCGTTTCAGATACACCGGATAGCTGAGATAATTTATATATGCTGATATTCTTTGATTTTCTTATTGTGTTTAATTTTTCGGCTATATCCATACAACTCACCACCCTTGACAATATTATAGTATAAAATAACGCAAAAATTAAGCCATGCATTGCGTTGACATGGCATCGATATTGCGCTATAATAATAGTAATATTGCGCGGGAGGTATTTTATGAATACATATACAGTCAGCTTTTTCGGCCACAGACAAATAGACCGTCCCTTCGAGGCGGAGGAACGGCTTGAAAAGATCATTCGTGAGCTTATAAGAAGCAAGGAATATGTGGAGTTCCTTGTCGGAAGAAACGGCGACTTCGATCAAATGGTCTCATCTACCGTCCGTCGGGTAAAGAAAGCTGTTGATGACGCTAACAGCGCTCTGGTGCTCGTCCTGCCGTATGTTACAGCCGAGTATTCCAACAATAAGGCGAGCTTTGAGGACTATTATGACGATATAGAGATATTCGACAGCGGACATTTCCGGTCGGCGTTCGGGCAGCGCAATCGGTCAATGGTTGATCGTTCAGACCTCGTTATATGCTGCATTGAACATGACGAGGGCGGAGCTTACGAAGCTGTGAGGTATGCCCGGAAGCACGATAAAAAGGTATTGAATGTCGCTTGCAGAAAGGAGATACCGGAAAATGCCCGTATTTGATCTGGCGAAAATACTTGAGAAGATACACTGGGAGGATTACGCGGAGCTTGACGATCCGCCCGAGCTTGCTACACCTGAGGAAAAGGAAAAGAAACTACAAAAGCTACTATCGAAATGTAACAATAGCAGTGAGGAGGCAAAGGATAATAATGCCCGTTTGGTAAAAATGCCTAAGTGAATTGTGCAATATCACTAATAGAAAATATGGTTACAGATTGGGGTTAATCCGAATCTATTGTGGAATTTGCTTCAATTAGGCTCTCAATCCTGTAACCGGCTTCTATGAATCTGCTCAAAATCGGGCTTGTCCAATTGATCACATGTAATAAAGATTCGTGAATCAATATATTTTTTCGATAAAACGCTTGCAAATCGGCTATGAATATGGTACACTTGGTGTAGAGCAAAAGCTCATAAAATTTAATAGATTAATCGCAATGAATAGTAATGATTTTTGAGAAGATCTTGACTTATGATCAAGATCATGGCGAATTGAATTGAAAATATAGTTTTTTGTTATTAAATTGAAGTTTTATGAAAAAATAGGACTCGGAAATTATTAAATCAGCGCGAAAACAATGCTTGGCTGAAAGTTAGGCAGTCATTAGAGTTGTGTCAAAAACAACAAAACCTTAAGAACACGCAACATTAATTGAGTTGCTGGCTATTGAGGGTATGTAGCCTTTGGGCTGCTTAAAATCAGCAATGGAAACAGGCTTGTGTATTGTGTTGGCTTATTTTTCCAAGTGCTAAGAAGAGAACATGACCAAACCGGTCTACGAGAAAAATGACAGATCATAGATCTGTCTCGAAGAATGCGGTTTGGTCTTCTTTTATTTTTATAAGGAAGCGCCAAGCCGCGAGTGATATAATCCCCTTAGAGTAGACACAAAAAAAACAAAAGTGTGAAACTCTAAGGGGGTTATTTTATGTCAAGACGTTGTAAAATTACGGATGAAGAACGGATAGCGGCGGTACAAGAATACCTAAATGGAGAAGGCAGTTATCGTTCAATTGCAAAGAAGTATGGGAT
>JAFVBZ010000102.1 GCA_017479645.1 Ruminiclostridium sp. | reverse complement strand
TACTCATAGACATCAATTGTTAACACGGATTCTTCCGGCGAAGGAGACGGCACACGCAGTTCCGTGACCGGCTCATCCGCATCAAGCTCGGGGAATATACTTTCACGGTATATGTGGAAAAGGGAAACAGGCATTCCGGAAGCTGTGGAGACTCTCGGTATGAATGCTTTGGTGGGATTACTGTTCATGACCTGGAGTGTTAATCTCTGACCTTTCATCGCTACAGGAGCATCGACGGCGACACCGAACGCCTCGTCTTCCAACTGCATTATACGTCCCATTCCCACTTCGCCAAACATAAAATAACCACATTCTGTACACTCATATCCGTTCACAACGAAAAATTCGTCGGTCGCGCCCTCGGGCTTCTCGATATTTGAAAAATAGTAATTTCTCGTTGTAGCTTCGCCCGATGCCTGCTTGACGGTGCTGCGGAAACCGCAGCCGCTGAAAGAATACTTGTTGCCTTCGGTATCACTGAGTATGGGAGTATTGACCTCGCTTAAAGGATAGAGTATGTTGAATTCGCCGGGTATCTCAATGCTGAGCGGCTTGACGGTCGTGCTGAAATTGTGTTTTTCAACGTTCTTTTTCGTTCCGACCTGTTCACCCTCTGCACACTCGTCCCAGTGAGTTGTGGCGTTGTATCTCTTAACCCATGTTTCGGTGCTGCCGCCGCCTAAATTGATTTCTTTGAGGTTGCTGATTTCACTTTCTTCACTATTCCTTACTAATGTGACACCGACATAAGCTGTGCCGGAAGTCGGTTCGGAACCCTGACCCCAATACATTGTATCAGTGATCTGTACTTTTCCGGCTTTTACAATTACTTTCGTTGAATCCGATACGGGTGTCGATGCGATACCCAAAAGGTAATATAATACACCGCTAATTGTCATCGTTCCCATACCGTTGCTCGGGTCTGATAAAGTAAGCATATACAGCTCAAACATATCGTCCTGTGTTACATTGGACAAATTAACCAATGCTGTCAATTGTCCGGACGAATAACTCGCGTCGGCGAGAGAGGGTGTCGGTACGATTACTGCCGCGGACGCACCAACGGTGATGACGGAGAACATCATACACACCGTGAGTAAGACTGCAAGCAGACGTTTGCCTATTGATTTTGTTTTCATTTTTTTACCTTCCTTATTTGTTATTTATTATGATCTTTCTTTTCGTCTCCGACAACGGTGAAAAGAAAGATATAACCGTGATCTACGCGCTCCTGCGCTTTTCAAACTCTTTCTGGAGAACATTAAGCTCCTTTACGCGCCGTCTGTACACCGCGCACATTATCAGATATACTATAAAGTAGGAAACAAGCATGAAAATGCTCATTATCAGCAGCTCGGTCAATGAACCGAACCAGCCGAGAACATACGATACCGGCAGGAATACCGCGAATATAACGGCATTGTGCGTTGCCATTATGCGCAGCAGGCTCCACTTCTCTATCTCGTAGAAGCTCATTCCCGCGCAGCCGGCAAACCCGATAAGCCCCGAAAGGAACGATTGCAGGAGAAGAGCTTCCGCTTCGCCGCCGCACATGGTGATGACCTTCTGTGAGACTATCGGCCCGTCACCCTCGGAAAACAGAACGAAGATGAACGCGATGAAATTGCCGATGACGCAGCCGAGCAGGAAACCTATACCGGCTCTTCGGAATGTTGTCTTAAGCATCGGTATCACTCCTTTCCCGAAAGCTTTCTGCGTACTGCCGGTATGCAGCGGCGCGAAGCCCATGTTTCCATTCCGCCCCTGAGCTCTATGCGCAGCGTCCCCGACAGTGTGAAGTCATAGCGCACGACCTTTGCGAGGTTTACTATCTCGTACCTCGATATCCTCACAAACCGCTTTGGGTCGAGCGAGGTCTCGATGCTGTTCAGAGGCTGACGTGCCATGAAGCGGTCGTTCTCCGTTATCACGTTCACGGTCTTCCCCTCGACCGTGAGCAGGACTATATCGCCTACAGGAACCACGTCGGTGACGTTCCCGACGCTCACGGATATGGTATCGGCGCCGCTCGCGTTTATCCTGTCGATAAGGGCGGATACCTCGTTGTCATTCTCCGACGCTCTGACAGCAACGTAAATGCCGTCGAGCGTCTCGTCCCTTTCAAATGTTACGTTTATCTTCTTCATGTATTCTCATCGCCTTTTTCCTGTATGGGTGTGTGCATTTTCCGTTTGTCTGCCCGTAAAGACAGTCGGCGCAGCCCGTGTTTCTGCTCTCCGACAGCCTGCACCAGTGCTGGTGAGGGTGTTCGGTCTTGGTGTGGCACTCCCTGCACACAAACAGCGGACATTCGGCGAAAATAGGTTCGTCCTTCCGCATTTCCCGTCTCTCCGTTTAATTTGTTTTATCGAGCATTTTTATAAATTCGCTGACATTTGTATCGCAGTCATGCGCCTTCAGAAACTCCGCGACCTTTGACGGCTCGCTCATTGCCGCCATAAGCTCCGCGCTCATAGCTTCATTGTTCAGTATCTCGCATATCAGCTCTTCCGCTGTCCTGCTCATAAGTATTATCTCCTTCCGTGACGTTGGTTATCGCCTTAATGCCATTATATATGCCCCGTTTCGTGAAGTCAATACTTTTGGAACAAGCGGTAGGTCATACGGCGCAAACGGCTTATTGCAGCCTGCCTTGCAGCTCCCGTATAAGGTCGGCCGCTTCGTCGTACATAAAATCGGATATAAGCTTTTTTGTCTCGGCAAGCTTTTCCCTATCCCCGTCCCCGAACGGATAGCCCGAGAGCCTTGTGACAAGCTCCGCCGAGAGCTCATCATCGAAGTCGTCGAGCGCTTCGAGCAGCTTTTCCGCGGTCTCGCCGGCTTCGGCAAGAGCTATCGCGGGCGCCGCGGCTTCGGCAGGTCCCTCCGCGAAAGGCTTCAGCTGCTCTGCGGCTTCGGCGTAGCGCTCCAGTATCCGGTCGTTGTTTTCGCCGATGAACGCGAGATCGTCCCGCTTTCCCGCTGCTTCAAGGCTCTCGAACGCCTTGAAGAGCTCCGTGTGACCGATCATTTTGGAATTGCTCTTGACCGCGTGTACAGCGATCGTGTATCGCTGCATATCTCCGGAGGCAAGATGCTCCCGGATACCGGATATGTTATCCTCACAGCTTCTGACATACCGGGCTATCGCGGGTATGTACTTTTCCGGCGATCCGGTAAACATGATACCCGTATCGGTATCAAGCCCGAGCGCCTGTAATTCCTGCAGCTTCTGTTCCATGTGTTTCCTCCTATCCGAGTATTTCTATAACCTTTGTGATGATATCTATTTTGGTCGTAGGCTTTAAAATATATCCCTGCGGCTTGAATTCGATGATAGTCTTTATTATCGTCTGCTTTTCCGAAACGCCGGTCAGAAATACAACGGGGATATCCGCATAGCGTCCGTCATCTCTGATCCGCATCAGAACCTCGGGTCCCGTCATCTCCGGCATGAGGTAGTCAAGGAATATCAGGTCTATGCTGAACCTTTCAAGACATTTCAGCACCTTTGTTCCCGAATTTATCAGCGTTACCTCGTAGAAATCCCTGAGGTGCTCCTTTATCTGCATGAGCTGCTGCGGGTCGTCATCTACAACAAGAATGTGCTTTCTGCGGTTTTCCTCTTCTATGACCTCGGAGTTGTTGAACTCGACGAACCGAGTTTTTTCGTTTTCAGCATCGATCTCCCTCTTGACCTCGTTTATCCTGTCGCACAGCCTCGGCAAGGATATATCCGACGGCAGGAACAGGATCCTCCGGAGCCGGGAGTTGCGCGTGAACACCTTTCTGTTCATCTCATCGGCAACTGCTATCACGGTTATCGGGTGAAATTTCTCACACTCCTTAATAACGTCATATATCTTGATATCATTCTGATCCTCGTCCTTTACGAATATCAGCACAATGTCCGGTCTTAGGTCATACACCGTGTTAAAAAGCTGTGTTTTCAACGGCTGACATTCGACCGCCTCGCATACAAGCTCCTTTTCAAGATGCCTTGCAAGGTCATTCGACGCTATCTTTCTGTTTTTACCCGTTATCAGTATTTTTAATTTCATGAGCTGTCCCCTTCAGTCCGTTTTGAACGAAACGGTCTTTATGTAATGATCTATGCTTATTCCTCCTCGAAGCTCGATCTCTTCCCGGGCGGTCATTATCCTGTTCAGGTATTTTTCGGTGTCCTGTTCCGATATTCCGGGCATCAGTACAAAAAACTGATCCGGGCGGCTGCGCATTACGATGTCGCAGATACGAAGCTCATAAAGTTGACCCCCGAGCGCAGACAGCTGACACGCATATTCCGCTCGGTAAGAATGCTTTTTGTGTTTGCCATGCACATAGCGTCATCATCGACGACGGTTATCCAGTAATTCATCATCGCGCATTTCTCCTTTGCATAGATATGGTCGGAACCGATAATGTTTGGTTGAATTATATCAAAATACTAAACATATTTCAATAGTTTCGGCGCAAGCGGTATCAGCTCCGGCGCAAGCGGCAGCGGGAGCGTATTTACAAATCCAAAATTGTATGTTATGATTATATAATAAATGCGTCATCAACAACTGCCGTTTGGCAGTTGTTGTCCCAAATCCTGTTCTACAGGATTTGGGATTGCTGTAAAACGCGCTTTCAGCGTGTTTTACAGCGGACACATTTCTTGATGTCAAGCTCATTTCGCCCTTCGGGCGAACAAAAGTGCAAGGAAAATTTGTATTTTTGGCGATTTTCCTTGCACTTTTGCAACCGCGAATCAGCTTCAAGCTGCGCTATGAAGCTGATTCGCGGTTTATGAGCAGACATTAATAAAGCTTTTTCGACGTTCGGGACAGAATACCGGAAAGCCCTGCATTCAAGCGGCAGTTTATTTGGAGGAAGATATGAAAAAGAAATTTTTGAGCGTGATGATGTCGTTTTTTCTGATAGTTCAGTTCTCGGCGTGCAGCGGGACGAACGAACGTGATACCGAAGCCGCAGCGGCCGCTCACGGAGCCGGGGAGGACACGCAGATCACGTACGCTGGAGTCGTAAGTGATACGGCTGAGCAGACCGGGGACAATACCGGCGACAGCAGATGCCGCATAGGCATCGTTACCGGCTCCTTCGCGCAGTCCGAGGACGACCGGCGCGGCGCGGAAGCGTTCCGTGAAAAATACGGCGCGGATAATGTGACTCTTGCCGTATATCCGGATAATTTTACCGAGGAGATCGACACAACGATACAGATAATCGTCGATCTTGCCGATGACCCGGAAATGAAGGCTATAATCGTCAATCAGGCAGTTGACGGGACAACGGAGGCTTTCCGCCGGATACGCGAAAAAAGACCCGATATCCTTCTGATAGCGGGTGAAGCGTATGAGGATTTTACCGATATATCGCCTGTGTCCGATCTTGTGGTCAACTGTGACTTTGTTAACCGCGGATATCTTATCATACGAACGGCGCATGAGCTGGGCTGCGATACATTCGTACATATCTCTTTCCCGCGCCATTTGTCATACGAAACGGTGGCAAGACGTGTTGCGGTCATGAAAGCGGCGTGTGAAGAGTTCGAAATGAGATTCGCGGAGGAAGAGGCTCCGGACCCTACCACCGATGCGGGCGTCCCCGGAGCGCAGTCCTTTATTCTGGAGCACGTTCCCGAATGGGTGGAACAGTACGGCGAAAAGACCGCGTTTTTCTGTACGAACGATGCGCATACCGAGCCGCTTATAAAGAAGCTGTTAGAGTGCGGGGGATATTTTATAGAAGCCGACCTGCCCTCTCCGCTCATGGGTTATCCCGGAGCGCTCGACCTCGACCTTACAAAGGAAGCCGGGGATTTTGAAAAGATACTCGCGAAAGTCGAGGACGCTGTCGTCAAAAAGGGCGGCGCGGGAAGATTCGGTACATGGGCTTATTCATACGGATATACCGTCTCGGCGGGACTTGCCGAACACGTCAGGAATGTCATCCTTGGCGAAAGCAGTCTTACGGATATCGGCGACCTGTCGGAAGCGTACAGCGTATACTCTCCCGGAGTTGACTGGAACGGAGCCGCATATACCGATGCCGCCAGCGGCAGCAGGTCGGAAAACACCGTACTTATCTATCAGGACACATATATATTCGGAGATCCGGGGTATTATATGGGCTCCACAAAGATAGAGGTCCCGGAAGAGTATTTTACGATCGGATAACAGAACGCGAAAGGCAGCTCAATGAGAAGATCAGGGAAATTCGGAAGAAAAAAGAAGAGGATCCTTATACCGCTCATACTTGTTTTCATATTTGTCATTGCCATGGTGGTCTATACATCAAAGCTCATTTACAATGTGGCGGTCTCAAATTCGAGCGCTGTGATCGAGGACAGGATACTCAACGTATCCTCGATGATAGACAATCATCTCAACACCGCGGAAAACGTGCTCCATGTCACCGCGGACGCGGTGCATCATATGCTCATCAGCGGAAGCACACCCGCAAGGATACATGAATTTCTTGTGGAAGAGACAAACAATGTTTCGGAGCAGTTCAACGAGAATTTTCACGGAATATACGGATATGTGATGAGCAGATATATGGACGGTCTCAACTGGGAGCCGCCCGATGACTACGATCCCAAAACACGGGACTGGTATGTTCTCGCTGCAAAAAACGAGGGCAATGTGGTTTTTGTTCCCCCGTACATAGACGCGCAGACCGGAAATATGATAATATCCGTGACACGAATGCTTCCCGACAGGCAGAACGTTCTTTCTCTCGACGTTCAGCTCGGGGACGTCCAGTCGCTCGTCAAAGAGCTTACTCTCAACGGCAAGGGGTACGGCTTTGTCGTTGACGGGTCGGGTTTTTTCATTGCGCATGCCGATGAGAATAAAAAAGGGAAAAACATAAAGGATACACAGGACGGGGAAAACTATCTGAATGCCATAGCAAAAGCCGGTTTCGGCAGCTTTTCATATATCTGCGACAATGAAAGCTGCACAGTATTTGTAAACAGGATAACAAACGACTGGCACGTTGTTATGGTGGCGAGCGATGATGAGCTGTATGATGAGGTAAGAAGACAGCTTGTCGTGAATGCCCTTATATGCTTCATGATATTTGTGCTGATAGCGTTCATTTATTATCTGGGCTACAAAAACGAACAGAACTATTCCCGCCGTATGGAAGAGCTGCGAATGGAGGAAGCGCAGAAGGAATACGATACGAAGGTCCTCATACTCGAAAAGGAAGCCGCCGATCATGCAAACAAGGCAAAGAGCAACTTCCTCGCAAATATGTCCCACGAGATACGAACGCCGATGAACGCCATAATCGGTATGGACGAGATGATACTGCGTGAATCCAAGGAACAGCGGGTGCTGCGTTACGCCACGGATATTCAGAGCGCGGGAAGAACGCTGCTCTCGATAATAAACGACATTCTCGACCTCAGCAAGATAGAGTCCGGCAAAATGGAGCTTATCCTCGTGGAGTACGACTTCGCCTCCGTACTGAACGATATCGTGAATATGACAATGAAAAAAGCGCAGGACAAGGGGCTTGTCTATGAGCTCGAGGTCGAGCCGGATATCCCTTCCGTGCTGCGCGGTGACGAGATACGGATAAGACAGATCATACTCAACCTCACGAATAATGCCATAAAATACACGTCAGAGGGGAAGGTCTCAATACATATAGGATTTGACCGCGGCGGGAACAGGCTGTCGGTGAGGGTGGCGGATACCGGTATGGGCATACGTCCCGAGGATCTCGGCAAGCTGTTCTCGTCGTTCCAAAGGCTCGACGAGACAAAGAACCGCAATATTGAGGGTACCGGTCTCGGGCTGAACATCACCAAGCAGCTCACCGAAATGATGGGCGGCACGATAGCCGTTGAGAGCGAATACGGCGATGGCTCGGTATTCACCGCGACTATAGTGCAGGAGATAGTCGATGATACACCGATAGGCAGCTACACCGACCGCCTCGACAGGTCGCAGGCGGAAAAAGAGGAATTTCGTCCGCAGCTTATCGCTCCCGAAGCGAGGGTACTGATAGTTGACGACAACAAGATGAATCTTGAGGTCATCACCGCTCTCATGAGCGATACAAGAATGAAGATAACCACTGCGGCTTCCGGTGCGGAGTGCCTTGACATCCTCAAAGACCGCGCGTTCGATATAATACTGCTCGATCAGATGATGCCGGGAATGTCCGGTACACGAACGCTGGAGATAATACGCGAAAAACATCTTGCGGACGTTACTCCGATAATCGCGCTCACCGCCGACGCGATTGTGGGCGCAAGAGATCAGTATATTCGTGAGGGCTTCTCGGATTACCTTTCAAAGCCCGTTATGTACTCCGAGCTCGAAGAGGTGCTTCTGAAGTTCATCGACAAGCGGCTGCTTCTTACCGAGGAACAGCTTAAAGAGGAAGCTGCCGCAATGGAGCGCGAAAAAGCCAACAAGCCCATAATACTTGTGATAAGCGATTCCCCGGAAAGGTTAAACAGTCTCAAAGAGATGATCGGGGACAGATATAAGGGCGTGTATGTCCGCGATGAGAAGAAAGCGCGGAAGTATATGGAAAAGTACAGGGTCGCGTATGTCATAAGGGACGGAGAATCCGCAACCTGAAACACGGTTCAGAAAAACAATTTTTGAAAACTATTATGATGAAATAGAGATGTTTGAGTCCGGTCACTTCCGGTCAGCTTTCCAACAGCGCAATCGGGCAATGGTTGATCGGTCAGACCTTGTGATTTGCTGTGTTGAGCGAGATGAGGGAGGTGCTTACAAGACCGTGAGATATGCACAGAAAACCAATAAAAAGGTAATGAATATTGCTTACAGAGCAGAGATGCAGGAGCGGCTTGACAGAGTCTTTGATGATAATAATGATAATAAGACGCAGAGCTGATATTTGCTATTTCTTCATCTCCCTGACATACTCATAATACTCAACGTCCCCGTCAAGTGCCTTAGTCCGCATTTCGATAGCATAATCCGCCCACTTCTGAAACTCAGCCTGCGTCATTTTCTTTTTGAGATACCGGGGCATATCGAAGGTTTCTTTTATGCGCGCGTCCGTGCGCGCTTTTGGAAACCTTCTTTACGGCGTCCTGCCGTGTGCGCCTTGCATGCCTTGTGGTACACGCTCCAGATAGGATCGGTCTTTAACTTGTCGTTAAACTTTTTCCGGTGTCCGAGGTCTCGACAGCACTTGTCCGGCTGACCCTTGACATGGCGCTTGCAGTGGTTGGAGTAGAAGCCACGCTCCAGTACGAAGTACCGTCCGCACAGATCGCATTTTCGCGGCAGGTAGCGGTTTTGAAGTCCCTTGAACAATTCAATATACAGGAAGCCTCCGATCGTCGTGAAATGATAGTTTTCACACAAGGGCACGATGCCCTTAGAAGTTTTCCAAAAGCGCGCACGATGCGCGCATAAGAGAAAACTTCGAAGGACTGGAGGTTTTCTTGCGTTTAAGGACTTTGTAGGTAAGCGTCATGTGCTGTCAATGAAAATGCATAACTACTTACCATTCATTAATTGCGTACATAATAGCAATTCTTAATTGTTTTAATAGTTCATCTGATAATGCGTCATACTCTTCTCCCATACCTCTTTGTGCTGCCGAACCGGGCGGCGAATCATTCCATGAGCCCATAGCTCCGAATACATCAGCTAACGATGCTGCATTAAAGAGCAGTCGGTTTTCCGTAGGTAGATCGGGAATGTCAGCATATTTGTATTCTTTTTCCGGTAAAGTTCCGATTAATAATTCGGAAGCGGCTTTGAATACATCACCAAAACGATTTTCATTTATATTGTAAGCAAAGACCGATGTACGGTCAAGAATGCTTTTGAAGTCCCGAATGTTGTTTTCAAATATGGGCTTGCTTTTTGGAGCATTATGCCATTTGTTTTCTGTATATTCGACTGTCCAGCCTTTGATCGTATCGCTGTAATTCCAATGAGGCTTCCAGTATGTGACCCTGCCGTATTTGTAAACAGACATAATTATCACGGGTTGGGAATTTGAAAATCCTAAAGTCGATCGAATTTTGCTGTTTGTCCTTGTGTCCATTATCAAGTATATTTTTTCAATACCGACTTCCGGAAAAATATCAAGCCATTTATCAGGTTCAGATACCCACAAATCCGATTTGGATATAATACCTTTAGGTAAAAATGAAAAATGTATTTCTTTTTCATAGTCTGTAAATTCAAATTTATTTCCGGTTTTGAATGCTGTAACAATTCTTGCGATCTGAAATGCTTCACCGTTCATCGTAGTTTCCCCACTTTTGCGTTTTAGTAATTATAACACAGTTTGATAAATTTTTCAATATTCCCTGCTCTTGACCTTGCTGAAAAGGTCTTGATGCAGGTTCTGCGTTTTGAACTGGACGAGCAGGAACAGCTTCGCATGGTGCAGTTGATCAACAGCATTGCGCGATAGCTTTGTGGGAGACTACAGGAAAAAGTGATAGCAAAGCCGGAAAAATTTTCAGGGGGGTCTTCGCTTTTTAGTTAAGTAAACCGTTAATTGCGCTAATCAACGCAAGCATAGATCGGTAATATTACCGATCGCGAAAAAATCAAAAGTATACGGATACTTTTGATTCCGGAAAATGGGATCCCCTGCCCATTTTCGTTGACTGCTTCGCAGGATTTTATGAAGGGAGAGAAGAATTGAGGACAAACAGAAAGTACAAAGTCTTAACATTCACCTTTGATGAATATAAAACACACCATTACTCTTTTGAAGTAGTGGTGTGTTAAAAATTACGCTTCAAGGTATGCACGCTGTATTAATGGTTTAGCTTTCTCAAAATCTAACGCATTTTTTATCGTTATCTGCAAATCACCAGTACCATAATGCCCTATGCTTCTCATATCTCTTGAAAAACCTTTTTCCAATTTAACGGAATCGGGATGTAGCTTTAAGAATAGCAATATCTGTTTATTGTGTATTTCTATACATACCATATTTTGAACTTTCTTATATGCGAGATAAAGCTTTAGTTGATTTGGAGATATATCATCTCCTAACGACTCTATATAGTCACAGACAGATTGGTATAGATTTTTTATATCTTCCGAAGCAGCAGCTAATTTTTCAAGATGAGTTTTTTGACCATTGCTTTTTACTTCCGTACTTGAAGAAACAGTATCAACTATAGGTTTTATTGTCGGCGCATTAAGATGCTCAAATAATATAAGGTCATTATCATACTTTCTGTAGCTTACAAGTTTTATATTTCTCTGCATTTGGTTTACAGCATGAATATCATATTTTGTGAAATTATGTGCGATACAAATAACACAAGGAATAGACCAGTCAATATTATCGGCATAATCCATTCCAAGTTTATCTATTACCAATAATTTGAAATCAGCCTTATGGTCAAGCAACCGATCAAGATAAAACAAGCCTTGATTTATTACGTTTTCATCTTGACTTCTTTTATATTCAAAAATAACCGGACTATTATTTTCGTCTATGCCAATACTGTCCATTCTTCCATTTGAAATTGTATATTCACTTTTAAGAAATCGAACGCCAAAAAACGTTTCCATATTCTTTTCAATAAGGTTTTGAAGTTCTTTTTCAAGTACTGCCTCTGAAGAAGTTCGTTCTACAACGGTGTCAGATATTGAGAATAGTTTGATATCAGACATGATAAATTCCTCCCGTCAATACTATTTTTATTAATTATACCATTTTTACAATAATATGTCAATATCTTATTGTTTACATCAAACATTTGCCGCATTACAAAAGTGTATTTTCGGGTTGACATATCAAAGAAAATGTGGTAATATATACGAGTTAGCAAATGCTAATCTATGAAACGGAGGATAAAGATGTGGAGAAGATAAAAATACAGAAGAATACGGTCATGGAGACGCTGGTGCTGCCGCTTTACGGGCGCGCATACTGCTCGAAGAACTATCCCGATATATTCCCGGATAAAGAAGCTGAAGCTCTGATCGACCGGATAGACTACGACTTTGAGCATCTTGACACAAACAAGCTCACAACCGTTGTCTGGGCGGTCCGCAAGCGTTTCCTGTGCGACAGAGCAAAAGCGTATCTTGCGAAAAAACCAAAGGCAACTATCGTAAATCTCGGCTGCGGTGCAGACGACAGCTTCCCCGAAGTCGATAACGGAAAATGCAGGTGGATAAATCTCGATCTGCCCGACATTATTGAGGCACGAAAAAGTCTGTTCACTCTCCGCGAGCGGGAGAAAAATGCTCCGTACAGCGCATTTGATACGAGCTGGTTCGATGAAGTGGAGACTGCACCCGAGGACGGGCTTTTTGTGATAAGCGGAGGCGTTCTGATGTACTTTGCCGATGATACGGTCAAGGGTCTGTTCACCGCGCTTGCGGCAAGATTCCCGGGCGGCGGAATATGCTTTGATGCCGAAAATCAGGCAGGGACGGACAAATCCAACAAAGTCCTCGAAAAGAGCGGAAACACAAACAAGTGCCTGCTCGTCGTTGATGACGCGGAAAAGAAGTTCAGACCGTGGTCAGCGAATTTCAGCACGATCACGACCTTCGACAAGCTGCCCGAATATGTTAGCAAGGCAAAATCTATCCCGTTTACCACAAGAAAAATGGTTGGAATGGGCATGAAAATGGGATATGTCAAAATGGTGGAGATCGGATTTGTTGAAGGTAAATGAAACAATGAACATAAAGAAATCAGAAAACTATTTGAAACTCGGGATATTCGGAGCCATACTGACTCTGATCGGGGATATGCTGATAGGCTGCGTGCAGTTTCCGGAGGGCGCTGATCTGCTTGAAGGTTATCTCGGCGCTGCACTCGCACTGCCTGTGTGGAGACCGATACTCGGCGGTCTGATAGGTTGTCTTGGAATATGTCTCGAAGTTCCGGCGATGCTGACTATTTATCCGTTATTCAAAAATAAAATGCCGAAAAGTGCAGTTTTCTACAAAATTTCCGCTTATGGCTATCTCGCACTCGGCGGAGGCGCAGTACATCTGCCCTGCGGTGTGTTCATGTGGATATACCATACCGTCAATGACAAAGCAGGGCAGGAGATCGCATACAAAATCGCGGTGGAATATCTGCTTTATTTTCTTCTGCCCGTGACATTAGTATTCTTTGTATTCTTCTTCGGTGCGAACATTATCCAGTTTATCGCGTTTGTCAAGGGAAATACGCCATTCCCTAAATGGTACTGTATTTTTAATCTGCTGATTTTTATGTGGGTGTTCAATTCTGTACGGTTTATCGGCAATTATGCGATCACGAACGGTATCGGTACATCGAATAAAAGCCTCGGTGCAATAGTTATGTTTGCTGCGCTGCTGATCGGCTTCCGGAAATATGTTTCGGAGAAAAAAGAATAAATATGCAGGATATATTTATTCGTTCATAAAACCACAGCACATTCCTGACTCTCAGCCCTTATTCCCTGTCTTCTTTCAGGCACTCGACCATATTCACCTTGCGCAGTTTTCTGCCCGCAAACAACAGCGAAAGTATATACGCCGCACCTACAAACAGCATACCTGTCAGTAATATCCCCGGTGTAAGCTCAATAGTCATAAACATACCGCTCGTCTGTGCATTTGCTGCGGCTATCATATCTGAAAGCGCTATACCTGAGGGGACACCAAGCAGAAAGCCTACAGGCACCAGAAGATGATTTGACGACAGGATCAGACTTCGTATCTCACGGCGTTCATATCCGAGCACTTCAAGCAGTGATATGCTTCTGCGGTTCTCCTCGACTATCATTCCCGCAAGCATTACCACCACAAGCATTACCACCACAAGCACACATATCAGCGCTCCTATGACCTTGACGATATACAGAACGACAGTCGCAGTGCGGAAGGCATTCTCGCTGCTGATGCGGTAATCCTCAAGTGATGCGCTTTTGCTCAGAAGCTCCTGCGGGATATCAAGCGGCTCTTTGCTGATTATGACGTTGTATTCGTTCTCGCTGCGGTGAAGTATCACTGCGGCATTCGCCTTGGTTGTGACCACAAGAGAGAGCACATCGTTCCTTATTATATCGGTTATGGTGACAGTGTTTTCCTCCATTGAAAGCAGGTTGAAAAATGTCAGACGGTCACCCTTTTGCACACCGAAAAGCCTTGCGGCGGCTGTGGTCATATAATAACCGCCATAGACCATAGGCTCGCCGGAAACGGTCTCAGCCTGCATAAGTCCGCAGTCCTCGTCATATCCGATCAGGTTGAACATACTGTCCGTACCCTTTACCGCAAAGCTCATATCGAATATGGCAGCATCATCTGCATCACCGCCGATATATTCTTATCAAAAGCTCCCTCGCAAAACGACGTGCGGTTTTCGATCATAAGATTTATCAGCTTTGCAAAATTGACTATATATTCCAAGTCGATATCGCTTCGTATTCCGTCAACATGTTCAAACAGCAGTTTTGCTGTCTTTATGCCGTATTCGGGTTCAAAATAGTGCTTAGTCTCCTCGGTCTCCTGCATCCACGCGATATCATCGGGCGTAAAATGAAATGAAAATGCAGTTTCGGGACTGAAAACATTACGATAAACCTCAAACAGCCTGTCGATATGTATCCTGCCGTTCTTTTCAAGCTGTTCACGCAGTTGCGCTTCCGAAGCTTTATCAAAATCCGCAAGTATATCTGCCGTAAGCTCACCTTTTGATTTGTAGAAATTATAGAACGTACCCTTCGCTATTCCCACACTTTGTGCGAGCCCGGCAACGGTCGTCTTTCGTACTCCCTTTTCCTTAAAGCGTTTCAGAGCGTTATCCTTTATTCTTTTGCGAAGCTCATCACGCTGTTCTTCTGTGAATATTACAGGCACACCGATTCTCCTTCCGTGTTAAATGACCAATTCCAACTTTGGTCATTTATATGATAGCATACGTCACGCCACTTTGTCAACAGATTGAAATGATCTTTGTAACATATATCTGTAAGCTTTGAAGCGGCGCTTGAGATATTTGGTTATATTAGACTAACTCCCGATCCGGCAGGTAATACTATTTTTTCATTCCTTAACATACTCATCATAATCAACATCACAGTCGAGCGCCTTAGTCCGCATATCTATAGCATGATCCGCCCATTTCTGAAACTCAGCTTGTGTCATCTTCTTTTTGAGATACCGGGGCATATCGAAGGTTTCTTTTATGCGCGCGTCCGTGCGCGCTTTTTGAAACCTTCTTTACGGCGTCCTGCCGTGTGCGCCTTGTAAGCCTTATGGTACACGCTCCAGATCGGGGCAGTCTTTAGCTTGTCGTTGAACTTCTTACGATGACAGAGATCTCGACAGCACTTGTCCGGCTGTCCCTTGACCGGACGCTTGCAGCAGTTTGAGTAAAATTCGCGCTTCAGTACAAAGTATCGTCCACAGTAGTCACATTTTCGCGGCAGATACCGCTCAGACATTACCTTTCTTAATATCATATTGTTATCAGCAAATGCCCGTTTGTCACATCGTTATACACCATGCAATTCCTGCCGCTGACATCGTACACTTTCACGATGTCAGATAGCTCATTTCCGCTGTCAAATCCCGGAGTCAGGTCTGTGCAGTCCGACAGCTGTTCCGGCGAATAATGCAGCGTCTTTTCATTGCGGAATACGGCAGTGTAGAGTATTCCGGCTTCCACAAGGTCCTGGAATATATGGCTGCCGTAGGACAGCTCGGGGTTATAGCCTGCTTTTGTTTCCTCGACCTCGCAGATAATGCTGAACTCGCTGATATCCGCAAATGCAGTCGGAACTCCCAGCTCCGGCGACGAAGTACCCACACGTCCCGGGACTATCAGCATCATGTGCTTGTCCTTTCCCCGGAAGTGCCAGTTTATCTTCCCGACGAGGCTTGCAACCGCGTTCTTCTTGCTGTATGGCATTTCGTAATATTTCACCGGGTCAACATACACAATGATATCGAGCTTTGCGGTACGGGATATCCCCATTGACGCGCCGATGCTTTCGAGCAGGATATTCTGCTGCGGGATATTGTCGGGTATCATCGTGCCGCCTGTACTGTTCATCACCTGTAATGGGCGGCATTGCAGCAGGTCTATTGAATATTCGCCGTTGTCCGAGATATTTATGGTGAACTCGATATCCACGGGATTCCCGTATTCCCGCTGTATGCACTGCATAAGGCGGCGCATACGCTCCATTATTTCCTTGTTTTCAACTATGCCTTTGCAGGATATGAATCGCACGTCCTGCCGCCTTCCCATTTCGCGCAGCCTGCTCTCCGCGTCAAAGTCGTGTTCAAGCAGGAGATCACCGACATACTTCGGAATCACCGGCTCGATGACCCGCAAAGGCAGCTGCTCAATGCGGCGTGCAGTGACATTGACGAGCTCGGCGTTGCCTTGTGAGAAACGGTGTCGGTCTGCAGAGGATGTATGCGTAGTTCGATTGGGCATATCAAGGCTTACGATACGCGGGTATGAACCTTCCTTTCGGTCAACTGCCGATGTTCCAAGACCCATAACGAGCCGCAGCATTCCCGCCGACGGATCGGAGCTTTGCAGTATGCGGTACGGACTGTATGAGTAGCCGACACCTGCGGCGCAGGGCATATAGTAATCGCCGTAATAGGAGCCGGAGACCCTCTGCACCAACAGCGCCATTTGTTCATCCCGTTTGTCAAGCCCGCGTCGCTTGCGGTAATCCAGCGCGGACAGGCTCATGGAGCTTGCATAGACTGTTTTTATTGCTGCTTCAAGCTCGGAAAGGCGCTCCTCCGGCGTTCCTCTGTTAGGGCAGAATACCGACTCGTACTTGCCAGCAAATGCGTTCCCGAAGCCGTCCTCAAGGATACTGCTGGAGCGGACGATATACGGGTCATTTCCGTAATACTCGATGATGTGGGTGAACTGCTCACGCATAGTATCGGAGAAGCTGCCGTTCATCAGCCTGTCCGCAAACTCTTCCGCAAGGGTGAAGTACCCTTCGTCAGTGCGCTGCTTTACGCGAAGCTCCCAGAACCCGTTGTCAACGATGTATGTGTAGTACACGTCAGAGCCGACGTAGAACGAATCATGTGGCTCGATGACCTCCGCGATATCCGGCTCTTTATTACGGATTATCGCCCGTGCAAGCAGCATACCGCAGGCTTTCCCGCCGATCATTCCCGTGCCGATCATGTGGTCGCGGACTGCAAAATAATCCTCCGGCGTGAAGTTCCGCTTTATCATATCCCGCATTTTTTCATCGCGGCTCATTATGATATTGCACATACGGCTGCACTCTTCGCTTACGTCCTCACCTCTGCGGTATTCCCGCTTGACATGATTGAAGAACCTGTCCCAGGAGTCGATGTAGCGTTCGTCAGCCGCCCGCTGGGCGTTGCCCATTGTGTAGTAGAACCTGCTCGACCTCACGCCGTCAAGTATCGGTCTGAACTCACCCGTAGCCGGTTCGTAGGTATGCGGAAGGAACATTGTGCCGGAATTTCTGTCATGCACTTTTTCGGGTCGGATATAGTAATTCCTTTTGTCGGAATATACATCAAGAAAGATCTGTGCTGTACCGAGTATTTTACTGACCGAACCGAGTGAGTGTTTTCCGCGTCGTATCGGGAAATACGAAACACAGTCGAGCGAGGATAGAAACGGTGCTGTCACCTTAAAGAAGTTGCCCATCATAAGGTCTGTAGCCCAAGCCGTCTGCAATTCGGAAAGGCAGTCGAAAATATAGAATGTCTCTCTGCCTTCTTTTTCAATAACGTTATGAATGTCCGCCGCGAACGTCTCGAATCTGTGAGAAAGCGGTATCAGAACTCTTTTTATTTCAGTAAAGTAACCGGTCAGCGGCTCGGTGTCCGCATAACGAAAATAAACTATGCTGCGTTTATCCCGTATCGCCTGTGCTATGAACGGCGTCACGAATGCACGGAATTCCGCCAGTTCCGATATTCTCCACACGACATTGTCGCCGAGCCGTATGCTGTCGAGTGCCGTATCCATTTCGGAAATGCCCGAATTTATCCTGTCAAATGCTGCCATATCGTACACCTCACATAATACAAAGCGGCGCCGGGAATACCATAAATTCCCGGCGCCATTGCCTGATCTTATTTTATCATAAGGCGGAAGGTTTGTCAATATTTCCGTAAAGAATAAGGCAGGAGCGCCGCCCGGAAAGAGCGACGCTCCTGTCTTTTCAGCCAACTATATAAAAGAAGTGTTGTCTTTTAAGCATTGTCCTGCAGCGCGTCATATCCCGACTCGCCGGTGCGTATCTTCATAACGTCCTCAACATCGTAAACGAAGATCTTGCCGTCTCCGACATTTCCTGTGTAGAGCGCGTTCTTAGCGGCACTTACAACGTCTTCGACAGGCACCTTGCACACAACGACTTCGACCTTAACTTTGGGCAGTAACTGCGGTGTGACTGCAACTCCGCGGTAGTATTCGGTCTTGCCTTTCTGCATACCGCAGCCCATGGTGTTGGTAACTGTCATACCTGTGATACCGATAGAGTACAGCGCGGATTTGAGCTGATCGAACTTCTCCATAGATGTGATTATGTCAACCTTTGTCATCTTCACATCGGACGCGGTGTTTTCAGCCTTGCGGTGAGAAACGGGAACAGCCTTTTCTTCCGATACAACCGGGATAACGTTTGCGACTTCCTTTTCCTTGCCGGAAGCGGTAGTTTCGATGTGCATTGTGGGAATGAAGTCCGCGTAAGAGGACTGCAAGCCGTGTTCGGTAGCGTCAAGTCCCACAACCTCCTCGTGGCGGTTGACGCGCAGACCGATAGTTTTCTTGATCACGAGGAATGTTACGGTGATGCAGGCCGCAGTCCATGCCGCAACAGTCACGAATCCGAGAGCCTGCAGTCCGAGCAGCTCGGCGCCGCCGCCGTAGAACAGACCCGCGAGTGTATCGCCGTTAGCGTTTGCAAGAGCGTAGCCGGGAACTTCCGGGTTCGCGAGAAGTCCGACTGCAAGAGTACCCCACACGCCGTTGCAGAAGTGAACTGCCACAGCGCCCACAGGATCGTCGATCTTGAGCACATTATCGAGGAACCACACGCCGAATATAACGAGCAATCCGGACACGATACCGATTATCGCGGAGCCGAGCGCATCTACAACATCACAGCCTGCCGTTACTCCCACAAGTCCCGCAAGAGAAGCGTTCAGGCACATGGAAACATCGGGCTTGCCATAGCGCAGCCAAGTGAATATCATACATACCACTGTTGCGACAGCGGGAGCTATCGTAGTCGTTACGAATATCGAGCCGAGCTGACCTCCGGAGGTTGCAGCCGCGCCGTTGAAGCCGTACCAGCCGAACCAGAGAATGAAGCAGCCGAGTGCGCCGAGTGTCAGTGAATGTCCGGGGATTGCTTTAGGCTTCTTGTCCTTGTCGAATTTGCCGATACGCGGGCCCACCATTGCCGCGCCGATTATCGCACAGACACCGCCTACCATGTGTATCGCACAAGAGCCTGCGAAGTCATGGAAACCGAGCTGAACGAGCCAGCCGCCGCCCCATACCCAGTGTGCTTCTATCGGGTATATCACAAGGCTGATAACGCCCGAATAAATGCAGTACGACAGGAATTTCGTGCGCTCAGCCATTGCGCCGGAAACGATAGTTGCCGCAGTCGCGCAGAACACGAGATTGAACACGAAGGGCGACCAGTCAAAATGCGCGTAGTCGGTGAATACGCCGAGTGTAGGCATTCCGCAGAACCCGCCCAGCACGTCCTCGCCCATCATAAGACCGAAGCCGAGAAGTGCGAACACGACTGTGCCGATGCAGAAGTCCATGAGGTTCTTCATTATGATGTTGCCCGCGTTTTTCGCACGGGTAAAGCCGGTCTCGACCATTGCGAAGCCCGCCTGCATGAAGAACACGAGTGCGGCTCCTATGAGGTACCAGATGCCGAATATTTCGTTGTCAACCGTTTGAAGCATTTCGTTTACTTCAACCATAAGTCATCTTCCTTTCTTTAAGGGCGCTTACGCGCTGTCTTTGCAGACGGCAGCAGGGCTTACGCCGCCCTGCACCCGCGGCAGCGTGGTCTTTCGGTCAGCCCCTCTGGCGCAAGCGCCACCTCCCCGCGTTCGGGGAGACACGCTGCACCCGATAATGCAAAATTGGGCAAAGCAGAGTTATCCTCCGTCAAGCCCCATTGCTTGTTTTTAGTTTCTACACATATATTTCAGTCTGAAAACATATCTTACGATCTCAGCGCGAAGCTGTTAAAGTTTTTTGGAAAGGGGTCCGGGGAAGAACCTTTTGTTCACAAAAGGTTTTCCCCGGTCTCGAGCGTAAGCGACCCTCTGTGAATTTTCTCTTCAAATTTATTCTTTTCGCCGCAGCCGCTAACGTCTGCCGGATATTCTCCGGTGAAGCAGCCGTGGCATATATCACAACTCGTCAGCACTTTCGCGTCCTCTACGCTGAGATATGCGAGACTGTCCGCGCCTATTGCTTCTGCAATTTCGGCGGTGTCCGTGAATCTGCACGCTATCAGGTTTTCCTGCGAGTCAATGTCGGTTCCGAAGTAACACGGGAATCTGAACGGCGGTGAGGAGATGCGAACATGGACTTCCTTTGCACCTGCGCTTCTGAGCAGTCCCACTATCCTGGCGCTCGTCGTTCCGCGCACTATTGAATCATCTACCATTACTACGCGCTTTCCGGAGACCGCGCTCGCGACCGCGTTCAGCTTTATGCGCACAGCGTCGCGGCGTTCGGACTGTTTCGGCTGAATGAAGCTGCGCCCGATGTAGCGGTTTTTGACGAAGCCTGTCGCGTATGGTATGCCGCTTTCGGCTGAGTAACCGAGCGCCGCGTCTATGCCGGAATCCGGGACTCCTATCACGATATCCGCGTCTGCCGGAGCGGATCCTGCAAGCGCCTTTCCTGCGTTCATTCTCCATTCGTGAACCGGCATTCCCTCGATCACCGAGTCGGGACGCGCAAAATAGATGCACTCGAACACGCAGAGACTTTGCTTATTGCCGCAGTGGGTTTCAATGCTGCGCAGACCGTCGCTGCCTATAACGACTATCTCCCCCGGTCTCACGTCCCGGAGCACCGTTCCACCTACGCTCTCAACAGCGCAGGATTCGGAGGCTGCAATATAACCGTTATCCGTCCTGCCGAGAACAAGCGGTCTGAAGCCATTCGGGTCACGGAATGCTATCAGCTTTGTTGCCGTCATCAGCACGCAGGAGTACGCGCCTTTGATGTCGTTCATTGCAAGCTCCACAGCTTCTTCCGTTGAGCCGCATTTCAGACGCGCCGCGACTATTGAATACGCTATCGCTTCGGTGTCCGAAGTGCCGTGAAATATCGCGCCGTTCAGCTCGAATTTCCGCCGCAGCTGCTCTGCGTTGGTGAGGTTGCCGTTGTGTGCGAGGGACATATTGCCCTTGATGTGGCGCACGACAAGGGGCTGGAAGTTTTCGGGAGAGCCGCCGCCCGTGGTGGAGTAGCGCACATGACCGACAGCGATATTTCCCGCGCCTAACACCTGCAAGTCGGCTTCGCCAAAGACTTCATGCACAAGCCCCGCACCTTTCCGGTGCCGCATTATGCCGTCGTCGCATACCGAGATACCGCAGCTTTCCTGCCCGCGGTGCTGGAGTGCATACAATCCGAGATAGACCTCGTGCGCTGCGTCAACAGGAGTGTCGGAGTAAACTCCGAATATTCCGCATTCTTCATGAACTGAGCCAATCATCTTACATCAAACAGCAGTTCGCCGTAAGTGGGTATCGCCCAGTATTCCGCGGCGGTAAGCGTCTCCGCCTTGTCTATGTACTTGCGGAGTTCAGCCATTGCCGGGATAACGCTGTCCTTGCAGACAAACGCGCTCGTGATAACATTTTCCTCGTTCACCGCTTTTTCGAGCTGCGCTTCAAGCTCCGTGAGGGCATTGTACGCTTTGTCCATAAGCCCCGAGAGCTGTGCGGAGATGTTCTTCTCGTAGTCGGAGGTGAGGTTGAGATCAAGCTCGCGGACGTACTTGCTGATGCACGGGAGCAGATCGTGATATGCCATATCGACCATTGTGCGGGCTTCTATCTTTATCAGCTTTTCGTATGTCTCGAAAAGTATCTCGTTGCGGGACTTCATCTCGGCTTCCGAGAATACCTTGTGAGTCGTGAACAGTGTCACATTCTTCTCGTCGAGCCAGTGGGAAAGCGCATCGGGAGTGGTCTTGAGGTTTGAGAGTCCGCGCTTTTCCGCTTCCGCTATCCACGCATCGTCATAGCCGTTGCCGTTGAAGATTATGCGCTTGTGCTCCTTTATTGTACGCTGTATCAGATCGTGAAGTGCCGCAGTGAGATCCTGCTTGTTTTCAAGCTCGTCGGCGAACTGCTTCAGCTCCTCGGCGACTACCGTGTTAAGCACAACGTTCGAGCCGGAGACAGATGCAGCCGAACCGAGCATACGGAACTCAAACTTGTTGCCGGTGAATGCAAACGGGGAAGTGCGGTTGCGGTCTGTTGTGTCCTTCGGGAACTTCGGGAGAACGTGAACGCCGACTTTCATCAGCTCCTTCTCCTTGCCGCCGTAGGGTTCGTCCTTCTCTATCGCTTCGAGTATCTCTGTCAGCTCCTCGCCAAGAAATACCGAGATGACAGCGGGCGGTGCTTCATTTGCACCCAAACGGTGGTCATTTCCCGCACTTGCTACCGATATTCTGAGCAAGTCCTGATAGTCGTCAACCGCCTTGATGACCGCGCACAGGAACAGCAGGAACTGCGCGTTCTCGTGGGGCGTATCGCCGGGTTCAAGCAGGTTCACGCCGGTGTTGGTGCTTATCGACCAGTTGTTGTGCTTGCCGGAGCCATTCACTCCCGCGAAAGGCTTCTCATGCAGGAGACATACGAGCCCGTGCTTCTTCGCTACTTTCTGCATGATCTCCATTGTTAGCTGGTTGTGGTCTGCGGCGATGTTGGTTGTTGCGAATATCGGCGCAAGCTCATGCTGTGCGGGAGCGACTTCGTTATGCTCGGTCTTTGCGAGAATGCCGAGCTTCCAGAGTTCATCGTTGAGGTCTTTCATAAATGCCTGCACGCGGGGTTTTATAACGCCGAAGTAGTGATCTTCAAGCTCCTGTCCTTTCGGCGGCATTGCGCCGAACAGCGTCCGTCCGGTGTATATCAGGTCTTTGCGCTTGTCGTAGTCCTCTTTATCTATAAGGAAGTATTCCTGCTCCGGACCCACTGTGGTCTTGACCGATGTGACGTTCTCATTTCCGAACAGCTTCAATATCCTCATAGCCTGCCTGTTGACAGCTTCCATTGAGCGCAGCAGCGGGGTTTTCTTGTCAAGT
Source organism: Ruminiclostridium sp. (assembly GCA_017479645.1). Classification (GTDB taxonomy): domain Bacteria; phylum Bacillota; class Clostridia; order Oscillospirales; family Ruminococcaceae; genus Ruminiclostridium_E. The sequence goes on along the minus strand of JAFVBZ010000102.1, from coordinate 5,173 downwards.
GCCTCGCCGCCGTAGGAGCAGAATGCTGTGGGTATGCACAGAACTCCGTCCTTGATGAAAGCGTAGGAAGTGGGATCCCATGCGGTGTAGCCGCGAGCCTCGAATGTTGCACGAAGTCCGCCGGAGGGGAAGGAGGAAGCGTCCGGTTCGCCCTGTATCAGCTCTTTGCCGGAGAACTCCATTATCACGCTTCCGCCTGCACTGGGGGAGATGAAGCTGTCGTGCTTCTCGGCGGTGATGCCGGTCATAGGCTGGAACCAGTGTGTGTAGTGGGTAGCGCCTTTCTCGATCGCCCATTCCTTCATTGCATTTGCGACAACTGCCGCTGCTGCCGGGTCAAGTCGCTTGCCGTTGTCCATGGTATTCTTGACGGCTTTGAAAGTTTCTTTCGGGAGTCTTGCTTTCATCACGTTTTCGTTGAACACGTTTTCTCCGAAATAGTCTGCAGCATTCTTCATAACAGATGTTCCTTTCTTGTTTAAATGTACGGTATAAAGCGAAAGACGCCGGAGAGGATCATTTTCCTCTGCCAGCGCCTTTGCCGTTCCACAATTCGTATTATAGCACAGACGTTTTGATTTGTCAATAGATTTCTGCAATATTTTAAAATAAAACTTGCAAAATAATCTTGCACGAGGCAAAAGGATTTTTGTTTAAATTAAACTAAAAGCTGTTTTTATCGGCTATGTTTAAGCTTGCTCTGCTTCTTCATATGAATTTATCGGCTGCGATAAATTCAAAATCCTGATTGCTTTAATCTTTTTTCAGACTGTTATAATTCCGTGTTACGGCTTCGGGTCCAGCGTCACGCTGGCGCGGTCCAGCCGCGTAGGCTGGCGCTGTCCGCGCAGGACAAAGCGCGTCAGCGCCGCGGCAGAGACTTTCCCGATACGCAGAAAAGCGCGGCCTGTTTTGCAGGTCACGCCTTTTTCAGTGAACTCAGTTTTTCGTCATATATGCGCAGTACATCATCTGCAAGAAATGCGATTATGAGCCTGCTTTTGTATGCGTCATCGAGCTCGCGCCCAAGAAATTCCCGTATCGTCCGCATCTTGCTGTTGACGGTATTCCGGTGTACTTTCCCGATAGCGGCAGTCTCGTTGACGCTGCTGTTGTTTTCGAGATATACCCGCAGAACATGGGCGAGATCGGTGCCGTGCTCCGCGTCATGATCGAGCAGAGCGCCGAGATTTTCCCTTACATAAGCGCGGAGTACGTTCATATCCTTCACTCCGAGAATAAGCTTCATAATGCCGATATTTCCGTAATATTCGCTGCTTTTGCCGGAGAGGAGCGCCGACACCATAGCCGCTTCCGCCTGCCCGTATGCAGCAGCGATACCGGTGAGCCCCGGCTCGTTCTCCGAGATGCCGGCGGATACGCTTATCCCTCCCGCTGACAGTGCCGCGTCTCTGATCTGCCCGCACAGGGATCTTATCTCCTCGCTTCCGAAATTCTGACAGACCGCAGTGAGAATGCCATTGTGGACAAATGTTACCGAGCGTGAGACTGAATCCACGGAGCTGCCGCCTGCGACATTCCCGGCGATAAGCTCCGAAGCATCGGCAGCTTCGCCGTTCCCGGACATGGGAAATGCGCAGATCACCGAGTATCTGCTGCCGTCGGTGAATCCGGCACGGGCAAGCAGTTTTGAGTGGGTCTTTATTGCGGAAGGGTCTGCAAATATCGCGCGGAACGCGTTTATTATCGCATTGTCATGCCTTTCCGCTCCGACTATTTTCCTGCAAAGGTCATAGGAAAGATCAAGTATCTCCGTCCCGCTTTTTGCCGTGAACAGCGGAAAAGCATTGTGCTCGCAGAACAGTATCACATCTTCCGGAACTGACGGGATATTCTCCCCGAGAGCGATCACGATCCCTGCCGCATTCGCCTTTTTCAGCGTTCTCACAAATCCCGCCAGCCACTTTGTGTCGGAATGCCCGATGCCGGTGGTGATGATGAGCTCATTCCCGTGAAGAAACGGCTTTGACCCGTTGTCCTCAAGTATATGTACCCAGCGGATCGTATTGTTCAAACCTACGCTTCCTGCGATAAGACTCACCGAGAATTCCCTTTCCGCATTCTCAAAGAGCTTCATAAGCGTTACAGCCATTTCATCACCTCATTCCGGTAAGTGCCGATGCACACATAAACGCCGTATCCGGTATGCGGGAGCACATCGGATAAAAGAGAAAAGGCGCGGTACACAGATGCACCGCGCCCTTCCTTTTCAGCCAACTATATATAAGACAGGTCAGCAAATTTAGAATCATACCGCGTCATTTTCTGCGTAAGGCACGATGCTTACCGCTTTCCGACTGCCGGTCAATGTATGATATCAGGTTCGGGCAGCGGGCATAAAACCGGAAAAGGCGCGGACGGGAGATGATCCCATCAGCGCCTTTGCCGATCTGTTACATTTTTATTATAATACATTCCGGTTGATTTGTCAACAGTTTTCTGCAAGATTATTTCCGCGGCTTGCAAAATCGGATCCATAAGCAGAACAGGCAAAATGTGCTCCAGCACATTGCAATACCTTTTATAATAATAAATGCAGCCGTTTGTTATATGTTACATATCGGACTTGATCTGACAGCACTTCTTTCGTGGATTTCAACAAAAATGCAAGAAATAAAAATAAATCCTGCATTTTTATTGACATTTATACTCACAAATGATAAAATTTATACATTGAATGAAATTTGAATTCAGTCCATATTTCAAGGGGGCATCAGAATGAATTACAAAGAAGGCGACGTCCGCATTCCCGCTGGCTGCGCGATAACCGGCTTCATCAACCGGGACGGAAGACGTGTAAGCGGCGCAGACATCGTAAAGTCCATTTCATACATGCACGATCGCTCAAACGGCTTGGGAGGCGGATTTGCAGGCTACGGCATCTACCCGGAATATAAGGATCACTACGCATTCCATGTCTTTTATGACAATACGGAAGCCCGTGTGAAAACAGAGGAATTCCTTGACCGGCATTTCGATATCATCAATCTCAGCCGTATTCCGATACAGCACATTCCCGAGATCAAGAATGAACCTCTTATATGGAGATATTTTGTTGATCCCCGTCCGACTAAACTTTCCGCGTCACAGCTTGACGAAAAGGAATACGTCGTGCAGTGCGTAATCCGCATAAACACCGAGTTTGACGGCGCGTATGTGTTCTCCTGCGGAAAGAACATGGGCGTTTTCAAGGCTGTGGGCTACCCGGAAGATGTGGGGCGCTTCTACCGGCTGGACGAGTACAAGGGCTACGCCTGGACAGCTCACGGGCGTTACCCGACAAACACGCCCGGCTGGTGGGGCGGCGCTCACCCGTTCACACTGCTCGACTACTCGATCGTGCATAACGGCGAGATAAGCTCCTACGACGCGAACCGCCGCTTCATAGAGATGTTCGGGTACAAATGCACGCTCCTCACCGACACCGAGGTCATAACCTACATTTTCGACTGGCTCAACCGCAAGCAGAAGCTGTCCCTTGAAGACGTTGCAAGCGTCATCGCCGCCCCGTTCTGGAGCAAGATAGACAGCATCGAAAAGACCGACCCGAAGCGTGCCGCGAAACTCCGCTATCTGAGACAGGCTATGTCGGGACTGCTCATTACCGGTCCGTTCTCGATAATCCTCGGCTACACCGGCGGTCTCATGGCGCTCAATGACCGTCTGAAACTGCGGTCAATGGTTGTTGCCGAAAAAGGCGATACCACATACATAGCGAGCGAGGAATGCGCGATACGCGCTATATGCCCGGACTGCGAAAACGTGTGGTCGCCGAAGGGCGGAGAGCCTGTTATCATAACTCTCAACGAGGAGGGTAAAAGAAGATGCCTGTGAACTATTTTCCTGCGGAATTTGAAGTTCTGCGAAACTACGATAAATGCATAAGCTGCCGCGCCTGTGAGCGACAGTGCAGCAACGAAGTCCACTACTACGACGCGGATTTCGGCAAGATGCTCGCCCACGAAAACCGGTGTGTGGACTGCCAGAGATGTGTCTGTATCTGCCCCACGGGCGCGCTGAAAATTTGCCCGAATGAGAACGCATTCCGCAAGTCCGCGAACTACACCCAGCCTCTTATGACCGAAGCGTACAGACAGGCGGGAACAGGTTCCGTGCTGCTGTCATCAATGGGAACGCCGAAAGACTACCCGGTCTACTGGGACAAAATACTGCTGAATGCGTCGCAGGTCACGAACCCGCCGATAGACCCGCTCCGTGAGCCAATGGAAACGCGTGTTTTCCTCGGCAAGAAGCCCACAAAGATGAAGTTCGACAAGAACGGCGAGCTTGACACCACACTTGAACCGTCGCTCACACTCAACGTCCCGATCATGTTCAGCGCCATGTCCTACGGCTCAATTTCCAAGAACGCGCACGAATCTCTTGCCCGTGCAGCCGAAGAACTCGGCACATTCTACAATACCGGCGAAGGGGGACTCCACAAGGACTTCTATAAGTACGGCGCAAACACGATCGTGCAGGTAGCGTCCGGACGTTTCGGCGTTCACAAGGACTATCTGAACGCGGGCGCGGCGATCGAGATCAAAATGGGGCAGGGCGCAAAGCCCGGTATCGGCGGGCACCTGCCCGGCGAGAAGATAAAGGAAGATGTCGCTCATACCCGCATGATCCCCCGCGGAACTGACGCGATAAGCCCCGCACCTCACCACGATATTTACAGCATCGAAGACCTGCGCCAGCTCATTTTCTCGGTAAAGGAAGCGACGGAGTACAAAAAGCCGGTCATCGTCAAGATCGCGGCAGTCCACAATGTTGCTGCAATCGCTTCCGGCGTTGCGCGTTCGGGCGCTGATATAATCGCGATAGACGGCTTCCGGGGAGGAACGGGCGCGGCTCCCACGCGCATACGCGACAACGTGGGAATCCCGATCGAACTTGCGCTTGCGGCAGTTGACGGGCGCCTGCGCCACGAGGGCATACGAAACGAAGTTTCTATCGTCGCAGCAGGCTCTATCCGATGCAGTTCCGACGCGGTAAAGGCGATAGCACTGGGTGCGGACGCGGTTTACATAGCTACTCCGGCGCTGCTCTCAATGGGCTGTCACCTGTGCAGGAGCTGCCACACCGGCAAGTGCAACTGGGGCATAGCGACCCAGAACCCGGAGCTCGTCAAGCGCCTTAACCCGGATAT
>JAFVBZ010000101.1 GCA_017479645.1 Ruminiclostridium sp. | reverse complement strand
TAGAGATAAAACGCGGAGTTTCGGTAAATATGGCGTATATTGAGCGCATAAGGAACGGCGTTGTGTATCTTCGTGACGGCAGCAACTATAAGATAGCACGCGGCAAAAAGGACTATGTGGTAAGCCAGTTTACAGCATTTGTCATAAAAAGAGACAGCATATTTTAGGCAATATTTACAAAGCCTGTCATTTCTTTAAAAAAAATCAAAATTTCATTATCCCTTTTGCTTTTTTCTGCAACTAAATAATCAGAAAGGCAAAAGGGAAAGGAGGCAAGAATGGATAACACACTTCGCAAGATGTTCGATTATCAGCGGTTCGAGAATAACCCACGGCTGAAAAAGATGCTGGGCGATGCACTAAGCCGGTACAGCTTTTCGGACGAGGGCGAGATCTCGGACGATGATGCGGGACTGCTGAACGCGGCAGGCTCACAGGTCGCCGACCCGAAGCGTGACAAGGAGAAGCGCTCATGACGGCTGCGGTGATCGACTGGGAAACAGTCTATAGGGATTACGAGCCGAAGGTCAGGGCGTACATACAGAGCCGTGTGGGGAACTGTGAGGACATAAAAGACCTCTGCTCCGAGGTGTTTCTGGAAATAATGCGGCAAAAGGAGCGGTTCAGCGGAGAGCCGAAAGCGTTGTCAAGCTGGATATTCGTGATAACAAAGCGCACTGTGGCGAAGTTCTACCGCTCATATCGCCCGACCGACGAGATACCCGAGGATATGGCTGACGATACGGACATAGAACAGCAGACCGTTGACACGGAAACGCTCGACCTGCTTGCGGACGCGCTCGAACAGCTTGAAGAACGTCTGCGGGACATTATCCTGCTGCATTACTATGGCGATAAGACGCTGTCGGAGATCGCGACGGCAATGGGTATGTCCTACCCGAACATCAAGGTACTGCACAAAAAGGCGCTGGGTCAACTCAGAAAGCTGATAGAATAGCAAACGGTAATAAGTCGCAGTCGCAGTTTAAATAAAATGCCTACGGGCGAGAAAGGAGTTTTCGTATGAAAACTGTACAGGATTTCATCAAGGAGATTGAGAGCTCCGAAACTCTCAAAAATGAACTGAAATCTATCAAGGACAAGGACGCTCTCGCGGAGTTCCTTAAAAAGAACGATGTAAGCGGAACAGCCGAGGATTACGTTAAGGCTGTACAGGCAAAGGCAGGAGCAGAGGGCGCTATATCCGATGACGACGCGGAAGCTGTTGCAGGTGGAAGGTGGTTCCTTTGGTGGTAATACCGTTCTGACCGCACATAATATCCGAGCATTGAACAAAAACGTTTGATACATTTAATTCCCATAATGGGAGGAAAGGAGTTTTCACATGAAAACGATTGAAGAATTCATCAAGCAGATCGAGGGCAGCGAAGCTCTCAAAAACGAACTCAAAGAGATCAAGGACAGATACGCCCTTGAAAGATTTCTGAAAAATCACGATTGCGGCGTAACAGCTGAATACTTTGCAAAATATGTGCAATCTCAGAGCGAGGGTGAGATAGAGGACGATGAAGCCGAATCCGCTGCTGGCGGCGGATTCACGGTATATGAGCCGCTCCCCGCCAAAGAGTGGAAGCCCATATTACCTCGAACAAGGCGCTGAACAAGTCTTGGGTGAACGGCTAAAAAACGGTAATAAGCCGCAGTTGCGGTTTAAATAAAATGCCTGCGGGCGGAAAGGACAAAACTATGAAAACATTAGAAGCATTTGTTGAGGAGCTCAGAAATTCCAAGGCACTCCAGAAGGAATTCTGTACCATTTCCTGCAATGAGGAGCTGGAGGGCTTTTTGAAGAAGAACGACTGCGAGGCAGCGATAGAGGCTTTTGTAGGATTCATGCAGTCGGCACTGGTCAAGACCGAGGAGGGCGAACTCTCCGACGATGATGCCGAGGCGGTCGCAGGCGGTGATGTCAGAGGCTGGTTTGGACAGTGGTTTGGTGTGGATTTTAAATCCGCAGATGATGCTATCGTCAAATTAAATACGAAAGTCACCAATTACCTCATTGATACGTTTTACCCAACCAGACTGGCAGACATGCCGAGTTCCAATGGCGGCAGAGGAACACATCGCGGCGCTTATTCGGATCCGACTCATTCCAAGCCCGTCTGATTACAGCACATTATCTAACTGCACATAATCAGAAAACGTACACACAAAGGCTTCGTTCGCGGGGTCTTTGTACCGTACATTTAAGGAGAATCCAAAATGGAAAACAACAGCATTTTCAGACAAAAAAGCCTTGACAAAGTATCATCACCGGAAAAGCTCGATGACTACATCAGAGTAACGACACCGAGCGTGTGGATCGTGCTTATCGCTATCGTACTGCTGCTTGTCGGCGGGATAGTATGGAGCATTTTCGGAGAAATCGAGATACATAACGAGGACGGAACTACCGAGACAGTCGCACCGATAACATTTATAATGAATTAAGGAGCCGGAAATGGCAGAGAAAATGATAAAACAGCCGCTCACGAAAGGCGTTGCGAAGGTCCCCGTTGTAATGCAGATGGAAACGCTCGAATGCGGCGCGGCTTCGCTCACGATGATACTTGCCTATTACGGACGCTGGGTACCGCTGGAGCAGATACGCGAGGACTGCGGAGTTTCGCGCGACGGCTCGAATGCGAAGAATATTCTGAAAGCCGCGAGAAGCTACGGACTTAACGCAAAGGCGTACCGCTACAATCCCGAAAGGCTGAAAGAAGTCGGAAAATTCCCGATGATAGTTCATTGGGAGTTCAACCATTTTATTGTCCTCGACGGCTTCAAGGGCAACTATGTGTATATCAACGACCCCGCCCGCGGCACGGTCAGAATGACCTTTGAGCAGTTCGACGAGGGCTACACCGGCGTGTGCCTGATGTTCGACCCGTCCGAAAGTTTTGAACCCGGCGGCAGACCGAAAAGCATTGCCGAGTTTGCGAAAGCACGTCTGAAAGGCGCATCCGCAGCTGTCGCTTTCGTTACCATAACCACACTCATAAGCTCGATAACGGGGATAATACTGTCGGGCTTTTCGCGCGTTTTTATGGACAGACTGTTGACAGGGCTTGACGCGGACTGGATGCTGCCGTTTATGCTCGGACTGGCGGGAGTTTCCGTTGTGCAGATAATCGCGGCGTGGATACAGGCGGTGTATTCGCTGAAAATAAACGGCAAAATGGCGGTCGTCGGGAATATGTCGTATATGTGGAAGGTGCTCCGCCTGCCTATGAAGTTCTTTTCACAGCGCATGGCGGGCGATATTCAGCAGAGACAGGCTTCAAACGCGAATATCGCGGGCAGCCTTGTGAATACCCTTGCTCCGCTGGTTTTGCAGACGGCGATGATGATATTCTACCTTGTTGTCATGGTGAGGTATTCGCTGCTTCTTACGGCGATAGGCATAGCGTCGATAGCCGGACAGATGTTCGTGTCGCGGATAATTTCTAACAAGCGCGTCAACCTGACCCGTGTTATGATGCGTGACGCGGGAAAGCTCGCTTCCGCAACAGTTTCGGGCATAGAGATGATCGAGACGATCAAGGCGAGCGGTGCAGAAAACGGATTTTTCGAGAAATGGTCGGGCTATCAGGCAAGCGTGAATACGCAGAACGTGCGCTTCGAGAAGATAAACAACTACCTCGGCATGATACCCGCGATACTGACTCAGCTCGCGGATACAGCGGTGCTGATACTCGGCGTGTACCTGTGCATGACCGGACAGTTCACTGTCGGTATGGTAATGGCATTTCAGGGCTTTCTCGGCTCATTCATGCAGCCTGCGCAGATGCTTATTTCGGCGGGTCAGCAGTTCCAAGAGCTTCGCACCGAAATGGAGCGTGTCGAGGACGTTATGAAATACCCGACGGATGTCGAGATAGATGAGGATATAGACGAAGAAGCGGATTACGAAAAGCTCTCCGGCACGGTTGAGCTGAAAAACGTGACTTTCGGCTATTCACGGCTTTCACCGCCTCTTATCGAAAATTTCAGCATGAAAATGGAACCGGGCAGCAGAGTGGCATTCGTAGGCTCGTCGGGCTGCGGCAAATCAACGCCGGCAAAGCTGATCTCCGGTCTTTATCAGCCGTGGGAGGGCGAAATTCTCTTTGACGGCAAACACATAAACGAGATAAACCGCAGCGTGTTCACCGGTTCGGTCGCAGTAGTCGATCAGGACATCACGCTGTTTGAAGATACAATAGAGAACAATATAAAAATGTGGGACAACACCATTGAGGACTACGAAATGATGATGGCGGCACGCGACGCGCAGATACACGATGACATCATGCAGCGCGAGGGCGGCTACCGCTACAAGCTGACAGAGGGCGGACGGGACTTCTCCGGCGGTCAGCGTCAGAGATTGGAAATTGCCCGTGTCCTCGCGCAGGACCCCACGATAATCGTCATGGACGAAGCTACATCCGCTCTTGACGCAAAAACGGAGTATGATGTCGTGAACGCGGTCAAGCAGCGCGATATAACCTGCATTGTTATCGCTCATCGCCTGTCAACTATCCGCGATTGTGACGAGATAATCGTGTTCGATCACGGCAAGGTGGTTGAGCGCGGAACACATGAGGAACTGATGGCGTTAAACGGAGCTTATACAAAGCTCGTTACATCGGAATAAGGAGGTGCGTGTAAATGGGTTGGTTTGACGAACAGATAAAAGACCGTATGCGTGCCGACAACGAGGTGTTCGAGGATTCGTTTATCCGAGCCGCCGGAGTTATCATGGGACGAAAGCTGTCCGCCGCAATGAACGATCAGAGACAGGCGGCGACAGACGCTATCGGCGAGATACTGAAGTGTTATCACATCAGACCCCGCGAGGTTCCGGACAGCATAACGGATATGAACGATACGCTTGAATTCCTGCTCCGCCCGCACGGGATAATGCGCAGGAATGTCGAGCTTGAAAAGGGCTGGTACAAGGACGCTTCCGGACCTATGATCGGTACGCTCAAAGAGGACGGAAGCATTGTTGCGCTGATACCGACGGGAATGACGCATTACAGTTATTTCGATGTAAAGTCGGGCAAGCGCGTGATGCTTAACAGTAAAACGGAAAAGCTGATAGACAAGGAAGCTATCGCTTTCTACAAGCCGTTTCCGTCGAAAAAGATCGGCATTGCGGGGCTTCTCCGTTACATTGTCGAGAACATAAGACCTTCCGATATCGCAATGATCGTTATCGCAACTGTCGCGGTCACTCTGATAGGTTTTCTGACACCGAAGCTCAACGAAATGCTGTTCTCGGACATTATAAGCTCCGGAACTGTCGGTGGTCTCCTTGCTATCGCGGTATTCATAGTCTGCGTATCGCTGAGTACCCTGCTGCTCGGAACGGTGAAAACAATGCTGATGTCGCGGCTCACAACAAGACTGAGCGTATCTGTCGAGGCGGCAACGATGATGAGGATGCTTGCGCTCCCCGCGAGCTTCTTTAAAAACTACGGTTCCGGTGAGCTTGCGAATCGTTCGCAGTACATAAACGCGCTTGTGAAGTCGCTTCTGGATATGATACTTTCAACAGGCCTGACCTCGCTGTTCTCGCTGGCGTACATCTCACAGATCTTCGCGTATGCTCCGGCACTGGTAGCTCCCGCACTTGCGGTGATAATCTCGACGGTGTTGATCTCGGTGATCTCGGCGATATTGCAGATACGCATTTCGCAGCGGCAAATGGAGCTTGCATCAAAGGAAAGCGGCATGAGCTACGCGCTGATTTCCGGAATACAGAAAATAAAGCTGTCCGGCGCCGAAAAGAGAGCGTTTGCGCGCTGGAGCAACACATACAGCAAGAGCGCGGCGCTGCTCTATGACCCGCCCGTGTTCATTAAGGTAAACGCGGTATTTACCACAGCGATCTCCCTTATCGGAACGCTGATAATCTACTGGTCAGCGGTCAACAGCGGGGTTTCGGTAGCTGAATACTACGCGTTCAACGTGGCTTACGGAATGGTATCCGGCGCTTTCACGGCGCTCGCGGGGATCGCTCTCACGGCGGCACAGATAAAGCCGATACTCGAAATGGCAAAACCGATACTTGAAGCCGAGCCGGAGGTCGCGGAGGAAAAGCAAGTCGTTGAGCGGCTTATGGGCGGCATTGAGCTGAACAATGTGACTTTCGCATACAATCCCGATATGCCGAACGTACTTGACGGCGTTTCGCTGAAAATATCCCCCGGTCAGTATGTGGCGATATGCGGAAAGACCGGCTGCGGCAAGTCAACGCTTATGCGCATAATGCTCGGTTTCGAGAAGCCGCAGAGGGGCGGCGTGTTCTACGACGGCAAAGACCTCGAACGCATAGATCTTAAATCCCTGCGCCGCAAGATCGGAACGGTAATGCAGGCGGGAAAGCTGTTCACGGGCGACATCTACTCCAACATCGTTATCACCAATCCGCGCCTGACGCTCGATGAAGCGTGGGAAGCTGCGGAAATGGCGGGATTTGCTGACGACATACGCTCAATGCCTATGGGAATGTTCACGCTCATTTCCGAGGGTCAGGGCGGTATTTCCGGCGGACAAAGACAGCGCTTGCTGATAGCCCGTGCGATTGCGCCGAAACCGAGAATACTGATGTTCGATGAAGCGACCTCGGCTCTCGACAACATCACGCAGAAGACCGTTTCGGAATCCCTCGCAAAGCTCAAATGCACAAGAATAGTTATTGCTCACAGGCTTTCGACTATAAAGCAGTGTGACAGGATAATCGTGCTCGACAAGGGTAAGATCATCGAGGACGGCAGCTACGACGAGCTTATCGCAAAGAAAGGCTTTTTTGCGGAGCTTGTCGAGCGGCAGAGGGTAGATACATAAAAATTTTTCAGAAAATTTAAAAAAAGTATTATCCCTTTTGCTCATTTCTGCAACTTAATATATAGAAAGCAAAAACGGTCATAAATCGCGGATGCGGTTTAAGATAAATTTATAGCCTACAGGCAAGAAAGGAGTTTTCACTATGAAAACGATCGAAGCATTCATCAAGGAGATCGAAGGTTCGGCAGAGCTTCAGGCGGCACTGAATGCGATCAAGGACAAGGACGCTCTCGCGGCTTTCCTCAAGAAGTATGATGTTGAGGGAACTGTTGAGCAGTTTGCCGAAGCAGTCAAGGCAAAGGCAGAAGCAGAGGGCGAGCTTTCCGACGACGATGCGGAAGCAGTCGCGGGCGGTGGAATATTCAAGAATTTCTTTATATTTTTGCTTGGTCTTTGATCAGTCCGGCTTGATAAAAAACGAAGCCGCCGCTTCACGGCGGCGGCACTCACGAAATAAGCCGCGGACGCGGTTTAAGATAAATTTATAGCCTACGGGCAAGAAAGGAGTTTTCACTATGAAAACGATCGAAGCATTCATCAAGGAGATCAAGGGTTCGGCAGAGCTTCAGACAGCGCTGAAAGAGATCAAGGACAAGGACGCTCTCGCGGCTTTCCTCAAAAAGAACGATGTTGACGGAACGGTTGAGGATTTCGGTAAGGCTATAAAGGCAAAGACCGAAGCAGAGGGCGAGCTTTCCGACGACGATGCGGAAGCAGTCGCGGGCGGAAAGCATTGGTGGGAGTTCTGGAAATAAGGCTAATTGCCCACATTTAACAGAGAACAGTGCCGTTGCTTCACGGCGGCACTCACGGAAATATACCGCAGGAGCGGTTTAAGATAAAATACCTAATTTCAAAAAGAGGAAACAATACTATGACACTTGAAGAACTCTACAACAAGGTAATGTCCGACAGAGACATTATGGCGGAATTTGTGAAAGCGTCCGGTACGGACAAACTCACGGATTTTGCAAAGCAGTATGACTGTCCCGCAACAGATCGGGAAATACGGGATTATTTCATTGCGAAGTGCGGCGGCGAGGGCGAGCTTGATGATGACGCTGTTGAAGCGGTATCGGGCGGTGCGTTCGATTTCGGGGCTTGGATAAGCAATTTATTCAACAGCATTTTCGGAGGTGCGGGCAGCTCTAACACTTCCGCAAGCACTATTCCGAAAAATTCTGTTGTCGGCGGTGGTCGCGTCAATGTTACCGACACCCTGCCCAAAGACAAGATCGTAAGCAAGGGCATTGCTCCCGCAGGAGGAACGCTCTCCAAAGACAGTATTTACAAGAAACTTTAACGATATAACAGCGAAAGGAAGAAAATACTATGACAGTAACAACACAGTCAGACGGAACAAAACTCACGATCACAGCGGAGGGAAAGCTCGGAACTACCTCCGCACCGGAGCTTGAAAAGGCAGTAAAGGACAATATCGGCAGTGCGACCGAGCTTGTGTTCGATTTCGGGAAGCTCGAATATATGGCTTCCGCGGGACTTCGCGTTCTGCTCTCCGCAGGAAAGGTAATGAAGCGTCAGGGCGGCACTATGAAGATAATCAACGTAACTCAGCCTGTTATGGACGTGTTCACATTCACGGGAATGGCTGATGTCCTCGACATTGAGGCAATATAACAGGAGAGCTTATGGAAAAGGTCAAGAAAAAGAAAAAATTATCTCGGATAATAACCGTAAGGCTTTTCATCGCAGTGTTTATTGCGTTTCTCGTGTCAAGCGCAGTCACATACACCGTGCTTTACATAAGCTGCGTGGAGAAGGCGAACGCACTGTTACAGTATGGGAGTGTATCTCTGAGTATTGATATAAAAGCAGATACCAATACCGAGATCTTCAATGGTTTCGGAGGTCTTATGGCAATGACGTATGCACAGGAAGGCGAGGAAGCTGCCGCAGCACTTCTTGAAGGGTCTAATTATTCCTATGTGGCAAGGATGGACGGAACGATATATCTTTCCGGAAATCCTGAGTTTATCGGAAGAAATGTGAAGGACATCGAGTACATATCGAGTATGATAGATACCGCTCTCATATATATGGAGCAGAACAGCAGCCCCAACAGCTACGAGATGACGCCGACCACGGTAAAGACGCTTGACGGGAAGCTCGACGTGTATTATCTTCTGACCGTGAGCAATGATATCCCCGACAGCATTATCCTATCGGCACATCTTCCCGAGGACTGCGCCGATGCCGCTCTTTATGCAAGCGAGCTGGTCTCCATGAACCGCAATGTCGGGCTTACCGGCTTCAATATCGTGATAAACTCCGACTATGATATATTAACGGCAACAACTCAGCTTCCCGATACATACCACACAAAGTTCCCATATCGGGAAATACTTGACAGGTACAATGAAGGCACAGATGAAAAGGTTGAGACCTTTGACCTGCCGATATACTTTGACGGCGAAATTGTAAATGTTCCGGCAAAGATGCTGTTCGACAGAGCGGTTCTGTGGGATAAGGATTATTTCTACTGCGTAAATCAGACATTCGGCGTGTATATCCTCAGCCTTTATCCCGCCGAGGAAGCGCTTGAACAGGCAAACGATACCATTTTCCTTATCGTTCTGATAGAGGTAGTCGTATTCACGGTGCTGTTCATTGTACTTCGTCTGCTGATAAAGCGCAGAGTTATAAGAAAGCTCGGTTCTGTGAACGCTTCGCTCGATAAGATAACTGCCGGTGATCTCGAAGAAAAGGTCGAGGTGCGCGATACATACGAGTTTGATACGCTTTCCACCGACATAAACGCAACTGTTGACAGACTGAAAGAATACATAGCGGAAGCCGCAGCGCGTATAGATGCAGATCTCGCGGTAGCAAAGGCGATACAAAGCTCGGCACTCCCGAATGTGTTCCCGCCGTTCCCCGACAGAAAGGACTTTGAGCTGTTTGCAAGCATGAACGCGGCGAAGGAAGTCGGCGGTGACTTCTACGATTT
>JAFVBZ010000100.1 GCA_017479645.1 Ruminiclostridium sp. | reverse complement strand
TTTAGCAAATTGCTGCGAAATGCGGATTATATGATGTGAAACATCAGTGCATAGAGTTGAGAACGGCCTTTATTTCGTCAAGGCTCAGATCGCTTGCAGACACAAGCGCATAAACATCTCCCGTCTTGACAAAAAACACATCAAGGGGATCAAGATCAGCAGGTAATTCATCAATGCTGTCATATATCGGCATATCGCTATCAGGTCTGAAATTAAATATTGCAATATTCAATTCATTTGCTTTTCTGTCATTATCGCAATATTGTGTACGAAGCATACGATAGACAGTACCGTTATTCATCGTTGTCTCATAGCTTGATGTACGCTCCATTGAGTATCCGTCGGGCAGGACTGTGGGAAGATGTTTTCCGATGTCGGAAAGCTGCTTCGCTTCCGCTTCAGTGAGACTTGTGAGAGTTGCGTCGGCAACATCTTCTATTGTTGCAGTCGCGGGGAATACCGCTATACTTGCCTTAATAGGGTCTATACCAGCCGATACAGCGCCGCCGGGAACAGTTCCGTCAATGCTTCCGCCGCTTGATTCCTTTGCCGCAAATATCGTCCATTCTCCGTCTATCTCTACGACAACTGTTCCGTCATCGAGCACTGCATACCTTGTTCCGGGCTCGCGCGCAAAGTTTGTTTCGCCGTCCTTTTCGGGCATTCCGCTTTCGGCGTATGATCCCGCATATTGAATAGCAGTCTCATCGGGCTCAACAGGCATTGTCTTGTAGGTGTCCCAATATACCACCCCGCCTATCATTATTGCCGCATTGTAGTCTCCGCCCATTCCGCTGTCGCTGCTTTCAACTATCTCAGCCGGCGTTTCGGAAGTACTTGAAGCGGTTGTGTTTGCGGGAACGGTGATCGGCACACTCTGCATCTGATTGAATACCGCAACTACACCCAAACCGATACCGAGACACGCTGCCGCAGCTACCGCGTACTTCACCCATTTGTAGTTCTTCTTCTCCGTTTGTACAGCTTCCTTGACAAAGTTCTCGTTGATGTCACCTATGGTTTCAAATAAAAGTTCGGCTGTCATAAGTCAAATCCCCTTTCTATCAGATGTTTGCGCAGCTTCTTCCGCAAGCGGTTAAGCGTTACCGACACATTGGTTTCCGTTATTCCGAAACGTCTTGCAATCTCGGAAATATCGAAAGCGTACCAATACCGGCAGACAAACATTTTACGCTTGTCCTGCGGCAGCTCAGACAAAATCCGTTTATTGCCGAGATAAGCTCCGCACGGTCAAATTCTGCTTCACTGCTCTTATCTGCAATTATTTCGTTCAACTCTTCAAGTACAAGTGCTGTCTGACTGCCGCCGCGTTTATCACGCCGGTTCGCCTTGTATCGGTCAAAGGACAGGTTCCGCGTGATCTTGCCGAGAAATGTTGACAGCATTGCCGGACGGTGCGGCGGTATCGTATTCCATGCTTTGAGGTAGGTGTCGTTCACACATTCCTGCGCGTCCTCGTTATTTCCCAATATGTTCCGCGATATGGACAGGCAGTAAGCGCCGTATTTGTCGGAGGTCGCGGTTATTGCAGTTTCGTCCCTGTCCCAGTAAAGCTGGACTATCTTGTCATCTTCCATTCGGAAAACCTCCTTTCACCTATATACACGACATTGAAAGGCAAATCTTACATTTTTTCAAATAAATTTTAGAAAAATTTACAGCGGGGTAATAAAAGCATTACTCCGCTGTATCAATAAAAGTATTTATTATTCCCGCTAACCTTTCCGGAGCGTCTGTGTTGACCTCGTGACCTGCGCCGCTGACGACCTGCAATTCGGCAGCCTTTATTATGTCGGCAATTTCGGCAGCCGCCTTTTTATTGGCATTGTCCTTTTCCCCGTGCAATATCAGCGTCGGGCAGGTTATCCTGTTCAGCGAGTCTCCGAAATCTAAGTTCATCATCGATTTACATAACGATATGTAGTCGTTTTTCGCAAAGCCAATCTCGTCAAACATCGACTTTGGCATAAAACGGAAGATGAAATTCTGAAACCTCAGCATACCTTTCGGCATTTTGTACTGCGGTGCGATAAGAATAAGCCGACCGACCTTTTCGGCATTGTCAACAGCATAGTTCAGCGCAAGCACCGCGCCAAGCGACAATCCGCACAATATCATCTTGTCGTTGAAGCTGTCGCAATACGTCGAAAACGCAGAATAAAGACTCTGATAGGTTTTGTCGGTATTGTGGACAAGTGCAGGCAGATTGGGACAGACGAAGTTGTCGATACCGAGCGCGGATATGGTTTTATCCCAAGTTGCGGGCGTTTGTCCCAATCCATGAATAAATATGTATCTCATAGGCTTCTCCGTTCACTTTTCTTATCAATTATTATACTTCATTGTGGCGGGAATGTCAACTGAATGATAATACATACATAATGAATGCAGCCCGCAAGGAGCAATCTAGACGGGCTGTTATTATATTTTCTTGCTTATATTTTGTCCGTCGTACAAAAGTTTTGCAATAAACACGGACTTTTCCTCATCATTGACGGTAAGGAATATCAAAAAATTGTCAATAGTGGCGTAGTGATACCCGCGCGATGATCCTCAATATATGCCGTTCAGCTAAACAAGCTGGTAAGATCCATTACACTGCTGCCGTGTTATTAACAGCATCGTTCACGGCTTCATCGGCTGAGTTGTGTTTTTCAAGCCACATTTCTTGCTTGAATTTTAGTTTTTTCAACAAATATTCGTTTTTTACAGAAAAATCTTCAAATATTTGACTCCATGTTTTAACATAGATTTTGTGGTTTCCTGTTTCGTATACCAGTCCGCTCTCCCCATGGTTTTTGTTATTTTCCAATTCGCCTTCGATATATCCGGTGGAGTCAAACCTATTCCCAACTAAAATGAACGTCCACTTGGAGTCAGGCGAATTAAAACGGCTATCTGACTTAATGACTCTCATATATCGCTTCACTTGAGACAATTGTTCTTCGCCCAATGGAACAATAGGTCTCTTTAATTCCACAACGATATTTTCAAAACATTGCGACTCTCTGTTTTGCCTAATTAAGTAAATATCCATCTCTTTGTTAGCATCTTTACTATCAATTTTTGCTGTTTTGTTTTGTTTCCCTTTAAACGCTAACAACTCCCTCAAAGCAACATTGAAATCAGGCTCGGCAGCGGTCAACAAATGATACTGTTCTCCAAAAAGCCAGAAATGCCTTTCGACAATTGCTTGAACATGTTTCACCTCATAAGAGTTAAACTTTTTATTAAACACTACCTCTTTCAAAGCTTGCACTGCTGCCAATCTATCTTCCAATAGCCTTATAGTAGATATAATATTTGTTAACGTAGTTTTTTGAAGTATTTCATTAAAATTCTTCTGATCCTCCTCGTCTAAATCGATTATCTCTCGAATTAGTGAGAATAAAGCTTCTTTTTCGTTATCATTACTGTCCATTATGGTGTTCAGTAATCGTATAAAAATTTTCTTCTGCGGGTTGTTTAGTCCAGAAAATATCTGTGGTTCAGCTTGATATAGCGACTCTATGATTGCATCTAATTGTGAGCGCCTATATTTATCTAAAATATTTGTTTCTTCAAAATTGGGATAGACATTTTCGTCAATGAGACTGCTGATATATTTCTCTGAAGCTTTTTTCAAATAGCTTCGTCTTTTTCGAATTAGTTCATCAGTTATTTTTTGAATCAGCTCTTTAAAATCTTTGTCATTTCTATTTGAGGAAAAGTTTATTTCGTCATCAGAATTTACTTCAAAATAAAAATCATTAAAATACTTGCTTTTTATTGTTATACTGTGCCAGAAACCATCGGATTTGTTGTTTAATGTTGTATTAAACTTATATACTTCGTCTCCCGTTGAATTAATAAAATAGAATTTTGAATACTCTTTCCCCAAAGAACAATTCCATAAAGTGATAGTGATATTAAAATCTTTAATTTGCTCACTCTCATACTTGAAATTAAATCTTTCCCTGATATAATCGCTAAAGTCTATAATTTCATTATTAAAATAAATTCTATAGTTTTTATAGGAATATAGGCATATAAACCAAAAGAATTCATTTTTTATTTCTTTCAACAACGCATCTGGACAAATATCATATACATTTATGAATTCTACTTTTGTTCCAGTTTCTTCCTGTACTACAACCGGAAGGTTATTATTGTTAACATCATATGAATTAAGAGATTGGCAATTCATATTTATAGAATAGGCTTTATTAACTGCATTCTCATCTTTATAAACTGTATACCACTGTGCTTTGGAAGCAAATGTAAAAAATGTAAATCTTCCTATACCATGTTTACCATGTGGTATAGAATGATGTGAATTATTATTATCAGTTGCTTTTTCTGAATCATTGAAAGGCTTAAATTTTAAACTCAGTTCGTCGTAATTAATACCATTGCCATTATCTATAATGGTGATAGACGAAACATTTTCAATTTGGTTGAATTCAAATATTATTTCAATTTGTGTTGCCCCTGCGTCAAATCCATTCCATATATACTCACAAATAGCGTTGTATGGTTTTATTCTTTTAAGATTCTTCTTAATTCCATCGGATGTTATTTGTATATTTTCCACAATAGAATTCCTCCGCATTGCCAATTTATAATATATTATATCATTTTATTATACAAATGTCAATGCAGTTCAATCCCCTCCACCCCTCAAAAATATACACCTGTCGGGATTTTCAAAAACAAAAGTAATACAGCCCACAATCGGCTTGCTTATGCCGTTTGTGGGCTGTATATACTTTTTGTCTTGTAAAGATGGCACGCCATGAAGGATTCGAACCTTCGACCTACCGCTTAGAAGGCGGTTGCTCTATCCAGCTGAGCTAATGGCGCAGATAGCTATAAAAAAAGCGGCAGATGCCGGAATAAATGGAGCGGGTGATGGGAATCGAACCCACGTGTTCAGCTTGGAAGGCTGACATTCTACCATTGAACTACACCCGCATTTTTAATGCCTATTAATAATACCACACTTTTCTTGATTTGTCAAGAGATTTATCAAATTTTTTTGCTATTCCTGCATATTTGCAAAAAAAGAGCGTCTGCAATTAAAAAAAGCATTGATTTCTCGTTCAAAATATGATATAATAAACTGTTAGACAAGAAGAACAATGATACAGGAGATAAAGAAATGCCAATAAACATACCGAGCGATCTGCCGGCGTATTCCACGCTTATAAGCGAGAATATATTCGTAATGCCCGCCGAGCGCGCTTTACAGCAGGATATCCGTCCGCTCAAAGCCGCTATCTTCAACCTTATGCCGAAGAAGATAGAGACTGAGACCCAGCTTCTTCGCCTGATGAGCAACACTCCCCTGCAGGTAGATATCACTCTTCTGCGCACGGAAACACATACGTCACGGCATACAGCCGCGGAGCATCTCGCGAACTTCTACAAGACATTCGCGGAGATCAAGGACGAATATTTCGATGCGCTCATTATCACAGGCGCTCCGGTGGAGAAATACGAGTTTGAGGATGTGACGTACTGGGACGAGCTTTGCATGATAATGGAGTGGTCAAAATCCCACGCGTTCTCATGTGTCCATATCTGCTGGGGAGCTTTCGCAGCGCTTTATTATCACTATGGAATACCGAAATACACGCTTGACAGGAAGATGTTCGGTGTTTTCCCGCACAAGATACTCGTTGAGAATCACCCGCTGTTCAAGGGATTTGATGATACATTCTATGTACCGCATTCCCGCCACTCCGAGGTAAGAAAGGAAGATATCCTTGCATGCCCGAAGCTTCAGCTTCTTGCTTATTCCGATCTTGCCGGAGTTTATGCTGTCGCGGACAAGACGAACCGTCAGATATTCATTACCGGTCACGGCGAATATGACCGCGAGACGCTGAAAAACGAGTATCTCCGCGATATGGGCAAAGGCATAACAGATGTCGGCCTTCCATACGGCTACTTCCCCGACGATGACCCGTCACAGACGCCTCCGTTCATCTGGCGCACCGCAGCAAGCCTGCTGTACTCGAACTGGCTCAACTTCTGCGTTTACCAGGAGACTCCGTTCGATCTTTCAAAGATGCCTCCGCTGGAAATATAGACAGATTCACAATGCACAATGCACAATTGTGGAGCGCGCTCTGCGCGCACATCTGAATCGTGACGAAATTACTTGTTTTGTCTGCGGATAGATACTAATTTAGCTTTGCATGAAAAGAGGGACTCCGACAAACCCGGAGTCCCTCTTGTTATTGTGAAAATTACTGCTCAGTGCTTTACAACCGCGATCTTGATATCGCCGAAAGAAAAGCTCAGACTTACACATATCCCGTTTTCGGGAATGTTGATCATATACTTTTCAAACGACTCCTGCGGCAAAAGGTCAAGCTCTTCATTCTTGGTATTTGATGTATTTACCGCAAAAAGACCGTTCTGAAGATTGAGAAGCTCACCTACACAGGCTTTAGTATAGCCGTCTGTCTCGTTAAGCTCTTCGCCGGAATAACGCGCGGCAATACCCACAAATCCATGCTCCGTACCGCCTATTGCGACTGTAGCCGACAGCGGACCGGTGATCTCCTGCGTGCAGGCATAATTCATCGAAACTGTCACGTTGCGCGAGACACCGGAGAATGAGAAGTCATCACCGAGGAACCTTATGAGATTGCGGATAAACAGCAGTATGTAATCTGCGTAGAAGTCCTTATCCGGCATATCATTGATGCCGAGTAAGCCGATCATTTCGTTCTCCATACGCTCTTCTTCAGTATCGCCGTTTATCAGAGACGCTTTGCGCTTGTAGTCGTTAAGGGCATCTTCAAACTGCTTGTTGGTGATAAAACCGAAATCTATGAGAGCCTGTCCGAGTACAAGGTTTGAATTCTTCTGCCGCGAAAGCAGGCTTCTTGCCTGCTCATCGGTCAGATACCCTTTTTCGACAGCTATCGCGCCGAAACGCTTGTCAATCGTATGCTGTATCTCGTGCACCTCTTCGACCTGCTCGGCGTTCATATATCCGGCATCGATCGCTGCTGCTCCGAGCTTCACCTTAATCCTTGTGAGCGCAGTAAGCGCTGCATGAAGCTCGTCGGCACCGATTATTCCGTTGTTCAGAAGGTAATGTCCGAATAACTGTGTGTACATAAGTTCCCCCTTATTCCTTTAACATACGGTTTATGACCTTGAGTATGTCTTCTTCCTTAATCGGCTTCTGGAGGAACTCGAATGCCCCTTCCTTTATAGCGGCGATAAGATTGCTCTGAGTGCCTATCGTCGATGCCATAACTACCTTTGAGTCCGGGTCAAATTCGCGTATCTCACGAAGCGCATCAAGTCCCGTCTTCTTCGGCATTACTATATCCATAAACACAAGATCGGGCTTTGAGCTTTTGTACTGTGTGACGGCTTCTTCACCGTCAGAGGCGGTGATAATGCTGTTTATGCCTATCTTTCGCAGTACATTGCCGGTCTTTTTTATCACCAGCGGGGAATCGTCACAGATCATAACGGTTATATCCGAAATCTTCATAGCGGTTTCCTTCCTTCAACCGGCACCGCAGTGCCGGTCAGAGTTTCTGAAATATTGAGAGGATCATTCCTTTTCGAGGAACTTGTAAACTACTGCCGCAAGAGCTGCACCTACAAGAGGTCCTACGATGAATACCCAGAGTGATGCGAGCGGTGCGCCGTTGCCGTTGATAGCTGCGAATACAGCGGGAGCAATGCTTCTTGCAGGGTTTACGGAAGTACCGGTAAGACCGATACCGAGAATGTGAACGAGAGTAAGAGTAAGACCGATAACAAGTCCGCCGAAGGAACCGTGAGCAGCCTTCTTGGAAGTCACGCCGAGGATAGTGAGAACGAATACGAATGTGAGAACTACCTCAACGATAAGACCGGCGATCGCATTTTCGTTTACGCCTGCAAGACCGTTCGCGCCGAAGCCGCCTGTCTTGTCCTCAACTCCGCCGAGACCGAAGACAGCAGCGAGAATGCCGGAACCTGCGAATGCGCCTATGCACTGTGCAACGATGTACATGAAGAAGTCCTTCACGCTCATACCGCCGCTTATCAGCACGCCCAGCGATACAGCCGGATTGATGTGGCAGCCGGAGATGTTGCCTACACAGTAAGCCATTCCGACGATAACGAGACCGAATGCAAGGGCGGTGAGTATATACCCGCCTCCGTTGGCAGCGTCGCAGCCGACAAGCATTGCGGTGCCGCAGCCCAGCGTTACGAGAACGCAGGTGCCGATGATCTCAGCAATAAATTTCTTCATTTTGGGATACCTTCCTTTGTATTTATTTTATGCGGTCATGCCATGACCACATTAAGGCCCTGTTTGCTCTCAACGGTGAAGTTCTTCGCTTCACCCTCGGAGGTGACTGTTACAGTATTGCCGCTTCTTGCCGCCTTTACTCTGAGGACAGGCTTGGCTTCACTGTCGTATATCGTGCATTCCGCCGTTTTACCGTCTGCAAGTCCGTAGATGACAAGCTTTGCGTTTTCCGCGTAGTCGTATGTGAAATTGCGCTTGAAATCGCCGTATGCGATGATAGAATCCGGCTTCGCGCAGAGCGGCATTCCGAAGTAGTCGTACTTCTTCTCATACCACTTGCCGCCTTCCAGCTCCTCGCCTGTCTGGATATCCGTCCATACGCCGGTATCGGGGAGATAGAACTGGGCAGTGCCTTCCTCGTTGAATACGGGAGCTGCCAGCAGCGAATCGCCCAGCATATACTGTCTGTCAAGGGAAAGTACGGCCGGATCGTTCGTATAGTCCACAGCCATTGCCCTCATCATCGGAACGCCTGTCTCATGGGTCTTGACAGCGTTTGCGAAAAGATACGGCATAAGTCTTCCCTTGAGCTTGGTGAAGTGTCGTACAACATCGCAGCTTTCCTCATCGAAGTTCCACGGAACGCGGTATGAGCTGTTGCCGTGCAGTCTCGAATGTGTGGACATAAGTCCGAATGCAGACCAGCGCTTGTAGAGATCGGGAGTACCCTGTGCCTCGAAGCCGGAGATGTCATGGCTGAAGAAGCCGAATCCGGACATACAGAGCGAAAGTCCGCCGCGTATAGTCTCCCACATACTCTCGTAGTTCGAGAAGCAGTCGCCGCCCCAGTGAACGGGGAACTTCTGACCGCCGGCTGTAGCGGAACGTGCGAAGAGGCAAGCCTTGTTCTCGCCGTAGTATTCTTTCAGCACATTGAACACGGTCTTGTTGTAGAGGTAGGTGTAGTAGTTGTGCATCTTGTAGGGGTCTGAACCGTCGTAGTAAACCACATCGGTGGGTATTCTCTCGCCGAAGTCGGTCTTAAACGCGTCAACGCCCATTTCGCAGAGCTTTCTGAGCTTACCTGCGTACCATTCGCAGGCAGCGGGATTCGTAAAGTCAACGATAGCCATTCCGGGTTGCCACATATCAGCCTGGAACACGGAGCCGTCCTTCTTCTTTATGAAGAAGCCGCCCTTTACGCCCTCGTCGAACATGGACGAACGCTGGGAGATGTAGGGGTTTATCCATACGCAGATCTCGATGTTCTTCTTCTTGAGTCTTGCGAGCATTGCCGCAGGATCAGAGAACATATTCTTATCCCATGTGAAGTCGCACCAGCTGTATTCCTTCATCCAGAAGCAGTCGAAGTGGAACACTTCAAGCGGGATATCTCTGCGCTCCATTTCGTCGATGAAGAAGGAGCAGGTCTTTTCGTCGTAATCGGTGGTGAAAGATGTGGTGAGCCAGAGACCGAATGTGAATGCGGGCGGAAGTGCGGGCTTTCCGGTGAGGTCTGTGTAAACGCTGATGACATCGGCAATCGTGTCGCCGCCGAAAACGAAGTATTCAAGGTGCTGACCCTGTACTGCAAACGCGACCTTTGATACCGTCTCGCTGGCAACCTCAAACATCACCTTTTCCGGGTGGTTGACGAAGCAGCCGTAACCCTTCGATGATACATAGAACGGTATGGATTTGTAGGACTGCTCGGTGCAGGTACCGCCGTCGTTGTTCCATACTTCAACAGTCTGACCGTTCTTGACGAAAGTGGTGAACTTCTCGCCGAAGCCGTAAATGTTCTCGCCTACTGCGATATTGAACATATCGCGCATATATGCGTTGTCATCGGTCTCGCTGTCAGCGTAGAAGTTCTCGCCTTTCTTTGCGAGCATACGGGCTTCCGTGCGTTGAACGGACTCTTCTATATAGCTTGTGGTGCGCCAGCCCTGCTTTGTGAGGAGTCTGTCGCCGTAGTAGTATTTTATGTCCCACGCGGCTTTCTCGGCGCCGATAACTACTTTTGTCTTGCCGGAGATAAGCTCATAGCCGCCGTTGTCGAGCTTGTTTACTGTGGGCTTGAAATCCGCGTTTTCGTAAAGCTCGAAAGAGGGGCCTTTTCTTTCCTGTCCCTTGTAGTGGTCAACAGTGACCTTGATCGAGTTTTCGAGAGTGGAAGTGAATGTGATCTCAAGGCAGGGACCGCCGAGAGTCATACCTCTGTTCTGGATCCACGATGCGGTAGCGAATACGGTCACGGACTTTTCGTCAGCGGTGATCTCGTATGCCTGTGTTGCGAAATTTACGTTGTAGCCGGGTTTGTTGAGCCAGAAGCCGTCGGAGAATTTCATAGTTTATGATTCCTTTCGATATCGAAAATTTGCGCATCTGTAAACGTTTACGCAATATATCTATCATATCACATTTTTCTGTATTTTGCAAGCATTTTCATAAAAAAGCGGCGGCGGCGCAGAGCCTGCGCACGCAATGCGCAGCGACATTCTTCTTTGGT
>JAFVBZ010000099.1 GCA_017479645.1 Ruminiclostridium sp. | reverse complement strand
TCAAGAACGACATCAAGGTCGGTACGGAGATCACAAGCAAGGATATCGAAACTGTTGAGGTCGGAGCGTACAATCTGCCCTCGAATGTCATAACCAAGCAGGAAGATGTTGTCGGCAAGTATGCCGCTGTCGAGCTGTTAAAGGACGAGTATGTTCTTTCGACCAAGATCAGCGATACTCCCGCGACCGAAAATGTGTATCTGTATGGGCTGAACGGCTCGAAACGAGTTATGTCGGTAACTCTCCCCACGTTCGCAAAGGGACTTTCCGGCAAGCTCATGTCCGGCGACATCGTGTCCATAATCGCGGTGGATTATCAGGAAAAGGGCGAGACTGTCGTACCGGACGAACTCCAGTATGTTCAGGTCGTGGCGGCTACGGATAAGCGCGGCAATGACGAAAAGGTCACCGAGTACCGTGCCGACGGCGAGGAAGAAACCGACCTGCCCGAGACTGTAACACTTCTCGTCTCCCCGTCACAGGCGATAGTTCTCGCGGAGCTTGAAGCCGAGGGCGAGATTCACATTTCCCTTGTTTACCGCGGAACGCAGGAGAATGCGGACAAGTTCCTTGAAGCGCAGGAGAAGATACTGCAGGATAAGGCTGAGATAACGGTCACCGAGAAGCCTGCGGAAACGGAATCGGAGGTGAAGCCGGAAACAACAGCCGAGCTGTTCGGCAGTGAACCCGATGTTCCCGATGAAACAGAGGAAGCCGAAACAACGGCAGAGCTTGATATTCCCGACATTGTGACCGAGGAATAAAGCGAGGCTGACGAGGAAGCTGTTAAGACAAGCGATGTTGTGAGTGTTACAGCAAAATAAGGCTGCGGTACGGCAGCCTTGTGGGGCAGTATGCTTTTAGCTGCACTGTCTCTGAACAAAAATCTGGAATTTCCTGCTCACCCGCGGCATATTCCGTCAAATGGGTGAGCAGGTCAAAAACAATTCATTGGCATACAGTTAAAATTATTACAAGGAGGATCTTATTATGAGTACACAGGAAAAGAACAAGACAACGCCGGAGAAACTTCAGAAAGAAGTGAACCATGCCTCGGAGAATCCCGAGAAAGGCGTGAAGCTCACCGATGATGACCTGAAAAAGGTAATGGGCAGCGGTGAATTCGACGATGTACCCACCGTCGTCGAGCATCCATATGACGATGACATCAAGAATAGAGTATGAACCACCACAAGGAAACAGTGTGTACTGATACGCAGGTGTAATTAACATAAAATTCCGCGTTTCTCGTCTGCATAGCGGACGGAGAGCGCGGGGATTTTTTATACAGACACAAACGCAAATCGTAAAGTTGTTTACTTTAGGCAATACCGCACAAAGAGTGTGCGGTATTGCTTTTATTGTTGCAAGAACTTATGGTCGCGGTAAAAGACGGTAGTTTTGATGCTGTAATTTATGAGGTTAAGGTAATCTAAGCAGATGATTATAGAGTGAATCGCTCTGTCTGCCCGCACGAAATCTCCAAAGATCATTTGTGCCGCCGTTATTGTACATTCTTTTGAAACTCACATAGAAATCTATGAGCAGAGCAGACGCAAGCACTATCATATATGCTGTCGGTATCCAAGCGGCAGCTTTATGCAAAGGATACGGGGAAGCCCGTTAAAAATGTTGCCTGCTCAGATCCATCTTCCGAGCCTATCGATGTTGATTAGTATATAGTTCGTCACGATTGTTAGAAAGGAGATTCTTATGCCAGTTTATGATTTGGCTAAAATACTTGATGAAATACATTGGAAGAAATACGCTGAATTTGACGATCCGCCCGAGTTTGCTACGCCTAAGAAAAAGGAACAGAAATAACTAAAGCATTATCGAAATGTAACAATGGCAGTGAGGAGGCGAAGGATAATAATGCCCGCTTGGTAAAAACAAATATATTGTGCAATTTCACAGCATAAAAAGGTTACAGATTTGGACAGCCTATTTCTTTGAAATTGTCTATCGCTTGCTCTGCGGCTTCAACAGTGGGATATGTACCAAGATATGTTCTATTCGGAGAAGGATCCCGTGCTATAAAGCCTTTCCTGCTCCGCTGGTCAAACATTACTGTTCCGCTCCCGTGGCTGCGCTTTTGTCTCGCCGGAGCATCGGAAAACTGTCCTTTTGCACCGCAATAACAGCAGAAGACAGCGTCGTAAGGCACTTTTCTGTTACAATTTGTGCAGTATTTATACTGCAAATTCTCTTCGTTCATTAGAATACCTCCGAATTTGGCAAACGCATATTAATATAATATGTGTTTGCTCTTTTATTGAAAAATGATACGTGTGGTATAATACTAAAAATTACAAACAATTGCAACATTTTCAAGAACTAACATAACGATAAGATCACAAAATTAAACAGAAAAAAAGAAAGGCGGCAGAAGCTGGCTTTCTGTTAAATTTATCACAAGCAAAAAATCATTAGTTATGAGCGCGATCAAGCTTGCTTGGATTATGATATGTTCTATGTGCTTACAATATGTTATGCTGAAAAGAGTCGATGGACTTGACAAAACCGCTTATTTCGCGTATAATATAAGTACAAAATGATATTCTTGGAGGTGGCAGATATGGGTGCTTATGCAATGCCAAACAATATGCCGTTTAAGACGACAAAGAATCTCTCCGTAAAGAAAAAGCTCAGTCCCGAAGCTGTTGCCATAAGGAAATATTGCAGGAGCCACAAGGTCGAGGTCACTGTTAATGATGACGGAACACGGAATGTAAAAGTAACGCAGAATGATAAGTAAACATTTTACCGCAGAGCTTTCCGGCTGCACCGAGAAATTTATTTGTGGTAACGATTATCTTGACTATTTCATAAAAAGCAATCTGGCGCTTGATGAAGCTATCGGCAAGACATATGTTTATCTTACCGAGGATCACAAGGAGATTATCGGGTACTACAACATTTCCACCGGTTCTTTGCAGGGTATTGACCAGTCAACGGAAACGCCGCTGAAATTGAAGATCGGCGGTGCGGTTCATATAAATGCTCTTGCTATCAGCGAAAACTATCAAGGAAAGGTCATATCCGAAGCCGACACGCTTTATGCAGATTTTCTGCTTGATGACTGTATCCAGCGTATAAGAGCGCTCAGAAAAGATGTTGGTTTCGAGTTTATCACTTTGGCTTCGACACGGGCAGGGTACAAGCTCTACAAAAGATTCGGATTTGATGAACTGGAAGATGATATGCGATTAGCGCCGGAAAAGGACGAGCTTGGCTGCTTGCCTATGTACTTGTCGCTTGATTGGGAAGAATGAACAAATCACCGTATTGCACGAAATGCGATACGGTGATTTTTGTATTTATTTCTTCATCTCCCTGACATACTCATCATACTCAACGTTCCCGTCCAGTGCCTTAGTCCGCATCTCGATGGCGTAATCCGCCCACTTCTGAAACTCCGCCTGTGTCATTTTCTTTTTTAGATACCGGGGCATATCGAAGGTTTCTTTTATGCGCGCTTTTGGAAACCTTCTGTATGACATCCTGTCATAGAAAGGAGAGATCGCCATAGCTAGCAGTTTGTCACAAACACTCCCTTGACCGGGATTCGCAGTATCATAGCTTATCCCACCTTACAGCCGTCAGGACCGCAGGTCATTCCCGGTGCGGTTCCGACGGTTTCTTCTTTTGCAGCTTTGGCAAGTGCGATCATCAGCGTGTCGGTAGCTTCCGCGCCGGATATTGCAAGCTTGCCATTTATCACGAAGTACGGGACTCCGTGTATGCCGTATCTTGCAGCCTCGCGTTCGTCAAGCCGCACCTCGTCCTCGTAATTGCTGCTTACGAGCATTTCCGTGATCTCCTTTTCATCAAGACCGCACTCCGTGCCTATCTTTGTCAGCAGTTCACGGTCTGCAAGTTCGAGATTTTCCGTGAAGTATGCCTTGTACAGCTTCTCGGAAACAGTGTCCGCAAGCTCTGCACTTTTGCTCTGTGCCAGCTTTGTAAGTCTATGTGCGTCCATTGTGTTTGTAAACAGCGTAGTTGCGTACTTGAAATCAAGTCCCTCGGCTTTACCGAGCTGTGAGATATGCTCGATGTTTGCGGCAGCCTGCTCCTTTGACAGCATATATTTTTTCGCAAAGCGGGTCACGGTGTCGCTCTCTGCGTGCTGTCCCGCGTAAGGGTCGAGCCGGAATGCCTTCAATTCAAGATCAGCTGTGATGCCAAGCTCCGAAAGTGCTTTCTTCATTCTTACCTCGCCAATGTAGCAGTAAGGGCAAGCGTAATCCGACCAGTAAACTATTTTCATAATATCTGTCCTCTCAAAATTATTTTAATAGAACCTGTTCTATTGCTTGACATTATAACACGAACGGTGTATAATGTCAATAGGTAAAATAGAACAAATTCTATTGTTTCAAGAGGTGTATTATGAACAAAAGCGGCAGACCGTTCAAGAGTGAAGTGACCTGCGACAACAGGCAGAAGATAATAGATACCACGATAGAACTGATAAAGACACACGGAGCTGACTATCTGACAGTCCGCAATGTCTGTCAGGCTGCGGAAGTTGCGACAGGGACATTCTACCATTATTTCAGGAACAAAGATGACCTGCTGATCTACTTTGTCCGGGATATTTCTTTTGGCGACTGCGAACCGCAAACTCCGCTGACCGACATTTCCGGCAGGATAACGGAGCTTTATATGAACTTGATAAACCGATATATGCAGCTCGGCACGGATTTTATGAAAAGCTTTTATACTACCGATAACAAAGCGCTTTCGGCATATATGGGAGTCACAGACGGTCAGTTTGCAGCAGGAACAGTAATGGAACGCTGTGAACGGGAGCTTGTCGATGCCGCAAAAGCAGGCATAATAAAAGAAACAGCAGATGTTCATACCTTGTCGGCT
Organism: Ruminiclostridium sp.; assembly: GCA_017479645.1. Lineage (GTDB taxonomy): Bacteria > Bacillota > Clostridia > Oscillospirales > Ruminococcaceae > Ruminiclostridium_E. The sequence goes on along the minus strand of JAFVBZ010000099.1, from coordinate 19,534 downwards.
GACATCTGCACTATCGTAAAGGGCTGTGTGTTTGAATGGTGCCTGACCGGAGGAAAGCTCAATGTTGAAGAAACGGTGAGACGAATCATCGGCAGTAGAATAGGAACCGAAGGAGATAATCTGATATAATTCAAATGGGCAGTAAACCATAATTATGATCTTGTATATTGCTCACCTCTTTCACCGGACAATGGACTTTGGGAGAACGGTCCGATGCAGACGGCAAATATCACTTCAAAAAAGTATCCTCAATGTATTGGAGATTTAAGAGTTGTTTTTGTGGTAGTTCCCGCTAAGAAATATCAAATTTTTCTGCCATTTCGAAGGTTTCGTCGGTTGGTATAAAACGTGGGCCGGCTTTTGAACTAAAGTACAAATCTCCGACATCGCCTGTCAGGGATTTTTCGATCCTGTATTGCATTTCTTTCGTATTTGTGATATTATATAACAACAATATAGATAATAAGAGGTCAACTGTATGAAAAAATACCTTATTGTAGGCACAGGAGGCACGGGTGGACCGATAGGTGCCTACCTCGCAAGTGCCGGAAAAGATGTTACATTTATTGCGCGGGGAGATAATCTGGACGCTATTAAAAAACGCGGGTTAAGAGTGATACGCCCGAATGATGAGTTCACGCTTACTCATCTCAAAGTTTCTGATCTCGGGAGCTATTGTGTTCAACCCGATGTTATCTTTGTTTGTGTAAAGAGCTATTCGCTTGAAGCTATAATACCTGATCTTCAGCGTATCTCGGGCAGGGGTACAATCATTATTCCGATACTGAATGTATTTGGAACGGGCGGTATGCTGCAGAAATATTTTCCGGATACTCTTGTTACAGACGGCTGTATCTATGTTGCCGCAAAAATAAAAGAGCCGGGATGCATGCAGATGTACGGAGATATCATGCGGGTGATCTTTGGGGTACGCGATAAAACTGAATACAGGAACGAGCTGAAAGAGATCGAAGCCGATCTGAACGAAAGTGGTATTGTGGGAATTCTTTCCGACAATATAGCAAGTGACGCACTGCTCAAATTCTCTTATGTTTCTCCGCAGGGAGCCTGTGGTCTGTACTATGATGTTCCTGCCGGTGAAATACAGAAGCCCGGAGAGATACGAGACTGCTTCGCGGGACTTGTACACGAGATAGATACTATCGCAGATGCAATGGATATACACTTTGGCGAAGATATTGTAAAGCGTAATATTGATATACTCGATACTCTTGTTCCTGCTGCAACGACATCTTTGCAGAGAGATATAGCCGCGGGTCACGAATCGGAAATAGACGGTCTTATCTATGAAGTGATAAGACTTGCTGACAAGTATGATATTGAAGCTCCGATATACAGAAAGATCGCGGGTGCTCTGAAAGAAAGGCTTTCAGGTCAGATTAATTAAAGGGAACCTCTAAAAACCCAATTTGAGAGAAAAAGAGCTATCCACGCCGTCTACTGCGTCAAACCTCCTAACCGGGCGCCAGCCCGGCTTCGTCGGCTTTCCTTGTATCCGACGCAGCTATCTCATTTTCTCTTTTCAAAGCGGTTTTTAGAGGTACCCTAAATAATGCTTGACACAAATCGCTGAATGTGATATAATAAAGCATATTATAACTATATGAATAAAAGGATATGGCTTTATGTTATCTGAAAAGAGGGCAAAAATGCAATTCAAAGTAGAAAATGCCGTACTTGACAGCGGCGTAAAGATCATCTTTGCTGTAATGGAAAATATCGACAATACCGGTGAGAACGCTCAGTGGCGTGAGTACCGCGAAAAGAGGCTGGAGGAATTATATGCGCAGTATGAGGGGATAGACGTTCATGCTGACACGATACTCGAAGGCTTCAACATACTGCACGACAATGTTGGAGTAAAGCGCCGCAAGAACATTCCGGCAAGTGAGAACCTCATAAAACTGCTGCTGAAAAATCACGGAATGTTTTACATAAACAAGGCAGTGGATATCTATAATCTCGTTTCCCTTGAAACAAAGCTTGCTCTTGGCGCACACAACATCGACAATGTCAGCGGCGATGTGACTCTGCGCTTTACAGACGGCACGGAGAGATATATTCCTCTCGGTCAGGAGCAGCCTGTACCTGTTGCGCCGCACGAATACTGCTACTGCGACGATGACAATGAGGTCTTGTGCAGGCTTGAAATACGACAGGTCAACAAGACCCGCGTTGACGAAAACACCTGCAATATCTTCTACATTATTCAGGGAAATGATGCAACACCCGACAGCCTTCTGAACGATGCGGCGGAGCGCATTATAACACTTACCGTGAAATACTGCGGAGGCAGCGGGCGTATCATAAAACCGGAAGTGATATGACTAAAAAGACCGTTCACTTAAATGTGAGCGGTCTTACATTTTATTCTCCCGTACTTTCGACTGCGGCTTCATATCCGAATGAAGCGATAAGCCGCAGTGTATCGTCGATGCTCTGACCGCCGGCGGTAAGGTAGCCGGCGGCGAATATTGAATCCACGATACCGAACAGCGTTTCCTCCTGTCCCGCAAAATATACTTCTCTGCCTGCCGCACAGCGAATATCCGCTTTCGGCAGCATAAGTCTCGCAAGGCACAGCACCTTTAAGCAGTATTCCGTTGTCAGCCTCGGGGGGTGCTGTTCCGCAAGGAGCGTTCCCTTTATCGGCAGGAGAAAATTTATCGGTACAGACTGCGGCGATATCTCCCGTATATCCAGCAGCATATCCGCTGCATCTTCCTCACTCTCGCCCATACCGATTATGCCGCCGCAGCATATCTCGAACCCGACGCGTTTCAGCATACGAAGATTTTCGATGCGCTGTTCGTAGGTGTGGGTCGAGCAGATGTTTGGATAGTATCGGCGGCTCGTGTTAAGATTGTGATTTATGCGGTCAAGCCCCGCATCTCTGAGCATTCGCGCCTGCTTCTCCGTGAGAAAGCCTATTGAGCAGCAGATGTGTGTTCCGGTTTGCTTCATTGCTCTTATTCTGTCTGCAAGCTCCGCTGTCTCACCGTCGGTGAAACTTATGCCGCTGAGTCCGATGCAGTGTCTTGCAAGATGCTTCTCGTTTACGACACTGTTGTCGGCGTACAGCTTCTCGGCGGGAATGCTGCGGTATTTCTCAATATCGGCTCCTGATCTGCACGACTGAGCGCAGTAGGCACAGTCCTGTGAGCAGTTCCCGCTGCGCACATTTGTGAGGAGCTGCACGCTCACCTTGTTGCCCTTGTATTTTCTGCGCAGCACACCAGCCTTCTCTATCAGCGCTTCGAGCTGTTCATCGGGCGTTTGCAATAATACAACAGCTTCTTCTCGTGTGAGCGGACGCTCCTCGCTGTAACTGTGCAGTATCTCGTCATATCTCGGCAATTACTTCCACCTCGACAAGAACATTTTTCGGAAGCGTTTTTACTGCCACACAGCTTCTTGCGGGAAGAGATGTGAAGTATCTGCCGTAGATCTCGTTGAAAGTTCCGAAATCCTCCATATCCGCAAGAAAACAGGTGGTCTTCACCGCTTTTTCAAACGACGAGCCTGCGGCTTCAAGCACCGCACCGAGGTTCTTCATCACCTGTTCGGTCTGTCCGGCTATATCTGCGGCTTCGACTGTGTTCGCTGCGGGGTCAATGGCGATCTGTCCCGATGTGAATACAAGACCTCCGCTGACTATCGCCTGTGAGTAGGGACCTACCGCTGCGGGAGCGTTGGTTGTGTGGATCTTCTGCATTGTAGTTTCCTCCAAGATTTTTTTATTTATGACTGAATCCCCGTCCTATTCTTTCCAAAAACTTTTCCCATACCGCGTCTTTAAATTCCGTTATGACGGAAAGCTCATATCTGTTTGTTGTTTCCATTCTGTCACCTGTAATATTCCGTTCGCCGCAGGTCGGTGTACGGCTTTTTCTTTCGTATTTCCGTCGATCTGTGCAGGTCGATCTCAGCGTATATTATCTGTTCCCGGCCGTTCGCTTTTGCAGCCACATCGCCGTTTGCACCGACAACTACCGACTGCCCTCCAAACACCATTTCTCCTTCGATCCCGACACGGTTGCACATTGCGACAGCAACGCTGTTCCGGAACGCATCGACCCGGACTTCCCATTCGTACATTTCAAGCGGCTCCGTCTCCGTGTTGGCGGTAGGTATCAGTATCATCTCCGCGCCCATAAGCGCCTCGGTGCGCACGCTTTCCGGGTAGTGCCGGTCGAAGCAAACGACAATTCCGATCTTTCCGATATCCGTGTCGAACACCCTGAAGCCGTCATTTGAAGGTGTATAGTAGTATTGCTCGTAAAACTGCGGAGCCTGTGCGATATGCACCATTTTCTGCGTACCGATAACAGCACCGTCCCTTTCTATGAGCAGGCTTGCGTCATAGTGTTTCCCGTTCTCTTCGAGATAGATGTTCGGGACTGCCATAATGTTGTTTTCCTTGCAGGCTGTGGAGAACTGGCGGACAATATCGCTGCCGATGTCAATCGCATAGCCGCTTACATCTTGTCCCGGATACTGCGGGAAGAACTCGGTAAGCTGCACCTCCGGGAACAGTATCAGATCGGCGCCGTTTTTCGCAGCTGTTTTTATCGCAGCGAGGCTTTTCCACAAATTATCGGATATGCAGCCCTCGTTTTTCATCTGAAACATCGCTATTCTTGCCATATACGCACCTTAATATATAACATATTATGCAGATAGATCATATAGTATATAATAACACTTTGGGAGTCTTTTGTCAAGAATAATGTCCTATAATTAGCAATACTGAATTTTCTGATATGAAAATTATGATTAATCTTCACAAATCAATCTGATAACTGCGAAGTAAAGGCGTGCAAAGCTCCAAAAAAAGGTCTCCGGTCATTGACAAATCGTGTAATTCGGATTATAATTTACAGCGATAACTATATAACATATAGAAATAATATGTTATATAAGAACTTAACAGAGGTGAATTAAAATGTCTGAAAAAACAATTACAGCAGCGAAATTCCTTGATCTGAACATCGGAAATGTGACTTTTGTCGATGTCCGCGAAAAGGACGATGTTCTTGTCCACCCGCTCGGAAACGCGGTGAATATCCCATTTTCGCTGCTTTCAAAGCACATTGACGAAATACCGAAAGACAAGCCTGTGTATGTGATATGCTCGGTAGGTGATCTCAGCGAGGAGGTCGTGGAGATACTTGCCGACAGAGGTTATGATGCATATAGTATCGAGGGCGGCTTCAAAGCGTATGAGCAGGCTGTAAAGGAAAAAGTCATAAAGGTCGATGCAAAGGGGCTGAAATGCCCGGGACCTATCGTGAGGGTGGCTGACGAGATGAGTCAGCTCTCGGTAGGACAGCATATTATCGTGGAGGCGACCGAGGAAGCGTTCACCTCCGATATTGCAGTGTGGTGTGAACGCACGGGAAACAAGCTGATAAAGCTCGATACGGCGAACGGCATAATTACCGCCGAGATAGAAAAGGCGGACGCTCCGGCTGAAAAGACCGCCGAAGTGCATAACGACAAGACATTTATCGTGTTCAGCGGCGATCTTGATAAGACCATAGCCGCATTCATAATTGCAAACGGTGCGGTGTCAATGGGCAGAGAGGTCACAATGTTCTTCACATTCTGGGGGCTTAACATCCTTCGACGTCCGAAAAAGGTAAAAGCTGCCAAAACCTTCATTGAAAAGATGTTCGGAGCAATGATGCCGCGGGGAACAAAAAAGCTGGGACTGTCACGAATGAATATGGGCGGTGCGGGAGCAAAGATGATTCGCGGGATAATGAAGCAGAAAGGCGTTTCCTCGCTCGAAGAGCTGATACAGAACGCAATAGATCACGGTGTCCGAATTGTAGCTTGCCAGATGTCAATGGATATAATGGGCATAAAGCAGGAGGAACTTATCGACGGAGTCGAGCTCGGCGGTGTTGCAACTTTTCTCGGTTCTGCGGAACTGTCGGATACAAGCCTTTTTATATGACATCTGGTCTGCAAAAATAATAACGATTGGTATCAAGCAGTTCTTTACAGGTCGGAAACTGTTCGAGCAGCTGTTCCTCGGTGGAGCAGATAGTCTCTCTGGTCTTTATGTACTTTTCGGTGTTCGGTGCCGGCTTTTCGCTGGGGTTGATCTCCCTGTAATAGAGCTTGTTGATAATGTTAGGTCTGAATGTATTCGATGCTCTCCGAAAGTTCCATAAACGCTCCGAGAGTAGAAAGCACGAACCGATTGAGATGAACGCCCTCGTTAAGCTCGATATCCTCGATAATTACCGGCTTGACGCTTGGAACATCTACGATAAAGCTGTTTTGTGTGCTATCATCGGGAGGGGTGTCGCTTTCGCCTATAATGATCTCCGTGCTTGTAACATTGCCCGCAAGCTGCAAGTAGTTCCTGCTCCTGTAATATGCAACATTTACGTCAGTATAGAGCAGATACGGAACAGCCGCGTCTGCGGTCAGCGTATCATCGCTGTAGAAGTAGAACTCTGTGTCCGGGTATGTCACATCATAGTAAATATCAAGGCAGCTTCCGTCAAACACATAACAACACGAAAAACATATCTGCCGTATTTCTTCACGATCTGCTTGAATGCGCGCACATCCGAGCCTATCAGTTTTTCGACAAGCTTATCTTTCATTATGAAATTCCTTTGCAAAGTGGTTTCATCTATATGTACACATAAAACAGGGGAATGTTACAATAATTTAAATATTTTTTTAAACAAGCGCACAAGCCCGTAAGTCTGTGCGCTTTGATTTATATTTCTTCTTGACATTTCGTTGGATCCGTTATATCATAAAAATGAATGTTTTCGTGTAAATCTTTTCGCAGCAGTCATTCGCAGTCTCTTACTGCTGCCGGTTTTGTCAAATGCCGAAAAATGGCGGAGGTATCGTTATGACTCGTTCTGTTTATCCCGTACTCGGTACGGAAATCAATCTGCCGTTCTATCTTACGGGTATCGGCACCACCGACCCGGAATATCATATTATACGCACCGAGGGGCTTACATCTCATCAGATAATGTTTACTGCAGGCGGCAGCGGCGTGCTCATCGCAGAAGGCAAGATATATCCGCAGACGGCGGGCGTATGCACATTTATCCCACCTGCCGTTCCGCATGAATACTACCCGGAAAACGGAAACTGGCAGACATCATGGGTGGTGTTCAGGGGCAGTTCGCTTCCGCAGATAATGCGGAAAATGGGATTTTCAGGCATTATGTCATCTAAGCAGGTGAACACCAATGAACTTGCACATATCTTTTCTGCGATGTTTACGCTCGCAGGAGAATACGGCAAAGCCGAAAAATGCTCGGAACTGCTGTATTCATATATACTTGAAGCCAAGCGGCTGTTTTCGGACAGTGCAGCTGCCGCAAACGACCACATCGGAAAGGCGGCGAGTTTTATGGAAAGCGGGTATGCCCGTGACCTTACGCTTTCGGAGATAGCTGCCGCAGCCGGACTATCCGAACAGCATTTCTGCCGTGTATTCAAGCGTGATACAGGCATGACGCCGATAGAATTTCTGATCAAGAAGCGTATTGCGGAAGCCAAGGCTCTTCTCAGAGACACCGATCTGCCTGTTTCGGAGGTGGCGGGAGCTGTGGGATTCACAGACAGGAGTTATTTCACATCTGTATTCCGGAAATATGAGGGATTCTCGCCCTCGGAATACAGGAAGACTTCGCGCTAAAATATTCATACTGCGCTAAATATTTATCCTTGACCTATGCCGTTAAACAGGGTAAAATGTAGGTGAAAGGCAGAGCGCGCTCTGCGCTGAAACAACGGTCTTATGCGAAAGGATATTATATGAGAGCAGTCAAAAAAGCTGCATTGTTTCTGGCAGCTTCGGCGCTGGCATTATCATCACTTGCAATGCCGGTCACTGCTTCGGCGGAGGAAAAGAATATGACGGTAAATATTGATATGACGACAGCTTCACTTGCTGAAAACACACGCTATAAAGGCTTCGGGCTGATAAGCGCGAACAATTCCTCGCGTCTGCTGCTCGACTACAAATACGAACAGCCGGAACGGTATGACGAGATACTGAATTACCTGTTCGGCGAGGACGGACTGAACATCTCACACATAAAGGTGGAAATGGGTGCGGACATCAATTCGTCGTCCGGTACCGAGCCTGCGACAATGAGAAGCGCGGACGAAAAGGCGGACGTTACCCGCGGCGCGGGGTTTCAGTTTGCCGCAGACGCTAAAAAGAAAGACCCGGACATCACGCTCGATATGCTGTGGTGGAGCGAACCGCGCTGGGTGACCGACTCGGACGATGTTTATGCGGCAAGATACAAATGGTACCGCGAGACACTGATCTCGGCTTATGAGACTTACGGACTGAAATTCGACTATGTAAGCGCCACACGCAACGAGCGTGCCTGTGACCCGGACTGGACGATATATCTCTCCGGACATCTTAAAAGTGACAGCGGAACGCCTTACGACTTCTCAAAGATAAAAGTCGTTGACGGCGAAGCGGTCTGCACATGGGGCATATCAGAAGCTATGCTTGGAAACGAAAAACTGCTGAACGCGGTGGATGTTATGGGCAGCCACTACACATCATGGTCTGACGCCGATACAAAGAAATTGCAGCGGGAATACGGCAAGGAAGTGTGGTTCTCCGAGGCAAGCTCTCCCATGAGTTACGCACAGGGAACATACAGGTATGACGGGAACGGCTCCGGAATGGGCGACATAAACGGTGCGCTCGATATCGCGAACCGCATCATCACTATGTACCCCGGCGGCGGTATGACGCTTTACGAATTCCAGCCGGCAGTGGCTTCGTATTACAGCGGCGCGACATACACGCAGAAACAGCTTATCCTTGCGGACGAACCGTGGAGCGGGTATTATCTGCTCGACAGCGGATTCTATATGGCTCTGCATTTCTCCCGTTTTATAAAGAAAGGCTGGGCATTCGTTGACAGCGCGTGTGCAGGTGACGGAAAAGCAGGCGGGGACGGTCACTCGGTGGTGGATTCCACATACAGCTATATGACCTGCACCGATCCCCAAACCGGAGATTACAGCACCGTGATAACGAACACCACAGATGCTCCGATAAACTATACATTCAATGTTATGGGAACCGGAAAGGCAAACTCGCCTGTGAATGTGTGGGAGACAAAGGGGCCTTCCGGCGGTGAATGGAACGAGAATTATTTCAGACTGCGCGAAACGATATCTCCCGAAAACGGCAGCTTTAAAGTCACAGTTCAGCCCTATTCTATGATAACGCTGACAACGCTTGAAACCGAACGCGGTGAGTTCAGGGAATATGAGAGCAGTCTGCTTGAACTGCCATATACGGACGATTTTGAGTACAGCGATGAGTACCTTTCGGCAAGAGGCGGAGCGCCCCGCTATACCACGGACGAGGGCGGAGCTTTCGAGGTAGTGACTGACAATGACGGAAACAAGGTGCTTATGCGGAAGATCACCGAATCCACCCACGCCGAGGAATGGGGCAGTACACCCTCTCCGGTCACTAATTGCGGAGACGACAGGTGGTTCAACTATTCCGTCAGCGCAGACGTGAAGTTTGCGGACAGCGGGGAGCCCGACAAGAACAGCACCGCGGTGGGACTGCGGTATAACCTTGCCGACAGCGGAGCAAGCGGCTGGAGATTACAGCTGAATGAAGCCGGTGAATGGCGGCTGCGGATAGGCTCAAAGCCTGTCGCAACGGGGAACGCCGTGCTGAAAGACGGCTGGAACAGAATAAAAATAGAAGCCGTGTACAATACGATACGCAGCTATGTGAACGGCGAGCTTGTGACGGAAGCTGACGGGAATACCGAGGGATATGTAATGCAGTCTGCGGGTCGTGCCGCACTTTACAGCAGCTATTACAACAACTGTTTCGATAACGTCAGGGTGGAGCCTGTTGAGGGCGCGGAAACATACATTACCCGCTTTGACGATACCGACGAAGGTATAACATACAGCGGTGACTGGTCACACAGCACAATGGACAGCTTCAAGAACTACAAACGGACGATATCCGCAGGAAATCCCGGTGCGTCGGTGAGCATAGACTTTGACGGCACAGGTATTTTGCTGATAGGCGCGGAAAGCGGAAACGCGGTCATTGACACGGAACTTGACGGCAATGCAAAGGACAGTGCTTTTTCAGTCCCTAAAACTTCCAACAGACAGGCTTTCTATGCCGTTTACGGACTTGACAGCGGTCATCACACGCTTACTGTTACCGTAAAAGAAGGCTCGCTGATACTCGACGCGACAGAGGTGATCCTTGACAGCACGCAGGCTGAAAAGCTGCTTGCTTCCGTATCTGCGGAGAGCGAACCCTTAGTAAACGATCCCACTGTACAGACCGAGGAAGTCACAGATGAAAGCAATGTGCCGGAAACCGATCCCGAACCGTCCGTACCTCAAAACGAAAAAGACAACGGGAAAGACAGTTCAAGTCCCCTGATACCGATAGCGATAGGTATAGGTGCAGCGGCAATCGCGGGGATCGCTGTCATATTTTTAAAGCTGAGGAACAGCAAGCATTAAGGCGAAGATGTTCGAGAGTGCCCAACGATACAGATTTGTTTCATTCCAATTTATCGAAAATATTCGGCTCTTGTCCGGTAGGTGTGGGTATGAAAATGGGTGTTTGTACGAGTATGACCGCATTTATTCCACGGTCATCTTGACACGATGCCTCTCGTTCGATGCTGTAATGCGCGCATCGTGCGCGCTTTTGGCATCGAACTGAACGCTTCGTGCGTTCGATTCAAGTGTGATAGTCGGGCAGCACCGGCAGGCACCCCCAAGGGGCTGCTGCCGCAGTAGTCCCTTCAGGGGCTATCTGCCAGCTACACAGCCTATCACATTTGAAACTCATATCAAGACGCTTTCGCGGCATAAACGCTGTATTCTGCGATTTTTCGACCCACACTTACCGGAGATGCCTCAAAATTTGTCGGCATTTACAATGACTTCTACACCGCAAATCTGTATATGCCTTCAAAGGAGCTTGGCGTTGTATCGACTGCCCTTTACAGATTTATCGGTCCGTATGGTGCAAAGTGGGAGATAATCTTCGCGGGCATTATAATCTGCATTATCCCGTCGCTGATAATCTTCATCACATTGCAGAAATTCATCTACTCGAACCTTGTTGCGGGCTTGGTAATGGAATAATAAACAGCTTTCGATCCGTTTTTTTCATCGATCCACCGTGCAGATACCTCCCACCCTTCGCGGTGAGAGGTATTTGTCTTATTCCGGACAATTATTACGGGTAAAGATAGTCAATGCACATTTCAGCCTGTGGTTCAGGTATAATCGGCTGATAATAGATGAATGGGATGAACAACATGGTGGAGTGGGCATTTGCTCGCTGTCAGCACGCAAAAAAGCCGGGACAGCAATAACTGCCCCGGCATTATCCCTATAATTTAAAGCTTTTTTAGAGCTCCCCAAACACAGACATCTTATTTCAGGCACTCATTCACCCATGCGATGAAATTCTCTGTACTGCTGCCGGTGCGCTCGGCTTCAACGTGCTGCTGCCCCCAGACAGTAGCGAAATCCACGCTTTCCACGCCTTCATAGTTTTCAAGTGCAAGCGCAAGGTTCATCTCTGTTGTTACCGATGTGTCACTCTGGGCAATGCCCGTTCTTATGCGCCAGTATTTCGCAACTGTGCTTGTGCCGTATCCCTCGGAGCTTTCAAGCAGGTAGTAGAGCGGTGTGTACATCTTCAGTCTCTGCTCAGCGGTATATCCCACGCTGTCGGTCTTTGCAAGGTCGGCGGCATAGCTGTCGGCGTACTCGCTGCCGAGGTCGGAAAGTATCTCGGCAAGCGTGCTGTCGAAGTGCGCGCCGCTTCCGTCACCGTAGCCGAACAGAGTGTTCTCACCCTGTCCTCCGTCAAGCTGGTCAAACGCGCCGAGATTCTTTGACGCGGATTTGAAAGCCTTTACAAAGTCGGCAACGCTTGAAACGGTCGCTGTGTTTGTGTCTGCGTCATAAGTGACCCACTCGCCGTCAGCGTTGAGAGCGTCGATGTAGTCCTGCGCAGTCTCGTATGTGCCGGAAATGCTGATACCGCTTGATGTGGTATTGCGTGTGATATTGTCAACATCTTCTATTGCAGTGCCGCCGTTTCCGCTCATATCACCGGGAATTTCTCCCTCCGGCATACCGCCGCCGAAATCACCGATTCCACCCTCCGGCATTTCGCCGTTTTCAAACTTTTCCTTTATATCATCGGGAATGTCTCCGTCATTTCCGCCGCGTCCGCCTTTTCCGCCGAAGCCGCCGTTTTCGCCCATGCCTCCGTGACCGCCGGTGGAACTGCTTGCGTCATAAGGGAATGTGGTATCGGAAAGGAAGTTGTTGAGGGACTGCTCGATAACGCCTTTCAGGTAGTCGTAGTAGCTGCCGGACTGGTATATACCGTCAGCGGACTCTTCAAGAGTAAGGATATTTCCGTTTTCGTCCTTTATCTGAGCGGAATTGATGTATTCCGCGAAAGCTGACGCCAGCGCGTCGGAGATAGCCTGTTCATCATCGGAAAGACCGCTTCTTGTAACTCCCATCGTCCACTCGTAGGCTTCATCTGCGCTGTCAAGGTTGGTTATCGGGCACCAGTCCATAGACCCACAGACCGCGTCGCTGACACCCTGCACAGCTCCTATCGCTTCAAGATAGGGTGTGTAGAGGTCGCTGTCTCCGGCAGCTCCCATAAGCGCGGACTGCGCACCGCCGCCGCTCATGCCGAATGTGAAGATACGCTCGGCGCTTCCGGCAATTACGTCATCGCAATAGCGCACATAGCGCACTGCCGCTTTCAGGTCGGTGACACCTGCGGGAGCGCCTGCGTCACGTCCCCGGCAGCCTGCGTGTACATACACAAAGCCCTCGCTCGTGTAGGTCTTAACGCTGCTCGAATAATCTGTAAGCGCCGCCATTGCCGAATATCCGGGTGTGTTTATCGGCATTACTATAGGCGCAGTCTCGGCGGTGTAGCCGTTTACAGTGCCGTCGGACAACTCGCAGGTGTAAGTGCCGTCACCGTTGTCTGTGGCTGTCATATACGCGCCGGGAACGAACACCGCAAGCGTCTCATAGCCAGCGTCCGCCGGAGTTTCACAGTAGGAAATACCGACCTGATAGTAAACATCGTCATCGGCGTTGTACTGCCAATTTGTCATATCGAGCTTTTCAAGGTTTGTCACCGGCTGAACCTCCACTGTCTTTTCTTCCGTTGTCTCTGTGACTGCCGCTGTGGTCGTTCCGGCGGTAGTTTCCGTCAGTGCGGAAGTTGTTGTTGTTTCTGAGGCTGTTGTAGTTCCTGCTGTCTGGGTATTGCCGGAGCAGCCCGCCGCAAGGCAGATACACATTGCTATTATTGGAATAAGCGATTTTTTCTGTTTCATAAGTGATTCCTCCGATTCTTTTGTTTTTCTTATTATATCACTATGAACTTAAAATGTAATTAAAGATTTGTGTTATTTTTTTGAAATGTATTCATACACATTTTTCATACATTCCCGGATATCATCAGTACTGTTATTATATATGAGCCGATTTAACGAAGTCGGCTCATTCTTTTTGCGAAAAATATCAACAAATCAGAAATAATTTCAACCAAATGGTTGACAAACGCTCGATATAGTGCTATAATAAAAGAGTAATAATTCTACATCGAAAGGAGGAGATCAATATGCTTACAAGTTTAGGGAGGTTTTTGCGGAAGATAAGGATTGATCGCGGAGAGGTTTTGAAAGATATGGCTGATAAACTTGGCGTGACTGCCTCGTTCCTGTCAGCTGTCGAGAACGGGAAAAAGCGTATGCCATCTTCGTGGAATAGCTTAATATGCTCGCTTTATAATCTGAGCTACGAACAAATGGACGAGCTTACACGAGCTATCGCAGAAAGCGAGAATAAGATCGAGTTGGATTTTACAAATGCGTCAGGAACCCAAAGGGAGCTTGCAGTCTCATTTGCGCGAAAGTTTAACGATTTCGATGAAAGACAGCTAAAGAGCTTCATCGAGCTTCTAAGGAGGGGAAACGACAATAAATGAAAGCAATTTACAAGGCAGCACCACTATCAAGAAAGAATATCAGAGATTATGTAGCTCGCATACGAAAACTTACAGGAACTGAAAATATCTACTATTTCCCGATTGTTGAATTTTTGGAGATACTCCTGCCGCAGCTCATTGACGGATTCTACTATGAAATTTGCTCGCGAGAAGAAATGCCCATAAAATATGGTGAGACATTTCCGGCAGAAAACAAAATATGTATCCGCGAGGATATTTATGAGCAAGCATTGGCAGGGGATGCTTTCGCAAGATACACGATCGCGCACGAAATCGGACACTTGCTGCTGAATGACGTAAGTTCAATATCCCTATGCCGACTGGCAGACGGCGAAGAATTGAAACCGTATGAAGACCCCGAATGGCAGGCGGATTGTTTCGGCTATTATCCGCTCATAAGAGGGCTTACGCCTGATGAGATAGTTCAGCGATGTGGAGTTACACCACGCGCGGCAAGGGTTCAAAGCTCAAAGGTTTAGTGGTTTGAGTTTAAAAGGAGTGATGTTTATGCGGGTTACGAAACACAGATAATTGCTACCAACTGTTATCTGCGCTGATCAAATACTGTAAGAAATGGCGGCTACCAAACGCCATAGGAAACATTCAGGGGGTAGGAGAATCTTCTAAATAAGCGTTAGTGTCTCGTATCCTCTGTACAACAACGGAGGGTTTAATGCCTACTTATAATAATAATACGTACCTTAAAATTATGAGACCGCTGCCCGAATATGTGCAAAGGGATATTTATGGTATTCCTTTTATTGAGCAGCAGAATATCGACATAAGTGGTCTCAATAACACAAAATGGCTCATAAACTTGAAAAATGCCAATGCAAGCGATAAGTATGCTGACAAGAAGATCGTGCACTCATTTTGTTACGATGATGTCCTTCTGAGAGCGTACAATAATCCCATTGGTTACCTCAAAAAAGTCGCACCCTATTACGCAGTTACATCTTTTGAATTCTCAATGCACGAGAAAATGGATTTTCGACATATCTTAGGTGCGACATACGATAATCGCTGGATCGGCGCATTTATGCAGGCTAACGGCAAAAAAGTCATAGCAACAGTCGGCTGGGTCACTCCGGATACATACAACATCTGCTTCGCAGGTTTAAGAAATGGAGCGACATTTATAATCTCCACATTAAGCGTAAACAACAGTACTTGTATGTCAGTATTTATGGACGGGTATTACAATCTTAGAGATAGATTCCCCGATTCCAAACTTATTTGTGTCGGTGATAGATTAAGCGGAATGGATTCCGACATCTGCTATATCCCGTATGAAAATTCTTTTGGCAATTGGGAAAAATACCCGGGATTTTGGCAACCAAAGTTGTTCAATTGGGACGGAACTATTGCGGGAGGTGTTGTATAATGTCTTCCAGAGGTTCTTATGTTCAAAATGGTCATATCACCACATCGGAATATATGGAAAAGCCGGGGTCAAGCGGTGTTTATGACGCAAAAATACTCGTTGGTCAGAAGAATGCCCACGGTTTACCCGACTATTCACATACACCGTTCAGAAAATACATAAAAGAAAATCCTGACGGAACATTCAGAGAAATGAGAATATACGGAGATAAAGGTCAGCCACTTTTGGAAATCGGTTATCATCCGGAACCGGTTATTAATAATGGCAATCGTAAAGATAAGGTGCTGCACTATCATATTCTTAACGCAGTTACAACAATGAACATCACACGAAGTCCGGCACAAAAACTGGAAAAGGACAGCGAAATATATGCGACTTATGAAAAGTATCTAAGGAGGTACGGCTTATGAAAAACGGTAACGTTGAACAGTTCCTTGATACGGGCTGGTATTCGGAATCCACTCTGTACTATAATGGCTATATCTACTGGTTTGAGGGTAGTACCGATAGTGAAACAAATATCAGCACTTTCTTCATTGATAGGTGGAGAGCTAAATTGACCGATGATATGTATTGCCGCGAATACCGCCTTAACAATGATATCGTTGATTACAAAAGAGTATTCGAGAGCCGAGGAACGGATATGGATTTATTGAAGAAACAGTTCCTCGAAGCCCCCATTTTTGACGGTAAGACATTTTGGGACATCGAAAGCGAACTCGTGTGGGCTGACGAAGATAAGCCCATTGTCATTAACAGCCTGTCCGAATTAGAGGTGTAGCCGGAGGTAAAATCAATGGTGGAAAGAAATGACTACACTCCTATGCAGTGTCCGGCATGCGGAGAGTTCTATTTCTCTGAACTTCAGGACTATGAGTTTGAGGCACTTAACTATATACAGTGTACTCATTGCGGGTGGAAGTATGACGCAAAGCAGCACAATGACCCAAACCTAAGAACAGGTGAGAACGATATGTCGCTGTTAGAGTATCGGGAGTGGTATGGACAGCAGATAGCTGAAAATCCCGATTTTGACTACATTGACGCTACCTATGAGGCTGCACCGCATAAGTGTCCGGTATGTGGCAAGCATACATTCAGCGATGAAAGCTCATTCGAGATTTGCCCGTGCTGCGGTTGGCAGGACGACGGTTCTGATAAAACTGATTCCGATATACTCGGACCCAATGAGCTGAAATTCTCCGATTTTAAGGTAAGATACGAACAGCTTATACAGGCTGATCCGCATTACAAGTGGAATAAGAACATATAAGAAATGCCCGTCGGGTGCTACCAACACTCGGCGGGCATACTTCAAAGGATACGAGAATCCTCTAAATAAGCAACTACATTATAACCTGTTTTTACAGTTTTGTCAAGTTATTTTTACAGATTTGTCATCCGTAAACCTGTGTTTGCTGCCATAGGCGACTGCGGCAATATCATATATGCCGATCCCCTAAAGAGCATTTCGGTCGGTGTTTCAGGCACTTTCAAGCCGACAATATATTCAGACAGTCCGCTAATCGCATTCCTTGAAAACACCGCGCTGACTTCGACGATCGAGCCTTGCTCCGGCGGTGTTACGGTAAAGATATTTGCTTAACATACAGACAAGAAAACATAACTGCCTTTGCATGTATAAGTCTGCCGTAAAGAGCAGGTGAAACAACTTTTTGAATGTCAGTCATTTCCGTGGGCGCCCGGACTCTTTCCGTAGCGCTTTACATAAGCCTTGTAGAAAACCGAATAATCCCCGAAGCCGCAGTTTTCTGCGGCTTTTTTCGCGCTCATGCCTTCCTGCAGAAGCACTCTTGCTTTAATGAGCCGCTTGGCTGTGATATACGCCCAAGGTGAAGCTCCGGTCGTCTGTCTGAAGATCCGCGAGAACTGGGAGGTGCTGAGGAAAAAATGCTCTGCCAGCTGACCTACGGTTATCTCTTCATACAGCATATCGTTGACATACCGCACCGCCTGTTCCGGCAATGATGGCTCGGCATGGATCATCTCGCTTCTTTTATCTCCGGCAGCTTCTATTATATTCGCAAGTCTTGTTGTCATCAGAAGCGTCCTGCCGTAATCGTCATCTTCACAATAGCACATATCCCGGAATGTTTCTTCAAGTCCGGGCAGAAAATACAGATTATCCCTTCCGAGGGGACGATCGGTGAATATTCTCATAAACCGCCGCTGCGGGTCAAAGCTGTCAAACAGTGACAGCGGAAAGTTGACAGCGTAACGTTCGTAGCGTTCAGCACTGAGAAATCTGATACAGTGCGCTTCGCCCGGACGCATTATGAGCAGACTGCCTTTTGTGAGCGGGTACACCGAGCCTTCCACAAGATACTGCGCATTGCCCGAAATAAAATAGAACACCTCGCATCTGTCGTGGATATGGAAGTCAAATCCGCTGCCTGTCGGTGCTTCATCAACTGCGTGCCGGATATACAGTCCGTTGCTTTCGCTTTCTTTCAGATAGTCCATTCTGTCACCTCACGATGTTATTTTATCATATCATGCGCGGAATTGCAATATATTCCGGAGATTTTTGCAATTGTAATGCAAATAATTTTGTGGTATTATTGTCTCAACGAGAACAAAACGGAGGTAATACCATGAAATACAGACTTGCGGCATTTGCCGATGAAGCGGCTCCCGACCTTGCGGGACAGATATCCGCTATGCGGGAAAACGGGATAGAGCTTCTTGAGATAAGGGGAGTTGACGGTGAGAACATCGACAGGATATCCTGCAGTAAAGCACGTGAGATACGAAAAATGCTCGATGACGCGGGTATCGCGGTCTGGTCGCTCGGCTCACCTTTCGGGAAGATCGGGATAGGCGAGGATTTCGCACCGCACCTTGACGGTTTCAGGCACAGCTTAGAACTTGCCGGCATTTTAGGAGCAAAGCACATCCGACTGTTCAGTTTCTACGGGACAGCGGAAATTGACCCGGTGCTTGAACGGCTGAACCGCTTCATTGAAGCGGCGGAGGGGACGGATATCATACTCTGCCACGAGAACGAAAAGGGCATCTACGGAGACACGGCAGCAAAGTGCCTTGATATACACAAGGCTCTGCCGCAGCTGAGGGCTGTATTCGACCCCGCAAATTTTATCCAGTGCGGACAGGACACAAAGCAGGCATGGGAGCTGCTCTCACCTTATGTTGAGTATATGCACATAAAGGACGCGCTTCCCGACGGCTCGGTAGTGCCCGCGGGAAAGGGCGCGGGCAAACTGCCGTTTCTGCTGTCGCAGTACAAGGGCGAGGTGCTCACCGTCGAGCCGCACCTGTCTGTATTTGCGGGTTTCGACAAATTAGAAACAGAGCAGAAAACAAAAATGCGCTATACCTACCCCGACTCACGGACAGCATTCACGGCGGCGGTAAACGCACTTAAAGGTATCATAGGAGGAAAGCAAAATGGATAAACTAAGACTTGGAATCATCGGTATGGGAAACATGGGCAGCGGGCATCTCGGATATGTGATGAACGGAGAATGTCCGAGGGTTAAGATCACAGCTTTTGCGGATACCGATCCCGAAAAGCTGAAAAGGGCAGCTGAAAAACTCCCCGCTGCCGCAGCCTTTGAGAGCGCCGAAGCACTTATCGAAAGCGGACTTGTTGACGCTGTACTGATATCAGTCCCCCACTACGACCACCCGACTGTTGCGATCAAAGCTTTTGAACACGGACTGCACGTCCTGACCGAAAAGTCTGCGGGAGTTTACACCCGTCAGGTCAGAGAGATGAACGAGGCTGCAAAGCAGTCGGGAAAATGCTTCGGCATTATGTTCAATCAGCGAACTAACCCAATATTTGCAAGGGCGAGGGAGATAGTCCGCGGAGGTCAGCTCGGTGATACGAAAAGGCTCGTGTGGATAATCACAAACTGGTACCGCACACAGGCTTACTACGATTCCGGAAGCTGGCGCGCAACATGGAACGGCGAGGGCGGCGGAGTGCTGCTCAATCAGGCTCCCCACAACCTTGATCTGTGGCAATGGATATTCGGTATGCCGAAGCGTGTGAGAGC
>JAFVBZ010000098.1 GCA_017479645.1 Ruminiclostridium sp. | reverse complement strand
TCTTTGACATCAACTATCAGCTCGCGCAGAACGATGATAAGACCGCTATTTTCGAGAATTACTGCGACTTCCTCAACTACTTCGACAGCACGATCAAGGTTCAGCTCTCTTTTCTCAATCAGGTCGGAGATACCGAGGAATTTATGAAGCAGCTTGAGATCCAGTCTCAGGACGACGCTTTCGACGATATTCGCCGCGAGTACACGGAAATGCTGAAAAATCAGCTTGCAAAGGGCAATAACGGACTTGTAAAGACAAAATATATCACGTTTGGCGTGGAGGAAACGTCGCTCAAAGACGCAAAGCAGAAGCTCGAACGCATCGAAACAGACATACTCACCAATTTCAAGACAATGGGCGTGCTGGCACAGCCGCTCACCGGCGCGGAAAGGCTTGCTATCCTGCATCGCTGCTTCAATCCTGACAGCCGTGAGAAATTCCACTTTTCGTGGGATTTGCCGGCGCAGACGGGAAACAGCGTCAAGGATTTTATAGCACCGTCCTCGTTCGATTTCTCAAAGGGCAATTCGTTCAGAATGTCCGGCAAATACGGCGCGGTATCGTTCATCAACATTATGGCAAGTGAAATGTCTGACCGTATGCTTGCCGATTTCCTCAATATTGAGCATAATATCACGCTTTCCATTCATATCTGCTCCGTAGATCAGAACAAGGCTATCAAGATGATAAAGCGCAAGATCACCGATCTTGACAAGATGAAAATGGAAGAACAGAAAAAGGCGTTCAGAAACGGCTATGACATTGACATTATGCCGTCTGACATCGGTACTTTCGGCAAGGAAGCGAAAAATCTTCTCAACGACTTGCAGAACCGTAACGAGCGTCTGTTTATGGCAACTATCCTGCTTATGAATACGGCTGACACGAAGCGCCAGCTCGAAAACATCATATTTCAGGAATCCGGTATCGCGCAGAAATACAACTGCCAGCTCAAAAGGCTCGACTATCAGCAGGAGGACGGCATAATGGCTTGCGTGCCTATCGGCTGCAACGACATTGAGATAAAGCGCGGTCTGACTACCTCGTCAACGGCGATATTCGTCCCGTTCACCACTCAGGAGCTGTTTCAGGGCGGCGAAGCGCTCTACTACGGTCTGAACGCGCTCTCCAACAATATGATACTCTGTGACCGCAAGCAGCTCAAAAACCCGAACGGTCTTATCCTCGGAACACCGGGCTCCGGTAAGTCATTCTCGGCAAAACGCGAGATCGCAAATGCGTTCCTTACTACACGCGATGATATTATCATCTGTGACCCGGAAGCTGAGTATTTTCCGCTTGTGGAGCGTCTTAACGGACAGGTTATCAAGATCTCGCCCACATCTTCGCAGTTCATCAATCCGCTTGACATCAATCTGAACTACTCGGACGAGGACAATCCCCTTGCCCTCAAATCGGATTTTATTCTTTCGATGTGTGAGCTTATTGTAGGCGGCAAGAACGGTCTTGAACCTATCGAAAAGACGATCATTGACCGCTGCGTCCGTATGGTGTACTGCGATTACCTCAACAGTCCCGATACCGTGGAAATGCCGATTTTGCAGGATTTGTATGATCTTATCCTGAAACAGACGGAACCGGAGGCGCAGAGAATAGCGACTGCACTTGAAATGTATGTCACCGGATCGCTGAATGTGTTCAATCACCGAACGAACGTTGACCTCAACAACAGGCTTATATGCTTTGATATAAAGGAGCTGGGCAAGCAGCTGAAAAAGCTCGGAATGCTCGTTGTGCAGGATGCCGTATGGAACAGGGTCACTGTCAACCGCGCGGAACACAAAAGCACCCGCTACTATATAGATGAGTTCCATTTGCTTCTCAAAGAGGAACAGACTGCGGCGTATAGCTGCGAGATATGGAAGCGCTTCAGAAAATGGGGCGGTATTCCTACGGGGCTTACGCAGAATGTCAAGGACTTGCTTGCAAGCCGCGAGATCGAGAATAACTTTGAAAACAGCGACTTCATCTATATGCTCAATCAGGCGGGCGGCGACAGGCAGATACTCGCAAAGCAGCTCAATATCTCCCCTCATCAGCTTTCGTATGTGACAAACAGCGGCGCGGGCGAAGGTCTGATATTCTTCGGAAATATCATAATCCCCTTTGTTGACAAGTTCCCGAAGGACACGGAACTCTACCGCATAATGACAACGAGGCTTGAAGAAACGGAAAACAAGTAAATTTGCAGGAGGAAAACAGTATGAAAAAGGCAGTAAGAATTATCGTTATCGCAGCAACAGCAGTAGGCGCAACGATCGGCACTATCGCAGTTATTCGCAAGATCAAGGCGAATAATGCGGCTATGCTGTAAGAAAAAGCCGTGTGCGGGGTTTCCGTACACGACTGTTTTACATAGATAAATCAAAATATGTTTGACTAATCTTCTATGCTTCTGTACTGCCTATCTATAAGAATTACACCCATTCAAAACAATCCTTACCTGCTCCAAGTTCAAAGTGATATTTCACAAGACCGGTATCTACGCCAGTAAAAATGCCATTATCACAGGAGATGGATACCTTGTTTTCTGTTCCGCTGATGGTGAATGCCTGCTTTGCCAGCGCTGTGGGCGCTAAGAGTGCCGCTTCAATGCCGTCCTTAAACCATTGTGGTGCTTCTCCAACGTATGAACTGATCTGTTCGGTCGTCTTTGTTTTATGCGGGACACCTTGTGTCTGACCGTAGCCGACAGCGATAATTCCTACCGGTTTTGCACCCTCGGATTTCTCCTGTGCTCCTTTCCGGTTATAGGTACCGCCGACCCACCATGTATTCAGACCAAGCGTCTGTGCATATAGCATCAGATCAGCACCGCAGTAACCACACAACTCATCTGCACCATCAGGTCCTGCCATAATAAAGAAGTTGTTTACTCCTTTTGCAAGAATCAGCTTAATCACACCGGGAACGGCACTGCCGTCATTGGTCATCAGTCTGATGGACAAACCGTACCGCTCGTTGTTTTCCCTTACCCGATCATTCAGCTTTGAAACAACATCCTCCGGAATTGGCTTATCTGTGTACTTGCGCACCATATGTCGTTCCTTCATCGCCTGCTTCATATCCATGTTATTTACCTCCTCACACCTTAGCGCCTTTATATTAGAAATAAATATCCCAACAAATCATGATTTATCGTAGTAATCGTTTCTATTATTATAGCACCTATTGAGCCGTAAGTCAATACATAATCCAATGCGAAAGGATGTGCGATATGGCAGGAAAAGCATTGAAAGCAAGCGGAAAGCGTGTTATGAAATATTCCCGCGACGGTGCTGTTGCGCGTTATTTTCCGGCTTTTTTCAGGCGCTCAATGACAAAATGCGCACACAGCCCGGTGAACAGACCCGATATGATACCGCCGATCATCAGAAACGGCAGATAGCCGATAACAGCAAGCGAGCCGAAGCTCACAATTACCGCCGCTATCTGACCTATGTTGTGCAGCACCGCACCTATCACGCTGCACGCCCATATCGGAAGCTTCGGAAACAGCCGCGAGACCGGTATCATACCCAAAAGGCACAGAAAAGCGCCGGACGCGCTGTACAGTATCGTGGAGAAGCTTGCGGCAAACATTGCACCTATGATAACTCTGACAGCGACGACAAGGGCGGTTTCCCACGGTTTATACCGATATACGCAGTACACCGTGATTATGTTCGCAAGTCCAAGCTTTACTCCGGGGATAGCAGTCAGCGGCGGTATCTGAAGTTCGATCACGAATATTATCAGCGCCACCGCTGTCAGCATTGCAAGCTCGGTAAGCCGCTTTACCGGCATTTTTCCTTTGTCACTCATCTATTATCTCCACCGGAAAACCGGAGCTGTTTTTGAAGCTGTCGGCGATGTTCTTTGTGATACATACGTTTCCGTCATCGGTAACGAGCACCATATCAAAACCGCCTTCCTCACGCCAATATCCGACAGCATGCTCCTTACCCATAACGAACAGCGCCGTCGAAAGCGCGTCGCACATTATCCCCCTGTCTCCGACCACGGTGACGCTCACAAGCCCGCTGTCTGCGGGATATCCGGTATGCGGGTCGAGGATATGGATATACACATTGCCGCTGTCGTCCGTGAAATAGCGCTGGTATCCGCCGGAGGTTATGACTGACTTGTCATGTATCTGCAATACACCGAGCAGCTCATTCGGGGAAAACGGGTTCGCTATTCCCACAGACCATTCCGTCCCGTCCGGCTTTGAACCGAGAGTCTGCACATTGCCGCCGAGATTGACGAGCGCGGAAGTTGCTCCGAGTTCCGACATCACCGCAAGCATCTCGTCACCCGAATATCCTTTCGCGCAGGAGCCGAGATCAAGCATATACCCCTCCGGAAGCGTTATGGTGTTTCCGGAAACGGAGATATCCCCATATCCCGTTTTTTCGAGTGCAGACCTTACAGCTTCGTTTGTCGGAATGTGCATATTCCCGGTAGTAAATCCCCATTCACGAAGAACCGGGTATATCGTGATATCCAGCGCACCGTCTGTGCTTTCGCATACCTTCAGAGCTTCGGACACGACATACGCCGTATCATCGGAAACACTTGCCGTACCAAGTTTGTTGAGGATCCCGATATCGCTGTTTTCGTCCGTTACCGAGAAGCGCGCTTCAAGCTCCGTCAGCCTTTCGGCGGCGGCGTTTACAGCTTCCTCGCTTCGCTGTCCGTATGCCTTTATGGAAATTATGGTGTCCATTGCGAACAGTTCGCGTGAAGCTCCTGTTTCCGGTACAGCGCCGCAGGACGAGACTGTGGCAAGTATGAGGGCTGCAAAAAAATACTTAAACCTCTTCATAGACACTATTTTATCATCACCGGCGGCGCTTGTCAAGGGAAAGAGAAGCTTTAATTTCAGTCGGATAACATAATTCTTAATGAAAAAACCACGGAGAAAAAGTGTAAAATAATGAAATACGGCGTTTTCTCCCGACAAATTTATAACAGGTAAAGTTAGCGGCATATAACCAATGCGCATCAAAAGAAAGAGAATTCAGAAAATGAAAACAGCAAAGACGTTATCGTCATCTGAACAAGCAGCGTAGCGTCTTTCCGAGTAATACGGCTCATCTGACAGCACTGTACCGGTCATACTGTCATCTTCAAGGACGACTACCGGGGCAACCGCAGCATAATACCAAAAAGAGTGTATATGTATTATTGCGGATCATCAATCTTGTCACCGACTGACCAGTAATCACATATTTTTCCGCCGGAAGCGATCGTATGCTCTCTGTATAATCTGCCGTGCTGATAGGCAAACATGATCTTGTCGGTCTCACACAGCGGTCTCATGATCTCGCCAAGCCCCTTGCCTGTCAGGTAGGAACATATAGGGCAGACCGAAAAGTAATAGAAGCTCCCGTCACGATGTCTGCCCTCGTCAAAATGAACTTTCCAGGTAGTCGGATATTTCTTTCCGTTTCCGGCATCGTACCACTTCTCGTATTTTTTCATATCCTTATACCACTTATCGGGTGTCTTGTTGAGATCGGTCATTCCGAAGAACGGTTTTACCTTTGTAAGCACATCTGCCATTACAAGTGCAATGTCGTCCGGCGACAGCTTTTTATCAGTTCCGAGCCACGCGCCGACAAAAACGTATGCAAAATAAGCATTTGAAGCCATAGGATTGCCGCTGCCGAGTTCGGGTGCTTCCTCAACAAGAGTGCGGTATTGTTTCTTGCCGTTTTTAATTGCTCTGACTGCCATTTCCTTTCCGAAGCGATCCCTGATACTGCTTTTTATCATCGGCGCAAACAGCGTCCAGTAAAGCCCGTTTTGTTTCATTGATCCCCCTCCCCTTTTTCATCGAGAAATTCCTGTATGACAGTGCTCCACCCGCCGTTCATGAATTTCATCATGATTTTCATACACTTATGCGCCTGAGATTCGGTATAGCCGTTTTTCAGTATCTGGCGGTACATATCGAACTGTACTGTCAGAAGAACATCGAGTGCATGGATAAAGTCTTCCGAACGGGGAAGATAAGCAAAGAATGACTCCGATTCCCGTATCTTGCGCTTTATCAGATCATCGTAGAATGTGACAGCAGAACTGCCCTCGCTTCTGCACAGCAGTAAAACTGCCGCATCGTAATGTTCAAATATGATGCGCAGGATCATATCGGATTCGGTTTCAGCCGCTTTCATCATGTCTTCGGGAGTTCTGCAAGACAGATACAAAGTCTTTAATTCTTCAAACGCTTTTTCTGTTTCTTTGATGATGCAGTCCGTAAGGCTGCAGAAGAGCTTGTCTTTATTCTCGTAACGCATATACACAGAACCTGTGGTTGTTCCGGCTGCATCAGCGATCCTTCTGAGCGAAGCGTCTTTATACCCGTACGTCAGGAACTCTTCCCTTGCGGCATCAACAAGCAGTGTATCCATTTCGTGATTTTTAACTGCCATGAATTTTCACCTCAGTCATAACACTGTTATTATACATCTTGAAATCAGAAATGTCAATGCTTTCATGAAATTTTTTTGTCACAATGATAAGTATTCAGAACTATTGACTTTTGAGCATTATTGTCAGCCTGCGCTAACGCAAGACAGTGTATAAATGTTGATTCACAAGTACAGCAGAGAAATACGGAAGGCAGTGAATGCCTTGCATTTCTATCCGAAGCCCTAAGAGAGCCATAAATGCCACCGAGCAAAAGGGTGAACGAATCGTTCACCGTTAACGAACCGTAGATTGACAAGAAAGCCCAATATATATTATGGTTTCGCTTTCACAGGCTCACTTTATCAACAACTGCATTAAATCCGCAAACAAACTGTCGGTAAATGCTGTTGATGAGTCATGGCTGAAAGAAGCGGACAGAATGGGCATTGTCAGCGGAAACAAGGAAGATAAGTCGGGCGCGTTTGCATACACGGTCGGTGAGAACGGCACTCCGCTCATTGATGCCGCTAAAGTGTCAATAGAGTGTGAAACAGAGAATAACTGCGTGGTCGGAAACTTCGATAACTTCATCTGCAAAATACTTGCGACTTACGCTGACAAGAACGTTCTTAACGATAAAGGAAAGATAGATTATCACACATTCAAGCCCGTTCTTTTTGAATTTCCGACTTACGAATATTTTGTCACGGGAGAAAAAGCCGGCGACTGACGAAACCGACGGACAGACCGACGCACCTGCGGCAGCGGAAACTTCAGCATTGCCGCCGGAAAACACCGAAGCCGTTTCCGGCAAGACCCTCGTAGTATATTTCTCCGCAACGGGTACGACCAAAGCTGTCGCAGAGCGTATAGCGGCAGTCACGGACGCGGATATCTACGAGATAATTCCTGCCGAACCGTATTCGGCAGCCGACCTCAACTGGAACGACAGCAACAGCCGCACGACCATTGAAATGAATGACCCGGAGCGAAAACCGGCTTAATGACAATAATGTGAGAACAAAAGAATAAAACATATCCGGTCAGTCTGATCTCTTCGGGCTGACCGGATGCTTTTTTATTTCTGAATAACTTGTCGTTATCAAACCAAACAAAACATGGAAATTTTAATAAAAAACGAAAAGCAGTCCGGGATCTTGCTTTTTGGAGATCCGTCTATCATATCGGCAATTCCTGCTTTCGGTTGTATCAACAACGCTGCACAGATCGTCAGAGGCACTCACAAACACATCATGTTTCATATTGTTGATATTGATATGGCGATATGAATGTATATCGCAGAAGCGCAGATTGTTATCCTTTCTGCTCATAAGGAGTATCAGAGACTGTTCAAAGCTTTGAAATTCTTTGCGTTGCACTTATACAGCCTGCGAAAGACCCGATAATTACGATCATAGACCGCTTTTGCTGCGGGATCCGGATGATAAACTGCCTTTATGGGTATCATCTTTTGTGCCGCTTCTGGTGAATCTATGATTTTCATACCGAGTGCTATGATCAGGGCTGCGCCGATCGCACCTGCGTTCTCCGGCTCGTCGATAGTTTCTATCTCTCTGCCGGTTATGTCCGCGAGCATCTGACAAGTCACCGGAGAAAGCGCACCGCCGCCTACAAACCGTATGGTGTCCGACGTTTTTATTTTTGCGGATTCACATTCCAGCAGCCACCGCAGATGAAAACATATCCCTTCCAGCACCGACCTTATCATATCACGCTTTCCGTTCTCAAGCCTGAGGTTGAAGAACATACCCGCCGCATAAGGGTCTTCAAACGGGCTGCGGTTGCCGTGCATCCACGGAGTAAATATCACGCCGTGTGAACCCGGCGGCACTTTGCTCACCTCATCAGTCAGATAATCATACAGACTCTTGTATTTACTTTCGTGATTATCCGAAAGATTCATTTTCTGCGAATAAACTCCGACCTCGTCGAGCGCAAGATGATCCTTGACCCATTCAAAGCACTTTCCTGCCGTCTCCAGCTCGGCGTAGTAATGGAAATGCCCATTCAAGCCCGCAATAACGCCCGTCATACTGTTCAGCGGATCAACCGCCTGATGATCCATGAGCGTGACGACCCAGCCCGATGTACCGACATAGATATGCGTCTGACCGACTGCGGTACAGCCTGCGCCGATACCTGTGAGCGTTGCGTCTCCTCCTCCGCCGAAAACCGGTATTCCCTCCGGGAGCCCGAGCTCCTCCGCCGCCTTTGCGGTAAGCTTTCCTGCCACATCTGTACATTCTATCAGCTCGGGTAAATGTGCGGTATCCACACCGTACATACGCGCAAGCCCGGTATTCCAGCCCTCTTTGCCCTTTCGCGTATCATAAAGGAAGGTCGAAAAAGCCGAATCCACTGTTCTCGCGATATTGCCCGTACATCGCGCCCGCAGATAGTCATTCACATCAAGCCACTTATATACCTGTCTGAAAATATCCGGCTCATTCTTCCCGACCCATTTGTACTTATATACAGGATCCTTTGCGCTCATTGAGGCTGTTTTGTTGACGGCAAGGTTTCTGAGCAGCTTAACCGCATTGCAGCCCGATACTTTTATAAGACCTTTTCCGAGCCCTTCTTTAAACTCATTTACTGCCCTTGTGTCAAGAAAATTCATTGGGCGGCGCAGAGCATTCCCGTCCCTGTCAACCAGCACTACACTCTGCATCTGCGTGCAGAAGGAGATACCGGCGATCTCGGAGGGCTTTACGTCAGTCCCGGTAAAAAGCTCTTTCGTTGTTTTTGTTATTGCTGACCACCATTCTTCGGTGTCCTGTTCGGCTCCGCCGTTTTCAAGGATATAAAGACCGTACTCCGCGTTGGAATGACATAAAAGACGTATAGACGTACTTATTTCAAAGAGGCAGGTCTTGACTGCACTCGTTCCGAAATCATATACTATCACATACATAAATGTACTCCGTTTATTTCAGATGCACTTTAGTTCCCGTGTCTGTCTTGCTATAAACCTTTTCCAGCGTTTTATCGTCAAGCTTCGGCCAATCGTTTACCTTCTGCGCCTTGTTTGTTACCAGGTGAGCCTTTTCCGCACAAAGTGCAAGAGGTGTATCGGACAGCGAATCGGAGTAAAAGTTCTCTATCATCGGAAACCCCTGCTCCCTTATATAATGCGCTTTTTCTCTTGCAAACATCAGATTGTTGATAAAGACGTTCATCTCACGGTCATACTCAGACGCGATATAATTGACGCCGAGCCTTCTTGCGATCGGTGCGATTATGCAGTCCGGCGACGCGCTTATGATAAGATCGTCCGGCTTCTTCTGAGCAAGATACCATGCGGATATCCTTTTCTCGTGCTTGTCCCAGAATTTCTCTATCTGCTCGTCAAAATCGTCGATCATTCCGAGGAAGCTGAAAAACTGACGCTCGAATTTGTATCTTTCCATCTTTCCCTTGTTATACTGAATAAGGTTCCTTATTGCTTTCGGAGCAAATGTGAACCACAGTTTCGGGTGTCGGTTCGCACACCATACCGCAAAGCTTATAGTGCAGTCGGGATAGTAGATCGTACCGTCAAAATCATATACATTCATAGCAACACCTCCCGTTGGTTCAGGACTTTGAAAAGCGTATCATGCTGCGGTTATATCCTGTCGTCACAAGACAGGCTTTTTTCATCATGCGCTGCCATAAGTCCGCTCAGAATAAAGCTGCTCAATCCCTTTATCTGCATATTCGGATCCGTTATATTGAACAATTCGCCCGACATCGCGCTCAATGATAATCACCGAATCCTCTTCAAAGAACAGAGAGAGCTCAAACGGAAGCGGTTTCTTTGCCTGCTTGTTCTTTTCAAGGTTGGTCATGCACGATCTGAAACACAAAAAGCCCGTGTCTGTAATTATAATACAGCAGTCATGGGCATAACAGCCGATATTTGATTTTTGGTATGACAAAAAGGCAGGGTTACTTCTGCTTGCTTGCTTCGAGTGCAGCACACCATAGCCATTAAACTTTGTCAAGACCTTTCCGTAAAATTTCACACAATTTTCAGATCGTGTTGTATATATTATAGCATATTTGAGCATGGTTGTAAAGTCTTTTTCGGCATTTTGGCAATTTGTTGTTGCAGTATTACAATTGATATCGGAAAAATAAACGAAAAAAGAATTGAGAGATAGGCAAAGATCTGATAAAAAAAGTGACCCTTGCTACCCGTAAACGGGTCAATATACTCTTTGAAAGTCAATTGATCGTTCGCTATGTCCTCTTGCAGCTGATTTCGTATGTATTCTCCAATCGCTTTTTTGTTCTTCCCCACTGTATCTACATAGTATCCTCTGCACCAGAAATGCCGGCTGCCATATTTGTACTTCAAATTGGCGTACCTGTCGAAGATCATCAACGAGCTCTTCCCTTTCAGATACCCCATAAACTGTGCTACACTCAAATTCGGCGGTATCTCTACAAGCATGTGTATGTGGTCGGGACATGCTTCTATGATATTTACTTTTTTCTGTTCGCACAGAGTTCTTAGTATCTTTCCTATGTCTGCTTTGATCTGTCCATATATCACTTGTCTCCGATATTTCGGCGCAAATACTATATGGTACTTGCAATTCCATTTGGAATGTGATAAACTATGATTGTCATTCATATGACTGATCCTCCTTTGGTCGTTGTGGCTGCCAAACTCACAACTATTATACCATCGGAGGATTATTTTTCAACTTGTATCTAAAGATTTTTGTTCCACCGCTTCAAGCGGTGTTTTTTTCTTGCTAAAGCGAACCAAACAAAAGAGGCCCGGACATACCTGTTCCGAGCCTCTGTTTTTCACCCGCATATCTGAAACCCCATTACCCCGGCTATCGCAAGCACACCTCCGAGAATATTCATCTTAGAGTGTTCCTCGCGCCCGATAAGCCCGATAACAAACAGCGTAACAAGTATCATCGGCTGTATCAGCGAGTAGTTTGCAAGGCTTATCGTTATCACCGCATTTTCCATTATCATACCGGCGGCGTTCGGTATCCGTGCGAGAGTTACCAGAGCTGTGCCTTTCGGCTTTTCCCTGAACTCCCCGAAGCGCACCTTCGGAAGTACGGCTAAAGCGACAAGCATCAGTCCCGGCAGGAGCAGCATGATCGACGAAGCATAGCCGGAAAACGTACGGATCACAAGTCCGTAGCCGAATTTTGAAGCAAGGTACAGAGCAAGCGGCAGAACAATGCGCCTGTAGTTTATCTTCTCCGCCTTGTCAGAGCGGACGATAAGCACAAGTCCGACAGCCGCCGCACAGATGAAAGCGAGTTTCAACAAACTGAGACCTGCCCCCATAAACACATCGGCGAAGTACGACACGAACAGCGTAACTCCCAGCCATGCTTTAAGCTCGAATGCCGACATTTCCTTAAGGACGAGTATGCTCATTCTGAATTCCAGCAGCTTGCACACCGCGACAAGAACAATTCCCGCAAACGCCTGCCATGTCAGAGTTAACGCTATCGTCTGAAACGGCAGCGTCAGCGCCAGAAATACCGACATCGAGGCGCACATGAGAAATGTGAAATTGTCCGGGGAAAGTTTCGCTTTTGCGGCGGCGTATTTGTCGCTGAGAGAAGTTATCGTGTAGCAGAGCGTGACCCCTGCCATAAGAGCAAGACCTTTCACCAGTGTACCCTCCAGCGCTCCGTCAGTTTCTCGGCAGGTGCGCTGACAAGAAGCGGCTTCTTTGTCAGCTTTTCGTTATGACAGAGCCAAGCGAGATTTTTCTCGAAAATGTCCTCTGCCACGGGTATCTCCGCCCAGTCGTCAGTCCATGAGGACAGATACGCCGCATTCGATATCGACAGCGAATTCAGCCCCTCCTCGCCGGGAGCGATAAGCTCAGCGCCGTCAAGTATGCAGTCCGCGAAATTGTTGAGTATCTCCGGGTGACCGTCGGGTTCGGGAGCGGTGAATTCTTCATACTCACATTCCGGCTGAACAAAGCCGTTTTTGCACTCGGCGCAGGTAACGCGCTCGTCCTCTTTCAGTCTCCAATGCTTCAGTTTTCCGTCCTCCAGAACAAGCTTGCCCTTCGTGCCGGAAATTTCGAGCCTGTTGGAGCCGGGAGCTTCACCGGTGGTTGTGATGAACGCAGCTGCCGCGCCGTTTTCGTACTCGCCGTATATGGTAACATCGTCCTCAACACCGATATTGTGATACTTACCTACAGAACAGAACGCTCTCACACGCTTCGGCATACCGAATATCCATTGCCACAGATCAAGGTTGTGGGGAGCCTGATTGAGCAGCAC
>JAFVBZ010000097.1 GCA_017479645.1 Ruminiclostridium sp. | reverse complement strand
GAGGACATTTCTTTTCCCGTTCTTTGTCATAATGATCACACCTTCCTTTGTTGTCGTGTTGCCTGTTCTTGTTATCCACCACATTACCATATATGGCTTTGGCAAGTCCAGCGCCAAACCGAAAATTCTACCTTACCACCTAAAACTTGGGCATATATTTGGACTTAACCAACAGATCCACTTTCATGGGTGGGAGTATATCACCGCCGAAAGACAGCGGAACTTCAAGCGTTATCTTCGATGTAGCCTGAAACTCTTGTATTCCGTTCGTGCTGCCGGGGGCAAAGGGTGAATTGTCGATGTGGACGCTCAGTCCGTAAACAGCGTATTCAACGCCGTCGCTCGTAACCGAGCAGTATTTGCCGTTCTTGTATTCAAGTCCGAGCAGGTTCGACAGCCTACCGTAGATGTTTCCGCTCGTCATGCGCTCGTTCCAAGCGCCTTTTGTGTATCTGTACCCGCCCGCATACCCCTCTCGGATACACGGGTAAACATTCGCCCAATTGCTGACCGAGGCGGAGATCACGGCGGACTGCACCGCGTCCTTGACACCTGCCGCAATCGTCATCAGCCGTATGTACTGGCTGATGACAACAAACAGCATAACGCCGATCAGCGCGACAACGACTACCCACGGACCGGAAAAGCCTTTCTTGCTTTTTAATCGGTGCAGGAATTTTCTCATTTGTAGTACACCTCGCTCTTTCCGCTTGCTTTAGCAGTAAGTTCAACGGGAAAACTTCCGAAAGTTCCAAAACCGATATCTTTTGTAATTTTCAGTGTTACTGTGAATTCCTGATTGAGCTGTACCTTGCCGGTTCTCGACCATGTTATGGTCGGGTGCAGTCCGGTCTTTTCCGAAAGCACAGCCGCTCTCGCTGTTGTTTCCGATCCTATCGCTCCGGCTATCTCCGCTTCACGGACAAGCTCGTCCGCGAAGTTGTCGAGCTGGATCTTCGCCACGAACACGGGAACAGCGGCAAGCATGAACGCCATTATCATCACGAATACAATCACGATGATGCACACATCTATGTACCCCTCGCCGCGCTTGCATTTTACGATTTTTCTTATCCTTTCCATTCGCACCTACCTTTACATCATCGTGCCGAGTGCGTCAATAAGCTGCATACCCATTACAACGAGATATGTCAGCAGGAATATCATCAACATTGCAAGGCTGAAAATGCGGATCTTCGGCGGTATCTTCTGTGCTTCATTTTTCAAACGCTGTAATTCCATTAACTTGAAATCGTGAGCAAGCATTTTGAAATATACTGCGCTGTCATCGCCTCTTATAACGGAAACCAAGCCACGCACAACATCGGAGAGCTGCGAGGAGCCTATTCTTGACTCGAATCTCGTTAAAGCCGCTTCATAACTGGAGCTTCTCATGTCAGCTGTTGTCACATCGAGTTCATACGAGAACACCTCGCCTGCGTGCTTCTTGTAATTTTCCATTATCGAAAGAATGTCACGGGAGGTTTTAAGCTCCTGCTCGACCGTTGCCACGAATCGGGGAAGTTCTCCCTCTATGGCTGCACGCTTCTTCCTCATCTGCTCATCTGCCTTGCCGATCTCTTTAAAATATACCGTCACCGCAAGGATTATCACCAGCGGCACGATCATGGGGAAGATGAACGCGCACGGGATTATCAGCAGTCCGACACCGAGAGCCTTTAACAGCGAATACGCCCTGAATGTTTCCGGTGTCATCTTTATGTCCGCGGACGCAAGCGTCTTTTCCATGCGTATGCGCTTGTACTTATCCATAGGAATGAGCTTGCCTATGCGAACCGCTGCGTCGACCAGCACCGCGTCTATCGTCTTGGATATCTTCTTGTCGGTCTTGCCGACCGACATTACCGCCTTTGAGGTTTTCAGATACGGTATTTTCAGCACATCTGCCATAAGGAAGAACAGCCCGACCGAAAGTGCGGTACCGCTTATTATCAATAAAACTAACATACTGCTCCCCCTTATCTCTTGTACTCTATCGGCTTTGTCAGCTTAATGACTATTGCCGTTGAAATAAATATTGCCACCGCCGATATTGCAAGCACGATCTGACCCACAATGGATTCCATGAGCG
>JAFVBZ010000096.1 GCA_017479645.1 Ruminiclostridium sp. | reverse complement strand
GGTTCAGTACTCTATCTCATCTATGATTTCTTCCGTATAATCAAAACCATCTTCTTCAATATCTTCTTCAACATCGTCAGCCACAAATACCGCATTTTTACTTGAAAGAACAGCTTTTTTGAATTTCTCATAAAAACCGTCTGAAAGTTTGAATACATTCTGAATTGCTGCCGTTGGGATAACGAGCCTGCTGTCTTTTGTAAGTATCAGCTGTTTGCTGTAACCTTCCACAGTAATGTGGATATCGTTTAAATCACTGTGTTTAGACTCATTTATATACTTTGCGCTGTTAAACTCCGATCTTATCATATCCGCAAGCTTGCCAAGCGTGCCGTCATTGTTCTCGGACTGCGTTCCGAGTTTCCATTTTCCGTGAAGACCATTTTCATTAGTCGCTCTGATACTTACGTCCAATATCTTATTGAAATTCTTGTCTTTAAGATAATCTCCGAGAGTTGAGTATATCGGTATATTCAGCCCGTTTGCAGCAGAAACCGCCTTAACAGCATCATTCAGTTCATTTTCGTCTGCCTTGAAGTACAGCATTCTGATTCCGTCAAATAAGTACAGATTGCCGTCCCTATCTACTATTACAGTCAGCCGCGCATAGTTTTTAAGGTAAAGAACAAATGTAACACCTTTTGAAACATAGTGAGTTGTCTGTTTCAGTTTTTTGTCCGCATATTTAGCAAACAGTCCCGCTATATAGTCGTTGCCTATCAGAGCATTTCCTATATTGGTATCATAAACCGCGTTTATATTCGCATACGCTTTTGATATACCTTCCGAAGTGATCCCCATTGCGGAAGCAATGGCTCCGGCTGTTGTCGCAGTCTTCGGGAAGAACATTTTTTCCGCTTCGGTGAAAAGAATATCAATATCTTCCGCAGGCATACGATACTGCTTTTTAAGCGCGTAAGGTACATACTTACCGGATTCATATCTGTTTACATTGCCTATGAAGCTTACAATTTCCGTTTTGTGATACACCCGTACAATAAGAGTTATGTTTTTGAACATATCCGGGTCTTCCTCGTCAGCATCTTCCACAAATTCGACATCACTGTCATAATCGCTTATCTGACCGAAATACTGATCGTAATTCAGCCACGGAGACGTGTTGATAAAAGAGCGTTGAATTGTTCCGTTTTTAACATCAGATATATTAATTTCAATATATTCTGCTGTATTGTCCTGCGATTCTGCATTTACCGTCTCTGCGTTTCCGAGTTTATGAACAAACTCATGAAGAAACGGGATATCACGATCAGAAGTGTCCATAACTCCGTATCCCGACTCACCTTCGGGAGAATAATACCCGTAATTTGCCACCAAGTTATCGAACGACACACCGAAATTGTCGGAGAATACCTGTGAAAGCTTTGTTCCTGCCGGAATATCGGAGTCTATTATCCTCTCCGGCATATCCGGTTCTATCACTATGTCCTCTTCCGCTTCTTCTTCGGGTACATCTTCCGGTTCGTCTTCCGGTACCGGAACATCTGACTGGGATCTACTTGATTCTTGAGGTATGGAAATATCAGCGTCAGAATCTTCTTCGCTGTCCACTATAAAAATATCATCTTCGCTTTCTTCGTCAGATGCTTCAACAGGATCTGAAGCAGGCGCTATTTCCTCATACTCTTCTTCCTCTTCAACAATATTCTCTTCTTCATCAATAAAAGTTGTTTCGGAATCGGACGTAATGTCAGTAATGGGTAAAGCTTCGGGTTCCGCATTATCAACTGCACTCGTTTCCGATAAAAGATGTTCTTCACTTTCTGTTTCGTCCGAAGAAATGTCAGTATCGCTTGTTTCCGGTGTTACAGCGGAAGTTTCCGAAGTAATACCCGCATCATCGTCCGTTATTTCTGTACTTATTTCTTCCTCAGAAACCACAGCGGCGGTTGTTTCGGAAACAGAGCTTTCCGGCGGAGAAACTTCTACCCTGTTGTTCATTATCACCGGAACGATCACAGCACCGGCTATTGCGATAACCGCCGCTGCTGCTGCCATTGCATAGCTTTTCCATTTTATAGGAGGGCGGTCTGTTTTTCGTATAAGTTCGCGCATCTTCTCCTCAAAAGCTGCTCCGAAAACATACCCGGTATCGTATGAATCCCGCAGTTCGTCGGAATAGCGCGGAGTAAGCACTTCATCAAGCGCTTTTGTAAGTATTTTTTCCATATATATCACACCTTGTCAGACGATAATTCCCTGTTCTCCGAGAGTTTCCCGAAGCTTCTGCCGAGCACGTTCAAGCCGTTTTCGTATAACAGCTTCGGTCTGACCGAGATCGGAAGCTATTTCACTTATGGAAAGCCCGGTAACGTTCTGCAGATACAGCACCTGTGCATATATCTCCGGCAGAGAGCGGATAGCCTCAACTATCCTTTCGTAACCGTAATCGCCGAGGACTTCATCGGACACATCGGAACTGCCGTCAGCTATCTCCTCGTCCTCATCGATCAGCAATTCACCGTGTCTGCTTCGTTCCCGGAGAATATCATAAGCACAGTTTTTCACGACCACACAGTAATAAGCAGCCCTCTTCCGCGGTTCAAGCTTTTTAATTTTCCCGAAGTTCCCTGCTATCTTAAAGAAAGCGGAACTCACCGCTTCTTCGGCATCGTGATAGCTTCCGGTAAGCCTATATGCCAAAGAAAGCATTTTTCCCTTATATCGGTCATAAGCCTGCTCGAACAGAGCCTTGTCCTCCGGCTCGTCCAGCATAGCCATATAAAACGATAACATAATTATGCCGCACCTTTCAGTAAAATACATCTATCTCTTATCCGGGCAAAATAACCCTTCTGTTAGTATAACGTTTTTATGTGACAGTTTGTGACAGAAATAATATAATTTTTTATTATTTGTAGCATCTTACAAATTGCGTCGCGTTTTTTTGTGCAATAATACAAAAGGCATACAGCTTTAAGTCGTATGCCTTTATTTCAATATTTTTTTTCAAGCTCCGCAGACTCCGCATACATACGGGAGTAGCTGTCATAACGCGAACGCGGTATAAGCCCCTCCGAAAGTGCCTCGGTCACTGCACAGCCGCTTTCTTTCAGATGAGCACAGTCGGAGAACCTGCATTTTCCGAGATACGGCAGAAATTCACGGAAGCACCCGTCAAGCTCCGATTTCGGTATTCTTCCGTACCGCTCGATATCGACTGTGGAAAAGCCCGGAGTATCTGCGATAAATCCCCCTTCGAGCGGGTACATACAAACCTCGCGGGTGGTATGCCTGCCTCGCCCGAGTTTACGGCTTATCTCGGCAGTTTCGCTGTTCAGCTCCGGGAAAATGCGGTTCATAAGGCTCGATTTGCCGACTCCGGAATTCCCGATAAGCGCAGTTACCTTTCCCGCCGCGTAAGAACGGATCTCTTCCGCTCCGGTATCAAGCCCGGTAAGAAAGCACTTGTACCCTGCGCGTTCATATACTCCGGCTATATCGTCGCCGGCAAGCTTGTCATTCTTCGTAAAAATGAGAGATGTCTCTATTCCCTTGCTCTCGAATATCGCTATAAGCTTGTCAATAACGAAAGCATTCGGTGCCGGCTCGCATGACGAGACAACAAGCAGGACCATATCAAGGTTTGCGAGCGGCGGTCGGATAAGGTAATTCTTTCTTTCCGCAATTTCGTCAATGACCGGTTCAGCATTGTCCTCACAGACAACCGTAACATTGTCTCCTGCCGACGGCGATAATGATCTGCTGCGGAAAATACCTCTTGCCCTGCACGCAAGAACGCCTTCATCAGTCTCGGTATAGTATATACCTCCGACAGCCCTTATGATCTTACCTTTTAAACTGTTCATCAGCCTTCAGCTATCACGCGGTTATCGTCGTCTTCCGGCAATACCGGTATTTCTTCTTCAGATACCGTATCTTCATTTTCGTTGTCGGTATTTTCAGTTTCACTGTTCCGGTTATCTTCTTCCGAACTGTCGCTGCCGCTGTTCTCGTCCTCTGCCGGAACAGCGCTGAGAAGCTGTTTGAACACCTTAGGATTGAAGTTCTTGTTATCCTCGCCGTAGTCCTTCGTAGGCGGATCCTTGGTGAAGTCCACAAGGCAGCTGAAGAATGTTGCTTCTGCGCCGTTATCGACTGATTTTACTCTTACTGCATATTCATGCACGCCGCTGTTTGCGAACGGCCATTCAAAGCTGTCGATAAGGCTCAGGTTCTTGACCTCCGACATATTCTCCTGCAATGTGCCGTCAATATAGTACTTGAATTCAAACTCGCCGGAAGCAGAGCCCTTGATGTTGATCTTTATCGAAGTCTGACGCTCCTGCGCACCGCCGGAGCTTATTACGATCTCAACCATGGTGTTCTTTTCGACTATCGTTGTCGGATCTATATTCTGACGGATGACCTTGCCCTCTTCAACATCGTTGCTTGGTTCATAAAGCTCGGTAAGCAGGATATCGTATTCCTGCGCACGTTGTCTTGCACTTGCAAGAGAGAGGTTGACGAGCTGCGGAACAGCAGTCGTTTCATCGCTTGCACCCGTACTTACCCAAAGTGTCACAGTTGTTCCGACCTGTACGAATTCGCGGGCAGCAGGATTTGTCTTTATAACGCAGTCGGACTGTACCGTATCGTCCTCCTGCCTGATTATATCATACTTGAGGTCCTGCTTGGTAAGCATACTTATAACATCGTCGATCGGCTTGCCGGAATAGTCGTCGATCTCGACAAGCTTCGGTCCGTTGCTGACCGTAACTTCGACGTTCTGGTTCTTCTTAATCGTTCTGCCGGGCATTACGCTCTGAT
>JAFVBZ010000095.1 GCA_017479645.1 Ruminiclostridium sp. | reverse complement strand
GGGAATTTATGAACAAAACAGATCTTAGCGGAAAATGGCAGCTTTTTATGGACGGATCCTGTCTCGGAAATATACCGGACAGTTACAACGATGAGATCGTTCTGCCGGACACGACAGCAAATGCTTCAAAAGGGAAGAAGAGTGATTGGCGGGCAGACGGATTTCTGACCGAGCCATATCATTTTGAAGGTCACGCATGGTTCAGAAGACAGATCGACATACACGAGGAATGGTCCGGTAAATGCCTTTTCCTTCGCCTTGAACGGACAAGAATGACCGAGCTTTATATTGACGGTCATAAGACAGGAGAAAATGATTCGCTCTGTACATCTCACGTTTACGTATTGCCGGAACTTACTGCCGGTAAGCACACCTTCGATATTTGTGTTAAGAATGTCGGTTATCCCACAAAGGGCGGTCACATGACCTCTCCGGATACTCAGACAAACTGGAACGGTATAACAGGCGGTATTGAGCTTATCATCAGACCCAGGAAACACATAGATGATATCAGAGTACTTTCTTCTACAGAGCCGGGAAAGGTAGTATTTTCATGCACCGCTTCCGAAGCCTGTGAAGCTTATATTACGGTTGAAGGAGACCATACCGATACCCTCAGGTTAAAAAAGGGACTGAATACAGTCGAATATCTGCCGCAAAAAAACCTTCCGGAATGGGACGAGTTTGCACCGAATGTGTTAAATCTGATTGTCTCATCTGACGGCGAGAGACAGAGCGTTCCTTTCGGTATAAGAAAGCTTGAGACAGCAGGCAGAAAGTTTCTTATAAACGGAAGAGAGACATTCCTCCGCGGCAAGCATGACGGTATGCTGTTTCCTATGACCGGATATGCTCCTACGGACGTTGAGAGCTGGCTTAAAGTTATGGGTACAGCAAAGGATTTCGGCATCAACCACTACCGTTTTCACACCTGCTGTCCTCCCGATGCGGCATTCACCGCTGCCGATATCCTCGGCATCTATATGCAGCCGGAACTCCCGTTCTGGGGTACGATCGAAGACGAGATCACTGACGAACAGCGCTACCTTATAGAAGAGGGTTCCCGCATACTTAAAGAGTTCGGCAATCACCCGTCATTCGTGATGATGTCACTTGGAAATGAGCTCTGGGGAAGCAAGGAAGTGCTGAACTCTATACTTGCAAGATACAAGAACGAAGATGACCGTCATCTCTACACCGACGGCTCGAATAATTTCCAGTTCTGGCCGAGCGTTCTTGAAAACTCCGATTTTCTCAGCGGTGTGCGTCTGTCCCGTGACAGGCTTTACCGCGGTTCTTATGCTATGTGCGATGCACCGCAGGGCTTTATACAGACCGATGTGCCGAATACAGTCCATAACTACGACAGGATCATAGTTCCCGAATCGCTCGGAGAAGCTTCCGAGGGTGGAAAGATTCTGATACAGTACGGTACCGGCGTAAAAGAAGTAGAAGCCGGAAGCACCGAGACATTTATTCCCGAAGTACCTGTGATCTCCCACGAAGTCGGTCAGTATGAGACATATCCCGATTACAGCGAGATAGAGCAAGATACCGGCGACCTTAAAGCGGAGAATCTTGCTTTATACAAAGAAAAGGCAGAAGCAAAAGGGCTTGCTGCATATTCTGACAAGTTCTTCCGCGCTTCCGGTGCGCTTGCAGTTGACTGCTACAAGCGTGAGATAGAAGCTGCGCTGAAATCGGAAGAGCTTTCAGGATTCCAGCTTCTTGATATCCAGGATTTCACCGGTCAGGGAACAGCACTTGTAGGCGTCCTGAACTCACTTATGCAGCCGAAAGGCACTGTTTCCGCCGAAGAATGGCGTCAGTTCTGCGGTTCAACAGTCATAATGGCGGAATTTCCGAAGTTCGTATATAAGACCGGTGAAAGCATAGAACTCGGCATCACGCTTTTCAACACCGATCCCGCGTTTTCTGCCGAAAGAGTAAGCTATACTGTTGAATGCAGCGGCTCGGTGGAACTTTACGGTCACGTTCATATAAAGAAAGATAAGCGTGTGAACCGGCTCGGAAAGATAAGCTTCACTCCGGACAACATCTCAAAACCGTCAGTTTACCGGCTCACGCTGTCCGCAGAAAAGACCGATATACAAAACACATACGAATTCACCGTATATCCGGATATAGAGATATCTGTAACCAAAGACCAGATCTCATATAACGGTAAGACTGTAAAAATCGTACATTCCGAAAACGAAGCACAGGCTGTACTTGAAAAGGGGATAAGACCGCTGTATATTCCCGTTTCGGATAACAAACTTCCCGGAACATACTGCACTGATTTCTGGTGCTATCCTATGTTCAGATCTATCTCGGAGAGCATGAACAAGCCTCTGCCGAT
Source organism: Ruminiclostridium sp. (assembly GCA_017479645.1). Lineage (GTDB taxonomy): Bacteria > Bacillota > Clostridia > Oscillospirales > Ruminococcaceae > Ruminiclostridium_E. The sequence continues at coordinate 554 of JAFVBZ010000095.1, read as the reverse complement.
AGGAACAATGGGACTTCTGATCGACAACAAGTGCGGTTTGCTTTCATCATTCCCGTCTGAGACGCATTCAACTCCACAATGGTTCAACATCGTTATGCACAGCCATAGCGAGAACCTTGACGGAACGGATATAATCCCGGACGTATGGGTGATAGACAATCCGGCACGCGCAGAAAAACTCGGACTGCTGTACCGTATAAAAACCGGCTTCGGCGAGCTTCCGGTATGTACGTCAAGACTTTGGGAAATAGCTGATGAACCCGAAGTAAAATGGTTCGCAAGAAGCATAATCGAATCTCTTTGATGAAATAAAAAATACGGAGCAATTAAGACAGATACCTATACAGAAGTTTTGCCCCTGAGTGTTACAAAGCACTCAGGGGCATTGTGCATATTTATGTTGCTAAGCTAAATCATAATTCTTATCCTAAAGTATAATCATTGTTTTTCACTAAAATAAAGAATTCAGGCGTAATATATTCCTTAGTTATATACTTCTCTCCCTTATACATTTCATTAACAACATAATGTTCAATCTCAGTATAAGGAGCAAT
>JAFVBZ010000094.1 GCA_017479645.1 Ruminiclostridium sp. | reverse complement strand
GGGGCTGGACACCCTAAATAAATGCGTAGCGACATTCTTCAATGGGCGGGTGCACCACCTCGGTTAGTTATATTCATCTGAATACAAAAAAAGACTGCTGAAATTTGTTAGTTTCAGCAGTCTTTATTCTGTTGTGACAGCCCTCTCCCTTAACTGCGGAGCGAATAAAGTTTTTTGGAAAGGGGTTTGGGGAATAACCTTTTGTTCACAAAAGGTCTTCCCCAGTCTCTAAAAAGTCTCTTAAAACTTCTCTCACTCCGCTGCGGAGAAGCTGTCCTTGCCTGCGCCGCAGAGCGGGCAGACAAAATCCTCGGGAAGATCCTCGAACTTTGTGCCGGGTGCTATGCCGTTATCGGGGTCACCGACTGCTTCGTCATACTCCCAGCCGCAGAGGTCGCACACATACTTCATTGAACATCGCTCCTTTCGTGAAAAATTGTTATATTTCTGTCTCTCCCGCTGCTTCGCGGAAAAGGCATTTTTACCGTGAAGAAAGGTCTTTCATTCTTTAATGAAAACTTTCCGGTCTCGTCACGATTCAGATATGCGCGCTTGCGCGCTCCACAATTGTCAATTATCAATTGTCAATTGTCAATTACTTCTCGGTGATGGTGCGGTATCTCTCCGGGCGCCGGTCACGGAAAATGCCCCAGCTCAGCCGCATATCATAAACCGCGTCGAGATCGAATTCCGCGCAGATGACCTTATCTCCGTCACGTCCCGCGTCCGCGATGATTTCGCCGGTATCGTCGGTGATGAACGATGAGCCGTAGAACGTGAGCGCGGACTTCTGACCGCCGTTCTCGTCACAAGGCTCCACAGTCTCGGTGCCGAAGCGGTTCGCCGCGATGACCGGTATCACATTCGCAGCCGAATGCCCCTGCATAGCCCGTCTCCAGTGCGGCATACTGTCGCATTCAAGCACCGGCTCGCTTCCGATAGCTGTCGGATAGAACAGCAGTTCCGCGCCTTCGAGTGTAAGGCATCTCGCCGTTTCCGGGAACCACTGATCCCAGCAGATACCCACACCGATACGCGCGAACCGGGTCTGCCACACCTTGAAGCCCGTATCACCGGGGGTGAAGTAGAACTTCTCCTGGTAGTAGTGATCGTCGGGGATATGGGTCTTGCGGTAAACGCCGAGCACTTCCCCGTCCGCGTCTATCACCGCGCAGGAATTGAAAAGCCTGTTCCCGTCCCGCTCGTAGAAGCTTATCGGAAGCACGGCTCCGAGTTCCTTTGCAAGAGCCGTGAAATGCAGCACCGCGTCATTTTCTGCTGTCGGCTTTGCGAAAGCGTAGTATTCGTACCTGCGCTCCTGGCAGAAATACTGCCGCTCGAACAGCTCCGGGAGCAGTATTATCTGCGCACCGTTCTTCGCCGCTTCCCGGACAAGCCTGTCCGCAAGCGCGATATTTTCGTGTATGTCGGCGGTGCAGTGCATCTGTACTGCCGCCGTGGTTACTTTTCGCATTGTTCCTCCATAGAGATCAGATAAATGGTATATTTGCTTTCACAAGCATTGCGTGTTTCTTTTCCGCCTTTTTTCCGGTGAAAACGGTAGCCGTGCCGTCTGTGAGAACAGCGGCTTTTATGCCGCGTTTTGCAGCTCCGAGAGCTGTTTCCGTGACACAGCCGTATCTGTCAAGTCCGCAAAGGTGTAACTCGTCATATTTCCTGTTCCGGACACGCTCCAGCAGTTCCTTGTTGGTCAGCGCGTCACCGAACAGCTTGTCGAATATCAGCCCGGAAACGACATCAAGCCCGCTGTACAGTTCCGCTCCCTCGGTGCCTGCGATAGAGTAGCCGAAAAGAAGCCGGTTCGTCGGAAGGTTCTGTATCAGATGCCTGATGTAGATAACATCGCACCCGCTGTCACTGTACTTGTGTATCAGTCCGTTCACTGCCGATACCAAAGCCGGCGTGTCGTACGCAAACCTCGGTTTGCGCTTCTCATACAGATAGTCGTTCTGCATATCAATAACTATAAGCGCTGTTTTGTCCGTCATGGTGCATTTCCTTTCCTGCTATTCCGGTATCTGCTGTGTGATGCAGTGAATATTTCCCCCGCCCTTTATGATGCCGATAGCATCAACGGGAACTATCTCACGTTCCGGGAGGAGCGAGCGCATTATTTCAAGCGCGCGTCTGTCGCTCGGCGCATTCTCACCGCCGAACTGCGGGAGAAGAACGATATCGTTTGCGAAGAAGAAGTTGACGTAAGACGCGGCGAGCCGTTCCCCGACCTCGCGGGTATCTTCGCCGTCCTCGAACTCGTAGTCCTGCATATCGCTTTCGGTGACGGTAACGGGGATATCGGGTATCGGGAGCTTATGGACGGTTATACTGCGCCCCCTTGCGTCGGTGCAGTTTTCAAGCGCTTCAAGGCACGCCGAGGACAGTGCGTACTGCGGATCGCTCGTGTCGTCAGTCCACGCAAGCACAACTTCGCCGGGGCGGATAAATGCGCACACGTTGTCAACGTGCTCGTTCGTCTCGTCGTTGTAAATGCCGCGCGGGAGCCATATCACCTTTTCCGCGCCGAGATAACGGCAGAGTGTCTGCTCTATTTCCGCCTTTGACATGGCGGGGTTGCGTCCGGGGCTCAAAAGGCAGGCTTCTGTGGTGAGTATCGTCCCTTCCCCGTCCGAGTGTATGGAACCGCCCTCAAGCACGAAATCACCTGCGCTTATGCAGGCAAATCCCGCTTTTTGGCAGAAAGCTTCCGCGAATGCGTCGTCCTTTGCCCAGTTCGCATAAAGCCCGTCATATTCCCCGCCCCAAGCATTGAACCGCCAGCTTATCCCGCGGACATCGCCGGTATCGGGGTTTTTAACGAATGTGGGGGCGACATCTCTCGCCCAGGAATCGTCGGTGGGAATGTCGAGGAGCTTTATCCTGCCGGACTTGCGGAGAAGCCGTCCGGCATTTGCGCGGGAGCGTTCATTTACCGCGACATAAACGTCCTCGTGTTCGGAGAGGGTGTTGATTATCTCTGCGAACGCGGACGCTGCGGAGACGGACTTCCCCCACGAACCGGGGCGCTCCGGGAATATGAGTATCGCTGCTCTCTGGCGGGAAAACTCGGCGGGCATAAAATATCCGTTCACGACAGTCTCTCCTTGAAATCGGTGTAGCCGAACCGCTTCACAAGCTCATAGGAGCCGTCGGCGTGCAGTACCCCGATATCCGGCAGCGGCATACCGTTGAAAGTGTTGTTCTTGACCATTGTATAAAGCGCCATATCCTCGAAGCAAAGCCTGTCGCCGGCTTCAAGGGGCATATCGAAGCTGTAATCACCGATGATGTCACCGGCAAGGCAGGTACGGGAGGAAAGGCGGAAAGTGCAGTTCTTCTCCCCTGCTTCACCGCTCCCGAAAAGGGGCGGGCGGTACGGCATCTCCAGCACGTCCGGCATGTGGCAGGCAGCGCTTGCGTCGAGTACAGCTATATCCATACCGTTGTGCATCGTCTCCATGACCTCTGTGACGAGCCAGCCTGCATTCAGCACCACAGCCTCGCCGGGTTCGAGATACACCTGCACGCCGTACTTTTCCGAGAATCGTTTTATGAGTGAAACAAGCCCCTCGGTGTCGTAACCGGGCTTTGTGATATGATGACCGCCGCCGAAGTTCACCCAGCTGCATTTGTGCAGATACTTGCCGAACTTCTGCTCGACAGCGGAGACTGTCTTTTCGAGGGGCTCGAAGCCCTGTTCGCAGAGGGTATGGAAATGTATGCCGTCAACGCCCTCAAATGCAGTCTCATCGAAATCCGCGGCTTTCACGCCGAGGCGCGAGAACGGCGCGCAGGGGTCATATATAGGCTCGTCCTGTGTGGAGCATTCGGGGTTTATGCGTATGCCTATGCTCTTTCCCTTGCAGCGGTCACGGAATTTCCGGAGCTGTGTGAAAGAGTTGAACACGATATGATCGGAAATCTCCGCGATCTCATCGAACTCGCTGTCCTTGTATGCCGGGCAGAAGCAATGCACATCTTTCCCGAAATGCTCGTGTCCGAGTTTTGCTTCATACAGTCCGCTTGCGGTCGTACCGCCGAGGTACTGTGAGATGAGGGGATAGACTGCGAACATTGAGAAAGCTTTCTGTGCGAGGAGGATCTTTGCGCCGGACTTATCCGACACACTGCGCAGTATTTCGAGGTTGCGCACAAGCGCCTTTTCGTCGAGAACGTATGCGGGTGTGGCGATCTCACCGAGAACGTGGTGAGCAAGCAATTTATTGTTCATAGCAATAGTTCCGTTTTATCTTTTTTATCTGTAATTTTGCAGGGAGTCTCGTCATTCCACCCCACAAAAGCAATCCCCCAACCGGCGCAGAATCTCAACAGACCCCTTTACAAACGTGAGCAGACGCTCTGTGCCGGGCAATTGATAGATTGGGAGGACATCGCCCTCTGATACGGTACAGGACTAACAGGAACAAGCACCCCGCAGCGGCTGCGACGGCACTCGCCTGTCGATTTTGCCCTTTTCCGCGAGTTGTCAAAGAGCCTGCCTATGCCGTACTTGATAACAGGTTCCGGTTTTCACGGAAATCGGTTCTGTATGACCTTACAGCACTCGTGCAGGCTTCTTTGATCATCGAGCGGTACGCGCCCTTTGGTTACTTTCCGTCGCTACGGACGGAAAGTAACTCGCCACGCCGGCAGAGAGCCGAAAAAGGAAAGCAAAATATCTTGCGGGCGAAAAGAACGAAAGTCCCTGCTATACCTGCTGCCTTCGGCTGATGGGGCGCCGCCCCAAGCCCTGCTGGCGACTTCGTCCCAGACCAGACCAAGGCTCCGCCTTGGATCCAAGGACGCGTTTCGGGACGAGACTTTTTGAGAGAGTTCAGAGAAGGGGCGCTGCCCCTGTGACCCCGCAATCCCCCTTTGGAAAAGGGGTCTTGACCCCCTAAACAAATGCAGTATTTCAGAGCGTACAGCTATGGGCGGCTGCCGACTGAAACGCAGTGGGGTTGGCAATATTTCGTGCAGAAATAGCAGAGTAAAGCTATCCGAGTGTGCCGTTGTTGCTGCTTTATATGTGCGCGTCGTGCGCACTTTTGGCAGCAACTACCACTGCATCATGCAGTGCACCCGCCCATAGAAGAGTGTCGCTACGCATTTCGGAGCGGCGCGTCCGCCGCCAGTGGGGTTGGCAAAGACTCCGTTTGGTTATAACAGAGTGAGTGCGAGAGAGGGAGAAGCTTAGGGGACAAGAACAGGGTTCTCGTTCACCTGCCACGGCAGACCATACTTCTTCAGCGCGTCCATATACGGATCGGGATCGAATTCCTCCACGTTGAACACGCCCGCTCCGCTCCATGTTCCGCTCGCTATCATCGCCGTGCCGATCATCGCCGGTACGCCCGTTGTATATGACACTGCCTGCGCACCCGTCTCCTTGTAGCATTCCTGGTGATCGCACACATTATAAATATAGATATTGCGCTCCTTGCCGTCCTTGATGCCGCGGAAGATGCAGCCGATATTAGTCTTTCCCACAGTGCGCGGACCCAGTGATGCCGGATCCGGAAGCAGCGCTTTCAGAAACTTTATCGGCACTATCTCCCTGCCCTCAAAATGGACAGGCGCAGTTCCCAGCATTCCCACATTCTGTAAGCATTTCATGTGCGTAAGGTAGGACTGGCCAAACGTCATAAAGAAACGTATGCGCTTTACATTCGGGATATTCTTCGCAAGCGATTCGATCTCTTCGTGGTGGAGCAGGTACATATCCTTCATTCCCACGCCGTCAAAATCGTACTCGCGCTTGATCTCCATGGGCTTTGTCTCTACCCAGTGACCGTCCTCCCAGTAGGAGCCGTTTGCGGATACTTCACGCAGATTTATCTCCGGGTTGAAGTTCGTTGCGAACGGATAGCCGTGGTCACCGCCGTTGCAGTCGAGAATGTCGATATAGTGTATCTCGTCGAAGTAGTGCTTGAGTGCATAAGCCGTGTAAACGCTGGTAACGCCGGGGTCAAAGCCCGTGCCGAGAAGTGCGGTCAGACCCGCAGCCTTGAACTTCTCCCGGTATGCCCACTGCCACGAATAGTCGAAGTACGCGGTGAAGCCCTTTTCCTTGCAGCGCTTCTCGTATATCGCACGCCACTCCGGGTCATCGGTGTCCTCCGCCTCGTAGTTCGCAGTATCAACGTAATTCGCACCGCATTCAAGACACGCGTCCATTATCGTGAGATCCTGATACGGCAGAGCCACATTCAGCACGGTATGAGGCTTGAACTGCTTCATAAGCTCGCAGAGGGAATCGAAGCTGTCCGCGTCAACAGCCGCCGTTGTAAGCACAGCCTTTGTCTTGTCTCTGAGCTTGTCTGCAAGCGCATCGCACTTGCTCTTTGTACGGCTTGCAATGAGAATTTCCGTGAAAATGGGGTTTTCGCAGCACTTGTGGATTGCAACGGTCGCTACTCCGCCGCAGCCGATAACCATTAACTTCATTTATTTTTCCTCCTGTATTTGCAGTGTATTTATTTTCTTTTCCGCGCCCTCTTCTTCCATAAGCATATCTTCAACATACTTGGGGAGCATGAACGCGCCCATGTGCAGGTGGGTGGTGTAGTACCACGTTTTGATCCCGCGGTCATTCCACCTCTTTGCGTCAAGGTCTTTGAGCGGGTGGTACTTCTTGGACGCAAATCCGAACAGCCAGTAACCCGACGGGCAGGTGGGTATGTGCGCCTGATATACACGGCTTATGGGGAAGGACTTGTACGCCTTGCGGTGCATCGCCCGGCAGGTCTCCTCGTCCTCATCGAAGAACGGGCTTCCGTGCTGATAGACCATAATGCCGTCATCGCGGAGAGCCTTGTAACAGCTCCCGTAGAACTCCTTTGTGAACAGTCCCGCGGTATGTCCGAGGGGGTCCGTGCTGTCGTTTATGATGAGGTCATACTCGCCCTGCATACCGCGCAGGAACCGCAGTCCGTCGCGGTTTGAGACTTCAACGCGGGGGTCATCGAGACCGCGTGCGTTATCGGGGAAGAACTCCCTGCACACATCAACGAACATCTCGTCCGGCTCCACAACGTCGATATGCTCGATCTCGTCGTAGTATGACAGCTCGCGTGCTACACCGCCGTCACCTCCGCCTATGACAAGGACGTTGCGGACATTCGGGTGGACTGCCATAGGGACGTGAACGATCATCTCATCGTAGGTGAACTCGTCCTTTTCCGAGAAGATAACGCTTCCGTCGGAGGTAAGGAAACGCCCGAATTCTTCCGACTCAAACACGTCGATGCGCTGGAAGTCGCTTGTTCCGCTGAACAGCTGTTTTTCAACGCGGATCGACATCTTCACATTGCTTGTATGCATTTCCGAAAACCAAAAATCCATATAAAAAACTCCGTTTTTTTAAATGCACAATGCAAAATGCACAATGCACAATTTTGGTATCGCCTTACGGCGATAATATTTTAATCGTGACGAAACACGATATTCTTTTTTCCTGTTATTGCTTTGGCTGAAAACCCATATTTGTTGCAGATACTCTGTAATTCTGTCACAATTCAGATTTGCGTGCGAAGCACGCACCACAATTGTGCATTGTGAATTGTGCATTGTGAATTTATTTCAAAACATTCAGTTTTGAAATATCCGGGTCTTCGGGACCCTGCATGGAACAGCCCTTTTCCTTCGCGTAGAGAATGTAGTCTATGATCTCCGCGGTGATCTGCTC
>JAFVBZ010000093.1 GCA_017479645.1 Ruminiclostridium sp. | reverse complement strand
GCAGCCTTGTTCGTGAACGTTACGGCAAGTATCTTCCACGGAATGGCTCTGTTATGCCCGATAAGCGAGGAAAGGCGCTCGGTGACTTCCGGGGTGTCGGCAATGATCCCGTTGGAGAAGTCCTGCACAAACGCTTCGTCCTCCATACCGAGTTCAGGCGCACAGGGCGTTGTATAAGCATCACCGAACAGCAGCAGGTTCGCTATCCTGTTACAAAGAACGGTAGTCTTTCCGCTTCCGGCTCCGGCGATTATAAGCACAGCGCCTTCCGTCCGGAATATCGCCTTTTTCTGCATATTGTTTGAACGCGCGAAAAACCTTTCGAGCGCTTTTTTTCTGAGTTCTTTACTGTCCATATATCTCCTTTCCTGTTTTCAGGTCTGTATGCGGTTTGCCGGCGCACCAAAAATAACAGCTCACCGGCTGCATCTGCGCTGTTCCGCAAAACAACACAAACCTTACGCGCATTTCTGCGCGTAAGGTCAGCTTGTCATAAAGCCGTGTTCTGTTATGATCCGGCTGTCAGCCGTTATTCTTCGGTATCGGCTGTATATGCCGGGTAAGAGGGAGCGGAGGAAGCCGGGCTTGTCTGCGCGGCAGGCTGACTTCCGGTGATAGTAACGAAGGGGTTCACGCCGTCGCTCATTACCTGCGGAAGCACGCCGTTCCACTTCTGGAGCTTGTAGTAGTCGATATAGTTCGGGCTGTTTGCGAGCTGCTCTTCGATAAGTCCGATAGCTTCTGCCTCAGCCTTTGCGATAGCTACCTGGCTGTCCGCGTCTGCCTGTGCAGCAATAACTATCTGCTTTGCTTCCTCTTCCTTTTCACGGGTCTTGTTCTCCATTTTGAGAGCGTCCTGCGCGGCGATCACCTTTTCCTGTATCGAAGCCTCGAATGCAGGGTCAAAGTTAAGGTTCTCGATAGCAAACGCCGTAACGATTATGCCGTAGGGATTGAGAACTTCCGTAAGCTCGGACTGGATAGAAGACTGTACCTGCGAACGGGACTGAACGAGGTCTTCCGCCTTGACCTTACCGATAGCGTCCTTTGCGATCTTGGCGACGTTCGGAACAAGAAGCTTGTTCTCGACGTTGTTGATGCCGGTATCGCGGATAATGCTCGAAAGCATGCCGCTGGAATAGCGGTAGTTGAGCTTGAGCTGGAGGTCATTTACGCTCTGGGTATCGCTTGTATAAGCGTCCGCTGTTACGGAGTATATCTGGTCACGGATATCGACTTCCTGTATCTCCTCAACAAAAGGAATGCGGAAGTTGAGACCTGCGGAGAGATCGTCCTTGATTATGCGTCCGAACTGGTATTTAACGCCGATGAAACCTTCCTGCACGATAGTGAAGCAGTTGAACACAACGGCAAGGATTATAACGAGTATAACAACAGCGAGTATGATGCCGCCTGTCTTGTTTCCGGAGCCTGTGCTCTTTGCACCGCTGCCGGTCTTTCCTGCGTCTGTGAATTTGAATTCAGCCATAACTTTCACCTTTCCATTCAGTGTTTATCTTCGAGGTAAATATCATTTACCGCATTTATATAATACCACAATTTTATTTACCTGTCAATAGCTTTTTTGCAAAAATGTAAATTTTATTTACATTATCTTGATTTCCGTATTACGGGATCCGGGTGCAGGGCATTGCCCTGCCGGGGGACGGGGGCGAGCAGCCCCAGAACCGTCTGTTAAGACGCGCGAACGCGCTTCGTCATCAGACCGCCTTGCTGTCAAGGATCTCGGAATACTCGTCCTTTACGAGCGCTTCCGGTATCGCGATGGAATCCTTGTTTCTGATCTTCTTGAGCGCCGCGGTGAGCATCAGCTTTATGCGGTTGATCTGGTTTACCTCGGACGCGCCGGGATCATAGTCAACGGCGATTATGTTAGACTCGGGATTGCGTCTGCGAAGCTCGCCGATAACGCCCTTGCCGGTAACATGGTTCGGCAGGCAGGCAAAAGGCTGCATACATATAATATTGTTGACGCCGCTTTCAAGAAGCTCCAGCATCTCCGCCGACAGGAACCAGCCCTCACCGGCGATATTGCAGGTGGAGACAATGCCGTCAACGAGCTTTCTCATCTCGCGTATCGGCGTAAATCCGCCGAACTTGGTACCTTTTATTGCCTCTATGAAAGGCTTTTCAAGGCTTTCCAGCAGCGATATCGCCTTGTTGCTGAAGAAGTATCTCGCACCGGAAACGGTAAGGAACTCCTTGCGGGAATTTGCGTGATCGCAGAAGAAGTAGATGAATCCCATAAGATCGGGAACCACCGCTTCTGCGCCCTCGGATTCGAGGAAGCGCACCACATCGTTGTTTGCGGCAGGGCTGTACTTTACAAGAATCTCGCCGACTACGCCGACACGGGGCTTTTCGATATCATACACCGGCAGATCGCTGAACTCCTGTACCATGCGGCGCAGGTTCTGCTTGTAGCGCGAGAAGCTGATGTGTTCAAGATCCTTCCGGAGATAAGTATTCCACTTTTCGTAAAGCTTATCCGCGCTTCCCTTCTCGATCTCGTAAGGACGCACCCTGTACAGGCAGCGGCATATCGCATCACCGTAAACTACCGCCATAAACGCTCTTACCGCAAGCGCGGGAGTGATCTTGAATCCGGGCTGCTTCTCAAAACCGTTGAAGTTCAGCGAAAGCAGCGGAGTATCGCCGTAACCGCCGTCCGCAAGAGCCTTCTTTATCATGCTGATGTAGTTTGTGGCTCTGCACGCTCCTCCTGTCTGGGTAATGAGCAGCGCGGTCTTCGAGAGATCGTACTTTCCGCTCTCCAGCGCGTTCATCAGCTGACCGACAGTAAGTATGGACGGATAGCAGGCATCGTTGTTGACATATTTGAGTCCGGTATCGACTATCTGCTTCGAGTAGTCTTTCAGCACCACAAAGTCGAATCCCGAATATCTGAATGCCGCTTCGAGAAGCTCGAAGTGATACGGTGCCATCTGGGGCGCAAGTATCGTGTAGCGGCTCTTCATTTCCTTTGTGAATATGGGCTGGCGCGTGTAGCCGGTATATACCTTGTCCGAAACATAACCGGTGCGCTCGCGCTCTTCCATTACTGAAATCAGCGAACGGAGCCTTATTCTTGCGGCACCGAGGTTGTTGACCTCGTCTATTTTCAGCAGGGTGTACATTCTTCCGCTGCCCTGGAGTATCTCCTGCACCTCGTCGGTGGTGACCGCGTCAAGTCCGCAGCCGAAGCTGTTGAGCTGGACAAGTTCGAGATCCTTCCGGCCGGCGACGAATGCCGCCGCGTTATAAAGCCTGTTGTGGTACATCCACTGATCCACGACGCGTATCGGCCTCGGAAGATCGCCGAGGTGGGCAATGCTGTCCTCGGTAAGCACCGCGTAGCCGTAGCCGGTTATCATCTCCGGTATGCCGTGGTTTATCTCCGGATCGACATGGTAGGGTCTTCCGGCAAGCACTATGCCCTTCTTGCCCGTTTCTTCGAGAAGCTTCAGTATGCGCTCGCCCTCTTTATGCACGTCAGCCTTGAACTGCGCGTCCTCGGCGTAAGCTTCGGCAAGTGCCGCTCCGAGCTCTTCTCCGCTTATGCCGAGCGGAGAGAATTCCTCGACGATACGGCGTGTCATAGCCTTTTTATCGTATATGGGAAGGAACGGGTTCATAAACCGCACGTTCTTGTCACGAAGCGCGGGAACGGAGTTCTTTATTACTTCGCTGTATGTCGCCACAACGGGGCAGTTATAGTGGTTGTCGCCCTTTCCGCCGTTGTCCATCTCATAAGTAAGCGAGGGATAGAATATGAAGTCCGCGCCGTTCTTTAACAGCCATTCTATATGTCCGTGGGAGAGCTTTGCCGGATAGCATACCGACTCGGAGGGCATCGTCTCGATACCCATATCGTATATCTCACGGGAGGATTTCGGCGATAGAAGAACACTGTATCCGAGCCCGGTAAGGAAAGTGAACCAGAACGGGTAGTTCTCGTACATTCCGAGAACTCTCGGAATGCCGACTACGCCGCGCTTTGCTTCCTCTTTCGGTATCGGCTTGTAGTGCTCGAACAGGCGCTTGTACTTGAAGTCATACATATTCGGGAGCGTGGATTTCCCCGCGCCCGTACCCGCGCCGCGCTCACAGCGGTTGTTGGTGATGAAGCGCTTGCCGTCGGAGAACTTGCTTATGGTGAGCAGGCAGTTGTTTGAGCATCTTCCGCAGCGCGCGGTAGATTTCTGTATCGTGAAGTTCTCCAGCTTTTCAAGCGGCGAAACGGTGGAGCCTGTGCCGTCATCGCGCTGCATAGCGACCAGCGCGCTTCCGTATGCGCCCATAAGTCCAGCCTTGTCGGGACGAACTACCTCACGTCCGCAGGTAAGCTCGAATGCGCGGAGAACGGAGGCGTTCATGAACGTACCGCCCTGGACGATTATCTTCTCGCCCATCTGCTTCGGATCGCGTATCTTTATTACCTTGAACAGCGCATTCTTTACTACCGAGTAGCTGAGACCGGCGGAGATATCCGCAACGGACGCGCCTTCCTTCTGCGCCTGCTTTACGCGGCTGTTCATGAATACCGTGCAGCGGGAGCCGAGATCTACCGGGTGCTCGGCTTCAAGTCCGATCTGCGCGAACTCACGGCTGGTCATGCCCAGCGCGGCGGCAAAGTTCTCGATAAAAGAGCCGCAGCCGGAAGAGCATGCCTCGTTGAGCAGTATGCTCTCGATCTCGCCGTTCTTTACGCGCATGCACTTCATATCCTGACCGCCGATATCGAGAATGAACTCGACACCGGGGAGTATCTTCTCCGCAGCCTTGTAATGCGCCATAGTCTCGATCTCGCCGTAGTCAACGCCGAGCGCCGCTTTTATAAGGTGTTCGCCGTATCCGGTAGCAGTCGCTTTCGCGATATATGCATCCTCCGGCATAAGCGAGTATATTTCTTTAAGTATTCCGATGACCGATTTCAGCGGGTCACCGAGGTTGTTGTTATAGAATGAATAGAGTATCTCCGCATTCTCGTTGATAAGGCACGCCTTTGTTGTGGTTGAGCCCGCATCTATGCCGAGATAGCACTTGCCCTTGTGCTGCGCGAGATCGGCGGTGGGAATGACATTCTTTGAATGGCGGTCAAGGAAAGCCTGCTTCTCCTCCTCGCTCTCAAAAAGCGGAGCAAGGCGCTCTACCTCGTGGACTGTAACACTTCCGAGGGACGCGATCTTTTCCTTGAGTGCGGCGATATTCACGGTCTTTCTGTTGTCCGCGAGAGCCGCGCCGGTCGCAACGAACAGGTTCGCATCGGGCGGGAATATCACATCTTCGGGAGCAAGATCCAGCGTCTCTATAAAGCGCTTTCTCAGCTCGGACAGATAGAACAGCGGTCCGCCGAGGAATGCCACTTTTCCGCGGATAGGCTTGCCGCAGGCAAGTCCGCTAATGGTCTGGTTTACGACTGACTGGAAGATAGACGCGGCAACGTCCGACTTTTTTGCGCCGTCATTGAGCAGCGGCTGGATATCGCTCTTTGCGAATACTCCGCAGCGGGAAGCGATAGGATAGATAGTCTCGTAATCCTTCGCAAGCTCGTTGAGTCCGGTGATGTCGGTGTTGAGGAGCGCCGCCATCTGGTCTATGAACGCGCCGGTGCCGCCTGCGCAGGAACCGTTCATGCGCTGTTCTATGCCTCCGCGCAGATATGTGATCTTTGCGTCCTCTCCGCCAAGCTCGATAGCAACATCTGTTTCGGGAATGAGCGCTTCGATAGCCACCGCACCGGCTTCTACCTCCTGAATGAAAGGTATGTCCAGCCATTTTGCGGCGTTTATACCGCCGGAACCGGTAACGGAAGCGGTTATCTCGGTATCGTCAACCTTTTCCAGTCCGCCGAGAAGCACCTCGGCAAGCGTCTTTTTTATGTCGGAGTAATGTCTCTGGTAGTTCTTGTAAACAAACTCGTTCTTGTCGTTGATAACGGCTATCTTGACAGTTGTTGAACCTACGTCAAGTCCGATATGAAGCATAAATTATCACCCTTTATAAGATCCGCGGCAATGCGCCGCTTTTATATATACTATTATAATTTGCATGAAAATAATTACCCTCTGCAAGGTAATACAGATTATATTATACACTATTATTTCAATTTTTGCAATGCTTTTCGACACTTTTCCATAAAATTTTCTTTTTGACCGTCAGTTTTTCACGGAAACGGAAATATTGACCGTGACGGCATATCTGCTTTGTTGCAGATGCTAAAAAAATGATGTATAATATTGTTCAAATTGATGAAATCAAAAAATATTTTCAGAAATTGACAGGTTTAGCGAACTTGCAGGGTGTTATGAGTGAAAGGTCCTTTCAGCAGAAAGAGGGAGGTGAGATACGAATGACTGACAGCGAATTAGAGCATTATGTCAGGCTCTACCGGCGGAATGTGTTTGCCGCCGCGCTCTGTCTGGTACGCAATGAGTACGATGCAGATGATATTACGCAGGAGGCGTTTATGCGGCTATACAAGTACGGCGGAACTTTCAATGACGATGAACATGTAAAGGCATGGCTGATAAGATGTGCCGTTAATCGCGGAAAAACACTGCTCGGTTCGCGCTGGCGCAAATTTTCTCAGCCGCTTGAATCAGCTGCGGAGCTGATACATACCGACAGCTATAACGATGACAGCACAATTCTGCGGTTGATAGGAAAGCTGAACAAGAATAATCGTATCACGCTTCATATGTATTACTATG
>JAFVBZ010000092.1 GCA_017479645.1 Ruminiclostridium sp. | reverse complement strand
CTGCACAATTCCTCGTAAAGCCCGATATAGAGCTTTGCGGACTGGTTCCAGCTGAAATCCTTCTTCATGCCGACTTCGACGAGCTTCTTCCACTTCGCCTGATCGTCGTAGACTTCCTTTGCTCTGTTGATAGCGCCGAGCATATCGAGCGCGTTGTAGGACTGGAATGTAAAGCCTACGCCCTCGCCGCTGGGATCGCCGTAGTCAAGTATAGAATCCTTAAGACCGCCGGTCGCGCGAACGATCGGTACTGTACCGTAGCGGAGAGCTATCATCTGCGCAAGTCCGCATGGCTCGCTCTTGCTGGGCATGAGGAACATATCCGCACCGGCGTAGATGCGCTTAGCGTATGCGGGAATATATCCGCACTTGAAGCTTACAGCTTCCGGATACTTGTTCTGCATATAGTAGAAATAGTCTTCGTACTGCTTATCGCCGGATCCGAGAACGATCACCTTTATGCCGGAGCATACGATATTGTCGAGAACGCACTTGATAAGGTCAAAGCCCTTGTGTTCAACAAGTCTCGAAATGATACCGAGAACAGGGGAATCGCCGCCGGGCAATCCTGCTTCTTCAAGCAGCTTTTCCTTACAGGTCTTCTTTCCTGCCATTTTGCCGACGCTGAAGTTTGCGGGGATATCCTTGTCGGTCTTGCTGTTGTACATATCGGTGTCGATACCGTTGAGGAATCCGCAGGTCTTGTACTGCTTCGTGTTGAGGCAGCGGTCAAGACCGTGAGAGAACCACGGATTGAGTATCTCTTTAGCGTAAGTCGGCGAAACGGTAGTTACCTTGTCCGCCATTTCGATCGCGCCCTTCATGAGGTTCGCGTCGCCGTCATATTCGATGATAGAGCTCAGATGTCTCGGGATAGAGAATATCTCCTCGGTAAGCTCAAGTCCGTACTGACCCTGGTAGCCGATATTGTGGATCGTGAACACATTGCGTATGCCCCACATATTGTGGTGGTACTTATAGTATATGTTGTAGTAGATCGGGATAAGGGCTGTCTGCCAGTCGTTGGAATTGATGATATCCGGCTTTATTTCGAGGTGTTCCAGCATCTCAAGAACGGCTCTCGAGAAGAACGCGTATCTTTCGGCATCGTCGTAATATCCGTACAGACCGAAGTCACGCTTGAAGTAATACTCATTGTCGATGAAATAGTATTTTACCCCGTTGAGGGTGGTGGTGAAAATACCGCAGTACTGCGAGCGCCAGCCTACCGGCACATAGAAATTCGTTATATATTCTAAGGTCTCACGAACTTCCGGCTTAATTGTATTCACATAGTACGGCATAACTACCATACACTCGTGACCAGCCTCTACGAGCGCCTTAGGGAGAGATCCCGCAACATCGGCAAGTCCGCCTGATGCTGCAAACGGCTGTGCTTCGCTTGCGGCATATAAAATCTTCATGATAAGCTCCTCCTGTCCGTCAACGGAAGCCCCGTGACATAACCATTTTAAGCAATTCTATAACTGCTCAATTATAATTGTACCACATTTTTGGAAAATTTCAAGAGATTTATAAAAAATCATCATTTTTTACTAACATATTTATAAAATCTGCACAATTTTCAATGCCGGTATTATGTCATATTCACACTCAACATTTTTATGCGCAAGCAACAAAAATATGTTGACCTTAAACGCAGGAATATGTTATAATGTTGAAAAGGAGTGTTGGAAATGGCAAATGAAAATATAAAAAGATATCTTGATACATCTCTCACGGCACAGGAGCGCGCAGAAGCACTTGCCGATGAGCTTACAACAGAGGAACAGGCGGCGCAGCTCCGTTACGATGCTCCGGCAGTCGAACGGCTCGGGATCCCCGCCTACAACTGGTGGAACGAGGGACTGCACGGTCTCGCCCGCTCCGGGACAGCTACCATGTTCCCGCAGGCGATAGGTCTCGCGGCAATGTTCGATACGGAACTTGTCGGAAGGGCTGCCGGGATCACCTCGGAGGAGGCCCGCGCGAAATACAACGCATACCGCGCAGAGGGCGACACCGATATCTACAAAGGGCTCACGCTCTGGGCGCCGAACATCAACATCTTCCGCGATCCGCGCTGGGGACGCGGTCACGAAACTTACGGCGAAGACCCGTATCTAACCTCCGAGTGCGGAAAAGCATTCGTCCGCGGCATACAAGGCGACGGCAAGGTGCTCAAAGCGGCAGCCTGCGCAAAGCATTTCGCAGTACACAGCGGTCCGGAAGCTGACCGCCACTGCTTCGATGCGAAGATCTCCGCAAAGGAAATGGAAGAGACCTACCTCCCGGCATTTGAGGCTCTTGTGCGCGACGCAAAAGTCGAGGGCGTAATGGGAGCCTATAACCGTGTGAACGGCGAGCCTGCCTGCGCCAACAGCTTCCTCATGGACAAACTGAAAGAATGGGGATTTGACGGTTACTTCGTCTCCGACTGCTGGGCAGTACAGGATTTCCACATGCATCACCATGTGACATCAACTCCCGCGGAATCTGCGGCAATGGCGCTGAAAGCAGGCTGCGATGTGAACTGCGGCTGCACCTATATGAATCTGCTCACCGCGCTTGATGAAGGTCTCATCACAAAAGAAGATATCCGCCGTGCCTGCGTTCATGTTCTACGCACGAGAATAAGGCTCGGTATGTTCGATGAAAAGACAGAGTACGATGATATCCCCTACACCGCCGTCTGCACAGAGGAAAGCCGTGCAGTATCGCTGGACTGCGCAAGACGCTCGATAGTGATGCTCAAAAACGACGGAATACTGCCCCTCGACATCGCCAAACTGAAAACCATTGCTGTCATAGGTCCGAATGCCGACAGCAGAGCCGCCCTCGAAGGAAACTACAACGGGCGTGCGGACAGGTACGTTACCTTCCTCGACGGCATAATGAGCGAATTCCCGGGACGGGTTATTTTCGCAGAAGGCTGCCACCTCTACAAGGACAGAGTCTCCGGTCTTGCACAGGCGGGCGACAGATACGCGGAAGCCGTTGCAGCAGCCAAATGCGCGGACGCGGTTGTGCTGTGTGTGGGACTTGACGCCACTATCGAGGGCGAAGAGGGCGATACCGGCAACGAATTCTCCTCCGGCGACAAGCGGGATCTTGAACTCCCGGAACCGCAGCGCATACTGATACAGAAGATACTCGCCGCAGGAAAGCCGACAGTTATCGTGACTGCCGCAGGAAGCTCAGTGAACGTTCATGCGGAAAGCGCCAATGCTCTGCTCCACGCATGGTACCCCGGTTCGGAAGGCGGAAAGGCGCTTGCGGAGATCCTTTTCGGCAAAATCTCCCCCTCCGGCAAACTGCCCGTAACATTCTATGAAAGCGCCGATAAACTCCCGGATTTCAAGGACTATTACATGAAGAACAGGACTTACCGCTTTACCGAAAACAACGTGCTTTATCCCTTCGGCTACGGGCTGACATACGGGAATGTAAGATGCACTTCCCTTGCCTGCCGTGACGGAACAGCTTACATCACAGCCGAAAATGCCGGCAGCCGTTCCACCGAGGACGTTGTACAGCTCTATATCAAAGACACATCGGAATTCGCCGTGCCGAATGTCAGCCTGTGCGGATTCAAGCGCATACACCTTGATGCCGGAGAAAGCAAAGAGATCGCAATTCCGGTACCGGAACGAGCATTCACTGCTGTCAGCGAAAGCGGCGAAAGAAAGATATTCGGCAGCCGTTTCACACTTTATGCCGGCACTTCACAACCCGACGGAAAGAGCAGATCACTCGGTTCTGAATGCGTATCTGCGGAGATCACTCTATGATAAAGAAACTACGGAAAAGCTTCATAATAACGGCTATGATCTCGGTGCTTGCGGTACTTGCGGTCATTGTCGCGGCAATGAATATCGCAAACTATCTGAACTCCGATTCGGAAGCCGATGTACTGCTGGATCTGCTTGCCGAGAACGGCGGCAGCTTTGCTCCTGTCCCACATGAGCCTGACATTTCCGCACCCTCCGGTACGGATCAGCCTCCCCCTGCACCGCAGGACGGCGAACAGCCGCCGGAAAAACCGGAAGGAGATGACGTTCCTCCTCCGGCTCCGCTCTCCGATGATGATGACGACTTTGACGATGATGACGACTCCGACGACGATGATGATGACCGAGATGTCAATGACTCAGACGACGTTGACGATGAAAAGATCTCTGTCGCTGCGGTTACCACTCCTGCCGCGACCGAACGTCCGCAAAGAGACTTCCAGCAGGATCCGAGAAGAAAGTATGACGATCTGAAAAGGAAAGAGCTGATAACTGCCGAAACTCCTTACGAAACAAGATACTTCACAGTTTCAATAAAGGACAACGGCACTCCCGAAAGCATAGATACCGGCAAGATCGCTGCGGTATCAACGGAAGACGCGCTCGAAATGGCGCAGAGGCTTATTGCTGCCGGAAAAACAAGGGGTTACGAAACCAACTACAAGTACCTCATAAAAAAGACCGACACAGGCAGGCTCTGCATATTCATAGACCGCGGAAGAGCGCTGAAATCCGTGCGCGATTTTATGATAATAAGCCTGCTTGTTGCGCTTGGAGCCGCTGCTGCCGTATTCGTGCTTATCGTAATTTTTTCCGGTATAGTTACGAAACCTGTGGCCGAAAGCTACGAAAAGCAGAAGAAATTCATAACAAATGCAGGTCACGAGCTCAAAACCCCGCTTGCAGTGATAAATTCCTGCACAGAAGTTATCGAAATGGAGCAGGGCGAAAGCAAGTGGACAAAGGGCATCACCAGCCAGACAGAACGGCTTGCGACACTTACCGGCGAACTTGTCGCACTTGCAAGAATGGACGAAGGATCGTCGCAGCTGACATTTGAAAGCTTTTTCCTTTCGGAAACTGTCTCGGAGATACTTGACCCGTTCTCCCTCATGGCGGAGCAGAAAGGTCTCGGATTCACCGCAGATATAAAGGACGGCATTATATTCAAGGGCGACAAGAGCATGATTGCGAAACTATGCTCGATACTTGCTGACAACGCGGTCAAGTACACCCCGGAGGGCGGTACTATCCTGTTTACACTGTCGGCAAAGGGCAGGCATATAATACTGTCCTCCGAGAACACCGCAGAGAACATTGAGAAAGGCGCTCACCCGGAACTTTTCGACCGTTTCAGACGAGGCGATTCGTCCCACAGCAGCGAGACTCCCGGCTACGGCATTGGTCTTTCTATGGCGCAGTCGATCGTGAATGCCCACGGCGGACGCATCGAAGCACTCAGCAAGGACGGCAACAGCCTTACTATCACCGCAAGGCTGTAAATCCGGCACTTCGTGCCTTTTTTAGAAGAGACTTTTTTAAGAGAGCTTTTGAGACTGGGCTCCGCCCAGACCCGCCAGCCCCCTTTAAAAAAGGGGGCTGGACCCCCTAAACTGATGCGCAGCGACATTCTTCGATCGGCGGGTGCGCCACCTCGGTTAGCTATATTCATCTGAATACAAAAAAGACTGCTGAAAATAACAAATTTGAGCAGTCTTTATTCTGTTCTGAAAGACTTCTCCATTAATTGCGGAGCGATCAAAGTTTTTAGGAAAGGGGGTTCGGGAGTTCCGTTCCCATATAGAAGTTCCCCTGTTCCCTTTGGCAGCGCGATTTCTCACGCTGCCGTTTTCTTGTATTCTCTGCTGTCGAGTGTGATTGTAGCGACATACACGTTGAAGCGGAAGTAAATCTCGACTTCTTGTTCTCTGTGTCCGTTGGACTTATCGGCTTCGTGTACGACGATTTTCTCGACGAACTCGTGCATCAGCTTTGGTGTAAGCTCCGGGACGTGCTCATATCTGCGGACGATTTCGAGAAAATGCAATATATCGCTGCTTTTCTGTTCTTTCTCGTCTATCAGAGTGCGGAGCTTTGCCGTTTCTTCTCTCAACTTACGCTGTTCGCCGGTATAATCCGCTGACATCTGCGAAAACCGTTCGTCGTCGATCTTTCCGAGAACATTATCCTCGTACAGCCTTTTGAAAAGCCTGTCAAGTTCCTCAATTCGGCGCTCGTCCTTTGAGAGAAGCTTTTTAGCTTTCTTGACCTCATCGAGATGTGTTGCCGATGATCTCTCCATTGACCATTGAACGAATCCGTCCTCGTCGTCACGGACTGCACCAAGCAGCTTGTTTATTTCTCCGAGTACGATCTCCTTTAGAATACAAGTCCGGATGTAATGCACGGTACATTCGTGATACTGGCGCGAATATGTCCCGCATTTCATAGATTCATACTTTGGCGAAATGCCCTTACCACGATTCAGATACAGCTTTGCGCCGCAATCCGCACAAAAGACGATGCCCGAAAACGGGTTAGGCTCATTGCTCCTCTGCGGCTTGCGTTTGTTGGCGCGAAGCTGCTGAACAAGGTCGAAATCATGCTGCGAAACGATAGGTTCGTGGGTATTCTCGAAAATCAGCCAGTCCTCTTTTGGAAAAAGAATACGCTTTTTGCACTTATACGACTTTGTCGTTGTCTTGAAATTCGCGGTATGCCCGGCATATTCGACCTTTTCCAGTATATCCCGGACGGAGCGCTGATCCCACTTGGAACCTACCCGGTTACTGCCGTTCGTTCCCATTTCCGCGAAGTGCGCCGACGGTGTCGGAATGCCTTCCGCCGTCAATCGTTTTGCGATTTGAAGCGGTCCATAGCCCTCAATGCAGAGCTTAAAGACTTTCCGGACGACCTCAGCGGCAGGTTCGTCGATCACCCATACGTTTTTGTCTTCATCAGACTTCTTGTATCCGTATGGCGCACGGGTTGCTAAATGCTTCCCCGACTGACCTTTAGCCTTGAAAACCGCTCTGACCTTGCGCGAAACGTCTTTAGCGTAAAACTCGTTAAGCAGGTTCTTGAACGGTGCGAAATCGTTGTCGCCATGCTGAGAATCCACATTGTCGTGAATGGCAATGAAACGAACGTCATGCTCCGGGAAGAACATTTCCGTGAAATAGCCGGTCTGCAAATATTCACGCCCGAGACGGGACAAGTCCTTTACGATGACTGTTGACACCTTGCCGTTTTCGATGTCCGTTTTCATTCTCTGAAAGTCCGGTCGGTCAAAGTTTGTGCCACTGTAACCGTCGTCAGCGTAGATCTGCGGATTGACAAAGCCGTTTTCTTTTGCGTATCTGAGCAGAATTTCCTTTTGATTTGTAATGCTGTTGCTTTCTCCCGCTAGCATATCGTCCTGCGAGAGGCGGCAGTAAAGTGCCGTTATCTTGTTTGTCATTTTTCCTCCTGTTCCCAACAAACAAGCGGCGGCTATCGGTTTGTGCTATTATTATACACCTTTGCAAGAAATTTGTCAAGGCTTTAAAGTTTTATTTCAATAAACCGCCGCTTTTAATTGCAATTAGTTGTCCGTATCGTTCAAATCCTGCAAGATCAGCCTACCGACAACATCGGCGAGGGTTTCGGTACATTCAAGGTTGAAGTGCGCCGTAACCTTATAGACTGCCTTACCAAACCTGTAAATTGATACGTTGTCCGTCTGAACGGGCGGTTCTGCCGTATTCGCTGCGACGGGCGTAGTTATTTCATTTCTTCTCAAATAGACCTCCATTCCTTACCGGTGCACCTCTATTTTTCTGTGGTGTCGCCGGTTTTGTGTTTCCTCTCTCACTTAAATTGATCTCTTTTTCTTTGGCGCTGACTGATGTTTCTGTTTTTCTTCCGCTTTTTTGCGCTCCTGCTCTTCCTGCTTACGACGGCGTTCTTCTTCGGCACGGCGCTCCTGTTCCTTGCGAGCAAGTTCTTCCTGACGCTCACGCTCGATTTGTTCCTGACGCTGGCGCTCGGCTTCGGCACGGGACTGCATAAAATCATCGACACGATAGATCTTGTCGTAATCCAAATAGTACCCGACGTTGTCTAAACAGATAACATCGCCGGCATACAGATTTGCCGTATCTCTGATAGTTGTCAGCACCTCGCCAATCTTATCGGGATCAGCACTAACATCGAACACGCTCTGCTCAAAGCTCTCATTATAGTAGTCTATGTTTGCTCTCGCAACATGAAAATTATTGGTCTCGATAGGCGTATAGACCGCATACTTTTTTGCTTTGAGCTCGGCTACCCTCGCCTGCTCCTGTTCCGAAAGCTTTTCACGGGTCCGCTTGACGAGCTTGGTGATGTAGTCATCCCGGTCGTTGTAGGTCGTGATGATGTTATGCAGAAGCGCTTCGCGCTTTTTCAGTTCCACAAGTTCTGCCTGCATCTCCGCGAGCTTTGTGTAATCGGATTCCACATCTGCGCTGTATTCCGAGACATCAGCCAAAGATGAGACCCCGGCATTTTTCAGTATCAGCTTGTCCGCCTTTTTCTGCGAAGCCGGATAAGGCTTGGTCTTACGGAAGAATCGTTCGGCGGCGGCAGCCACGATCTGCTTGTGCTGGGCTTCCGCGCTCAGATCCGTTATTGCCGTTTCCAATTCCGTGATACGCTTTTGAGTATTTTCCAAAAGCTGCTCGGCTTCACTTACGCTGTTGATATGCTCATTATTGATAAGTGTGAGTTGCTTGCCGAGAAGCTCGGTAGCGTTTTTCACGCCTGCGGCGAAACAGATGTTCCGCGTTTGACGCTTGAATTCCCTTTGCAGCAGCTCGAAGATCTCGTTAAGAGTTCTCGGTTTTGGCTGGGCGTCAAGGTACTCCTGTATCCGGTCTGCAAGTGCGGCTTCGGCGTAATTAGCGCCCAGCGTTTTCAGCCGGACTGACTTCTTTTGTTCGGGCGCCCGGACGGAGATATAGCATCCGCGCTTGACTTTGTACCCATGAGCTTCCATGATCTGCAACAGATGATCGAGATTTTTGGACAGAGGTATCAGGCTGTCGATGTACTCGGAAATTCTCGATTTCCATGAAGTACCCCGCTTGCGGTGCAGCCACTCGCCGTAGCAAATTGCGCAAGGCTTGTGGTCGGGCTGGGCGCGGAGCTTTTCCATTTCTCCGATACCGTACCGGCGGCATATAGCGTCCGAAACCTTCCGTACCCGGTCAACACTTGCCTTGTTGCTGTTGAACTTTTTGCCGTTCAGATCGTAGGGGCATAGCAGGAAGTGATTGTGGATATGCTCGGTGTCAACGTGGGTGGTCACTACTACCTGATAGTCAGCGCCGAACGCTTTCTGCACCCACTCCACACCTATCCTGTGCGCCGTTTCTACGCTGCACTCGCCTGCCGCGAACGACTGGACAAGGTGAAACGCTTTGACCGGAGACTTACCCTCAAGAGGTTTTGCAGTAAAACTTTTGTGCGAACACACTTCGTATGTCAGCTTGAAATCCTGCAAAGCCTCTTTCAGATCTGCGGAAGTGTTGATGCCCGTCAGCAATTCCCTATCTTCCGTTTTCTCAGGGGTGGCAATGTAATTCAGGCAGCCAGCGACTGAATCTTTGATTGATATGACTTTGATATACGGCAAATCTCCTCCTTGAATTCGTCGAGCCTTGCAAGATCATCGGGGTGTATATACCCGGTCTCGTTTGCTATCCGTGCGATCTGATTTATGTTCGAGCCGATCCTGTTAAGTGCAACCACATAATCATGGTTTTCTTTCAAGTCGATCACGAACACCTTACCCTTCAGCGCGGCAGTCTTGATAAATGTTGCCGTTTTCATTCTGCACCTGTCAGCGAGCTTCTCTATTTTATCCCACTCGTCGAAGGTGAATGTTAAGACTTCGTACTTTCTGTTTGTCCTCAATTCTTCTCTCCCTTCATAAAATCCTGCGAATTTGTATAGTCGAAAATGGGTCAGGATCCCATTTTCCGGAATCAAAAGTATCGCATGACAGGATGTCATGAAGAAGGTTTCCAAAGGCGTGCACGACGCGCGCATACAAAGAAACCTTCGAAATACTTTTGATTTTTTCGCGATCGGTAATATTACCGATCTATGCTTGCGTTGATTAGCGCAATTAACGGTTTACTTAACTAAAAAGCGAAGACCCCCCTGAAAATTTTTCCGGCTTTGTGATCACTTTTTCCTGTAACCCCTCGCAAAACTATCGCGCGATGCTGTTTATCAGCTGCACCATGCGAAGCTGTTCCTGCTCGTCAAGCTCAAAACGCAGAACCTGCATCAAGACCTTCTCGGTAAGTCCCAGCGCTTTTGCAAGTCTGGCAGGTGATACATTTCTGAATCTGAGTTCCGAAAACACAATTTCGTTAGCTATGGCTTTTCCTCCTTTCTATGACAGGATGTCATACAGAAGGTTTCCAAAAGCGCGCACGGATGCGCGCATAAAAGAAACCTTCAACGAATATCCGGACTTCATTTTGTGGGATAATTGCTTTTATCCCTGAGCTCAATTTCTATTATAGCGAAGGCTTGACAAAAGTCAATAGATTTGGTATTATATGTCTATAAAAAGATGAGTTGACTTCTATTTTTAGATACTTTCTACTTTTTTCTTAGTTGACTTCTATTTTTAAAAATTTTTTGAAAATATTTTTTGAGGGACAAGGAGAAACCGCATTATGACTGAGTTTGATGCGTTTTACTATGACGAAAAATTTTACATCAACGGCACTAAAGAGTACACTTTGGGGGCGATACTTGAAAAATATCTGCAAAAAAGCTTCAAGGGCGTGAAGGACAAGCTGGGCTTCTGCAAGGAGTATCTCCGGCTTCTCCACTACCCCGAAACACACTCGCAAATTACTTCCTGTGAGATGATATTTACAGAAGCGATCTCGTTTTTTGATCGCGCGGAGGAGTATATACATTCCCTGCCGCCGTACAACAGCTTTCCGCTCCGTGACAGTGGACTCTACGACATCTTTAATCGGCACAGCGTTCTTTTCAATATAGATGACAATGAGATCGAACACGAATGGTTCGACTACAATAAATACGACAGCTACGATGATTACAACGAGGACGATGATGCCGGAACAGTCTATCACGAACCGATGTACGAACATGACCGCATGCTGACTTCATTTCGTCCCGGCGATCCGCTTGATGAGATTGATGATCCGGACACTATTGACGAGGTGCTGAAGTTCAACGCCGAACTAAAGGACTTCATTTACCACTACATCACTATTTTTGAGGACTTGCTGCGCGTTAAGCGTGCTTACGAACCGTTCCTTGAAAAGATACACAGTCGAGAGGAATTTCTGACCAATGAGGAAATCGCGGAGGTGCTCGACGATTTCAATACCGAAGCTAACAAGAAATTAAACAATTATGATAAGCTTATCCCGTCCGGTACCATGACACTTACTTACAAAGTCCTTAAACGCAAGAAAACCTCCGTCCTGTGTGAAAACTATCATTTCACGACGATCGGAGGCTTCCTGTATATTGAATTATTCAAAGGTCTGCAAAACCGATACCTGCCACGAAAATGCGATCTGTGCGGACGGTACTTTGTGCTGGAGCGCGGCTTTTACTCGAATTACTGCAAGCGTCCGGTCAAGGGGCAGCCCGATAAATGCTGCCGTGATCTCGGACACCGGAAAAAGTTTAACGACAAGCTAAAGACCGACCCGATCTGGAGCGTTTATCACAAGGCATACAAGGCTCACTATGCCCGGTATCTCAAAAAGAAAATGACGCAGGCGGAGTTTCAGAAATGGGCGGATTATGCTATTGAGATGCGGACTAAGGCGCTTGACGGGGAGGTTGAGTATGATGAGTATGTCAGGGATATGAAAAAGTGAAAATTGTAATGCAGATAATGTGGTTTGGTGAAAGGATTTCCGTAAATTCATCAACTGTGGAAAACATAATTGGGGAGTAGCCAAATGCGCGATTTTACGCTTTCACAATTCATAAAAACGACCCGCAGCATATACTACGGGTCATCATTGTTATATGAGGACTACTCTGCCGCACATATTTCTGTAGAAAATGCGATTTTCGGCGCGTTTTCTACTGTTTTCAGATGACACCAATAATTACCGTCTCTAATACCGATTATCCCGCAAATGATACTGATTTCTCCCGACTGTGATACTACGGATTTCACACTCTGAAAAGTCTGCACCAATCGGCGCAAAAAATGATACTGCGCTTACACCAAATCTGCTGAAAATTGGTAGCGCCCGCTGTTTTCATCGCCTCTGTCCGCCGAGTATAGCCAAACCAATAAATTTACGGCGGTCAGAGGCGATAGGCAGGTAGCACCGCTGGCTATACAAATCCCGACTGACGACGGGCTTTGCATAGACTGCGCGGTACTACCTGCTCAGGAGGGAGCGCCCTCCCGAGACCTACCCCGAAATGCGGTCGCTTGGGCGAACGTGAAGCGACGCAGGAACTATTGCGTTTTTTAGGGCTTTGTGTTACAATATATGCAGATTAAAAAGAAAGAGGGAATCTCAATGCTTTCATTCTATCTCTCCATGGTGGAGACAGAAGAACAGAAAAGTTTTGTAGAAAATGTGTACATTCAATATGAGCAGGATTTATACAAAGTAGCCCTCAGTATTTTGCACAACAAGCAAGACGCCGAAGATGCTGTGCATGATACATTTATACAAATCGTTAAGAACATTGATAAAATTATGCAGATCGACCGTCCGAAATTAAGAGGTTTTCTCGTTATTATTAGTAGGAACTGTTCTATTAACATATATAGGAAGAGGAAAAAGGACGCTCATTTCGATATAGATGATGAAGATCAACCGGAAGCTGCAGATGATTTTGACTTGGAACAAAGTATAACCAACAAGCAGGAACAAGAAAAGGTCAGGGAAGCGCTGAATAAAATGAATGATGATCAGCGCAGCATAATTCTTATGCGATATTTTTATGATATGAGTTTAGATAGTATATCATCTGAACTGAATATTTCCTATGAGGCTGTAAGAAAAAGACTCGACAGAGCAAGATCTGCTCTTTATAGGGTTTTGACGGGAGGAAACGATAATGAATGCTAACAGTTTGTTTTATGAGCTCCTTGAGGAACAAGTGAAAAAACTCGATGATTCAATTGACCAAAGCATTCCGTTTCACAAGTTCTCGCTTAGTTATCGATTGAAAAAAAGAGCACTGCTTAAAGCCTATTTAAAGACGCTGAATAATTCGGATAACTTTGACCGTTCATACAGAAAACTCAGATTCTATCAACGAATACGAATTGCTTTGCTTGCAGCAATAACAGCATTACTGCTGACCGGCGCGTCGATATATGTGACATATCTGATAGGTGGAATGAAAGCTAAAATGTATTCGGATCATTCAGATGTCTTTTCTTTAGATGATGAAAATGCACCTGAATTCATAGAGGATAATTACAGGATAACATATAATTTAGAAGGCTATGAACATATAATTGTAGATAATGATGAGATACTTTATTGGGAAATGTATGAAAATGAAACGGACAGAATAAGTTTCTCGTTTTCTCCAAAATCTTTGTATAAAAATGCACGTCTTAATACCGAATTTTCCGGAATCGAGAAAATAACAATAAACGGAACAGAAATGCTGTATTTTGAAACTGAAAACGGATATCAATGTTTGGTTTGGGATCACGGTGATTATATATTTGAATTTGAATTTACCGTACCGTTCCAAATGGCAGAGAAAATCATAGAATCAATACAAAAAGAATAGCATTTGTACAGATAGCCAAAATTGCGTTTGCGATTTTGGCTATTTTTACCAGTCCGTTTTTTTGTCCTTTAGTGTTATATCTATCAGAAGGTCAAATAAACGGAAAGGAGGAAAAAACGATGAAAAAGATCTCAGCCGTTTTAGCTGCAATACTTATCTATTCTTCAGCCTTCGCAATAGATACCGCTGCTTACACGACAGAGGAAAACATCAACGGCGTAATTGTAGTTGATGATATTAATTCTGCAAGTAAAATCTCAAGGCTTTCTATTTCGGGTAAAAAAGCTACTTGTAAAAGTACATACTCCGACAGAAACAGTAACATCTCTTATGTAAAAATAGAGCAAACATTGGAGAAGAGCACGTTTGGACTGTTCTTTGGAGTGAGTGGTACTAATTGGAGTAAAACTGTTTATTCCGATTATGCGGTCTATACCAATAGTAAAGCAAACCTTGAATGCGGTACATATCGCTTGAAAACAGTATTCACAGTTAAGACAAAAGACGGAAAAACCGAAACGATCACTGTTTACAGTGATGAAAAAACTGTGAAGTAAAACGGGAACCAAATCTATAATATTGGTGTGAAAATTGGTCTTTCGCAGTTTTTAGTAGGTAAATCCAAACGTCATCCACAGAGCGTTTATGCCGCGAAAGCTCGTTGACAATGAGTATCAGTATGGTAGGCTGGTAAGCCGGCAGACGGCACAGATGGACTGTGTTGCGCCTGCGGCACCTGCCGCCTTTGCCTGCTAATCATGCTGATAGAGACTCGTTGTCAATGAGAACGCGGAATAAATGCTCATTCCACGTCCTAATCTACCCACTAAAATCTGCGAATAACCTGAAAATTTAAAGTCAAGCGATAACTTGACAGAAAGGATACTTTTATGTTGAAAGCAACAAAGAAAATCACAGCGATAGTTATGTCGGCTATTATACTATCAACATCAAGCATATCAAGTTATGCAACAAACAACTTGAGTGTTATTGATGAAAGTATGGAAAACAAAACGACATTAGACATAACAGAAGCATGTGAGCTCAAGGATGCAGACCTTTGGGATGATTCATTAAATAGAGAGTTATATGATTATATTGAAGAACTTGAAAATTGTGAATTAAAGCTTGTTTCATTGAATGAAGTGAATTATGAACATTTATATGATAAAGAGATTCACTCGTTAGAGCAAGAACTTGAAACAATAAAAAAGCAAATCAGCAGATGTGACATTATGACGCTGGATGATTCAGAATTAGTTGATATAATAATGAACGCAGAATATAGAGATGAAGATACTAACTCAAGAACAAGTAGCGCAAATGGAATAAGAAGAGTTTCTGATCCGAGGGAAAATCTTGTGTCACAACTTAAACAATTATACTCCGTATATGCAACAACTTCTACCCGCACAATAGACGGAGAATCACATAAAATTGTTGAAGTTGTCGTTACAGATGCGGGAAAACCAAATGCAGTTGCTCTTCACAAAACAGGATTCAAACTATTATACGGATCATTTCTTTCAGGATCTGCTGATGCCAACAAGTGGATCAATGAGGCTATTTCTCTCGTAGCACAGGCTGGTGTGACCTTAATAACAGGCTTGATGCCGGGGGGAAAAGTGATTCCATATGCATATATTGCCGATAAACTGGTTTCGGGAAATCAACCCGCAAATCAGATAAGTGCAAATGGAAACGCTTTGCTATTGGCATTGAATACAGTCACAACGGTGAAATTTACTTATATACAAAAGAGTAATGGTGACTGGGTTCAGACCCTTTCAAGTAATAAAGTAAAAGCTGAACCAAGCTTTACCTCATATTTATCGATAAACGGTACTCCGTATACAGTTCCTTTTGTGGACAAGATGAAAGTAATCGATGGAGGTTTTAACTCATCTATTAATAGTGCTATAACTATTTATAAAGCAATGCAAGCTTCCCCCTATGTTTCTTCGGGGAATCTCGGCGTAACAGATGTGAGGTTGGTAAGCCAATATAAGGGAGCACTGATCGTCGATGTGTTATCTCCCAACAGTCCGCTTGGATTATGAAAAAATATATATTTATAATAACAATAACATTGCTTCTTGTGATATGTGTATTTATTGCGATTCCCAAAAGTAAAGATATTGTTATAGATACGAAACTCTATTATTTTGAGGATATGGTTATTTCTGATTTAACGCCCGTTCAAGACGAGATGAGCATTGAAATTAACATTAAGGCTACCTTTTATGTTACTGGGAAAACTGGAACAAAAGGATTTGTAAAACTGGATGGAAAAGAATATATCATCAGAGATCTATTCTTTGATAATAATAGATATTATTTGATGATGATGTATTCGGACGATTATAGGTCTGCTGATTTTTGGACAATAGAGCTGGAGAATAATTTAGAAAGCATCGTATGTAAATATGACGGAATATTGTGGTTTGGACTATCAGGCACAGATATAATAAATGAGGTTTCTGAATATTTCAGATATAAGATAAGCAAATAGTTTGTGTTCCTGTTAAATGTCGCTACTACCCCATTTGACAGAAATAGTGAATGTATTTTGTTATTTAACATCATTTAAACTACAATAAACAAACGATGTACCAATCAATTAATGGAATTTGCAGGGACAAAAAACTTAATAAGCCTTGTGAATGTTAACACCTAAGCAATAACCAATATAATAGTATAGCGCATAGCTTACAATTGTAGGTTGTGCGCTTTTTCTTTTGCACAAAAAACTCTGCCCGTTTATTGCGAGCGGAGTTTTTGATTATTCGATTTTGAATAAAGCGTCAATCGTAAGTACTGGGGTCAAAATAAATACGGAAACCGCTTGTTCGTTTATTCAGTTTTTATTACTTCGAGCGCTATCAGCACGCCGAGCCGAAAGCCGCGAGCAAAGTCTGCTTCGCTCTCTAACTGTGCCTCAATGCGGAGTGCGTCTGTATAGTCGTTGAGCAACTCCTTGCATTTTGGAAACTGTTCAAGCAGCTTTTCTTCGGTACTGCGTATCGTGTTGCGGTTTTCTCTGAAACGCTCCGTATTCGGCGCTGGCTTTTCGCACGGGCTAATCTCACCATAGTAAAGTTTGCTGATTATTGATTCCATAGATGTTTTCCTCCGGTATTACATTATAATAGTACAAACCGATTAGCCGCAACCTGTCTGTTGATGCGGTTTAGGAAAACTTCTTAATGGGAGTGGAACGGGGGAATGACCCTTTTTTCAAAAAGGGTCTGCCCCCGATCTCGAGCGCTGTGCGCGACCAATCTCGAGCGCCGGGCGCGACCGGTCTCAAGCGCATGCGACATCTCAGAGATCATATTTCTTTTTTATGTGCCTTATCACAAAGACCGCTGCGATCCCGCTGCATATACCCACAGATACATTGCTCACCATCATCACTATGCCGACGCTTGCGCTGCCGATATCGGTGTAGTTCTGCAAAAACCACAGCACCGGTATGCGGAATACAAATACCCGCATCACATTCAGCAGAAGTGTCAGCTTCGTATATCCGAACCCGTAAAGCAGCGCCATTACCGCTGCATTAATGCCGAGTGTGACCGCGCCCAGCGCCTCATAGCCGTAAACTTCCTTTATAAGAAGCCGGAATTCCTCGTCCTGTCCGGAAAACAGACTGCTCAGCGGATCAAGGAAAACAAGTGTCAATGCCATAAATACCGCGCCGAGGACTGTGTTTATTATGAGTATTTTTCTGAACGCGTCCAGCGCACGCCCCGTTTTTCCCCCGCCTATATTCTGGGCTATCACAGACGCGCCGCCTTCCTGGAAGCCGTTCTGGAGCTGGGTAGTTATGCCGCCGAGATTGTTTGATACTCCGAGAGCGCCCACTACGGAAGTCCCGTAATCAGTGCTCATCTTGTTGACTATAAGCTTTCCGTATGCAAACGCCGCCTTCTCCGTGACCGCGGGATAAGATGTGTTGATGACAGGAAGGATCACCGCCTTGCGCATAGAGATCTGCTTTGCGGAAAACCCGAATATGCTGTTCTTTTTCAGCAGATTAACCGCCGCTATGATGAGCATTGAGAGATTTGCGACAAGAGTTGCCGCCGCGATCATAACAACTGTACCGTTCATTACATACACAAACAATGCCGTAAGCAGAGATTTTACAGCAAGATAGATAAGGTTTATCCACATTATGAGCTTCGTGTTTCCTCTTGCGCGCTCTATCGCTATGTAAACGGTATTGAAAAAATTAACGGCGATATTGACAAGCTCCACGGAAAAATACTGCCCGCTGGCTTCGATAAGCTCCTCCGGTGTGCCGTTGAGCCGCAGAAAATCCGGTGTAAACGGGATCACCAGCAATACAGGTATGCTTATCATAAGGCAGAGAAAGCAAACACTGCTCACCCGCTTTTTCACAAGGTCATAGTCACCTGCGCCGTATGCTTCGCTTATCTTCATTCCCGCGCCTATCGCAAGTCCGCCGCCTATTGCGGATATAACGAAACTTATCTGGGAGATGTATGCGATCGAAGAAACGGCATCTGTTCCGATATGTGCCGCTATCATTGTATCTATTATCTTGAATATGTGAAGAAGTCCCGAATATGCCGCAAGAGGTATGCAGACCGTAAAAATGACTGTCCACATATTGCTGCTGAGAACAAATTCACGGAATTTTCTGTCTCTTCCGGAAAGAACTTTGCCGCCGGAATTTTTATTGTCGTTATCCAAATCAGAATGCCTCCGTCAGACAATTTTACTACCAGAACATTTTATCATATAGCTATTATTATTTCAATCAAAATGCAATAATAAAATAGATTTTTACCATTTTTAAGAATAATTTTCATATTATTATAAAGCCTGCTGTCCTGCATTGCCAAAGAAAAATGCCTTCTGAAGATCAGAGGGCATTTTATTTCCGTATAGCAAAAATTACAACCCAAGGCAGCCGGATCAGTGTTCCGGGAACGTGTCTCCGTCAAGCCGTATTCCCGCGGCTATGGTCTTTGAAAGGAAGTACATCATCGCGCACTCGTCTTCCTGCCATATACGGTGGCTTCTCGGTTCCGCGCATATCAGATATCCGTCTGTATCGTCATTCATTCCTATGCGCGAGACCATTACCGTCTCCATATTATGCTTTTTCATCACATCATAGAAAACCGGAGCCATGTCTTTCAATTCTTCGATGTCATTTGTGCGGTAGATATCATCTTTCATCAGCTTCTTGATATCATGCACATCCTCGCTGAAATTGCTTTTCAGGACAGAACGCATTATATAATTGCCGTCCATATAGTAAAGATCGGTTATTCCGATCTCGTCCATAAGCATAGGAAGTACCGAACGGAACTTGCTGTCCATACCACGGACATGTTCACAGTTCCTTGCTATCGCCTGCATTATGGTGCATATACCGTGACCTGCAAGCTTCTTGATCTCTATGTTTCTGTGCTTTTCCTCGACGTAGATTATATAGCAGTTTCTGCCCTTGCTCTTTCCGCGGTAAAGGGTCTTGTCTATCATCGAGAACAGCTCATCGTAATCGGTGCTGTCGTCCGGGAATGTGGCACAGCCTATCGTTCCGGTAATGAACGGACTGCACGATGTGAGATGATAGCTTCTGCGAAGTACCGCGCCGTCGTTGTACAGTTTGGCGAAAAAAGACTTCTTATCATCATATTTAAGATGCACAAGATCAATAAAAAGGAGCTCATCACCGCCGAAACGTCCGCCGACACCGAAGCCTTCGATATATTCCGAAAGCGATGCCGAAACACTGCGGAGAACATCGTCTCCGGTGCTGTGTCCGTATGTATCGTTCACGAACTTGAAATTATCAAGATCAAGCATCACAAAGCTGAAAGGGATATTGTCGGCAATAAGCGATCTTGCAAAGCCGAGGATATACGCTCTCGAAATAAGCCCGGTGAGCGGATCCGTGATATGCTCAAGTCCCGTAGTCCGGAGCACATCGGCAAAATAATGATATTTTATGAGCTGTTCGATCTTATACATTGTAGTTGACCTTTCTGCATACTGTCACAGGCATCATATTTTCATACCCTAAATTTGATTATACATCATTCCGATGAAAATATCAAGTGTTTTTCAGATATTAAATATCAGTTATTCCTTTTCTGCTCCGGATCCGCTGTAAATTGGGCTCAGATCACTTTGTAAAATATTTTACAGCGTTGTTGTAACTGATATCCTTTACTATCTGTCCCACAGTCTCGATATCGTTGGGATATTCGCCGTTCTCGATAAGAGTTCCGAACATGTCGCAGAGTATTCTTCTGAAATACTCGTGGCGTGTGTAGGAAAGGAAGCTTCTGCTGTCGGTGAGCATACCCACGAACTTAGATACAAGACCGAGCTGTGAAAGCGCAGTAAGCTGTTTCTGCATACCGTCCTTCTGATCGTTGAACCACCATGCGGAGCCGAACTGCATCTTTCCTACGATACCGCCCTGCTGGAAGCAGTTCATTATCGTAGCTATGACCTCGTTGTCGCGGGGATTGAGGCAGTAGAGAATGGTCTTGGGAAGCTCGTCGGTGCTGTCAAGAGTATCAAGCAGCATGGAAAGTTCTTTTGCGAATGTCTGATCCTCGATCGCGTCGAAACCTGTGTCCGGTCCCAGCAGGCTCATATATCTGCGGGAGTTGTTGCGAAGTGCGCCGATATGGTACTGCTGTACCCAGTGCAGACGGGAGTACTGCTTTCCGAGATGTACGAGGATATAGCCCTTGTACTGTCTGATCTCGTCGGGAGTGAGGTCATCGCCGGCGAGAGCCTTCTTTACGATCTTATCGACCTTGTCCCTGTCGGCAGGCTTGAACATTACCACGTCGAGAGCGTGATCGGAGCATACGCAGCCTACGCTGTCGAAATACTCGATACGCTTGGTGAGCGCTTCGCAGAGGCTGTCAATACCGTCGATACGCACGTCAGCTGCATCGGCAAGCTTCGCGATATACGGAACGTAAGTCGGAAGCTCGATATTGATCGCCTTGTCGGGACGGAATGCGGGATATACTTCCACATCAAATGTCTTGTCCTCTTTGAGAAGCTTGTGGAAATGCAGATCATCAATAGGATCGTCGGTAGTGAACAGCTTCTTTACGTTGCTCATAGCAATGAGCTTTCTCGCGGTAAGTGTTTCGAGCTTCTTGTTGCATTTGTCAAAAATGTCCTTCGCAGTCGCGGGAGAAAGGATATCGTAGATATCGAAGTAGCGCTGGAGTTCAAGATGCGTCCAGTGGAATATCGGGTTTCCGATAGCGTATGGCATTACTTCCGCATACTTCATAAACTTCTCAAAGTCGCCCTTGTCGCCGGTTATGTAGCTTTCGTCAACGCCCATTTCACGCATGAGGCGCCATTTGTAATGGTCGCCGCCCAGCCAGCACTCGGTTATAGAAGCGAACTTTCTGTCGTTGTAGATCTCCTCTACCGGAAGGTGGCAGTGAAAGTCGAATATCGGCATATCCTTCGCGTAATTCTTGTAAAGAGTTACCGCTGTCTCATTGCTCAGGACAAAGTCCTTATCAAGAAATTTCTTCATATTATATGCTCCTTGTTATTATAATGTTACGCCCGTCTTGAAAAGGGCGATATCACGCGAGTTATATCGTTCGTTGACCGTCTGCTGTCCGTTTGCGACTGCGACAACAAGGTCGGTCAGCTCTTCAAGCTTGCTTTCAAATGACGCACCCGCGGCAATACCGCCGGCGTCGAAATCTATCCAGTTCGGCTTTCTTCCGGCAAGATCGGAATTTGTGGAGATCTTGACGGTAGGTACAAATCCGCCGAACGGCGTTCCCCGCCCTGTTGTGAACAGCACCAGATGACAGCCTGCACAGCCGAGATTCGTTATCGCCACCATATCGTTTCCGGGTCCGTTCAGCAGGTTCAGCCCGTGTGAAGTCAGCGTATCGCCGTCAAACAGCACATCGCATACTTCGCCGGAACCGGATTTCTGAGTACAGCCGAGAGACTTGTCCTCAAGTGTAGTAATGCCGCCCGCCTTGTTTCCGGGCGAGGG
This sequence comes from Ruminiclostridium sp., assembly GCA_017479645.1. Lineage (GTDB taxonomy): Bacteria > Bacillota > Clostridia > Oscillospirales > Ruminococcaceae > Ruminiclostridium_E. The sequence goes on along the minus strand of JAFVBZ010000092.1, from coordinate 19,253 downwards.
GTTTTCATACACAGGCTGGTCATGCTTCTGATAGTATTCCTTGAAGCCGTTGACAAGCTTCACGATCTTACCGAATGTGGCTTCGTCCTTTGCCCTGTCCATAAGCAGCTGCTCCGCGCCGAACATTTCCGGCACCTCGGTAAGCACCGTAGTACCGCCTGCCGCCGCAATATAATCGGAGAACCGCCCCACAAGCGGGTTTGCGGTAATTCCGGAAAGACCGTCGGAACCTCCGCATTTCAGCCCGACTTTAAGGCAGGAGATATCCTTCGGTACACGCTTGTCGTCCTTTGCCCGTTCGTACAGCTTTTCCAGCAGTTTCACACCTTCCGCGATCTCGTCCTGTACTTCCTGCGCAACAAGAAATTCAGTGCGCTCCGTGTCGTAATCGCCGAGAGTCTCCCGGAAAACGTCCATTCGGTTGTTCTCACAGCCGAGTCCCAGCACCAGCACTCCCCCGCAGTTCGGGTGCTTCACCATTCTCTGGAGAAGCAGCTTTGTGCGCTCGTGATCCTCGCCTATCTGTGAACAGCCGTATGGGTGCGTGAAAGTATAGCAGCCGTCGATGCCGGGCAGGTCGCCGTGCTTCTTTGTGAATGCAGCAACGACAGCTCTCGCCTGTGCGTTGACACAGCCTACCGTGGGTATTACCCACAATTCGTTGCGTATGCCGGCTTCGCCGTTCTTACGCTCATAGACGCTGACGGTGCGCGGCTTTACTTCCTTTGCGGGAGCAGGTTCCTTGCGATTGTATGTGTATTCGAGGGTGCCGTCAAGACATGTCGCCATATTGTGGCTGTGGATATGCTCGCCGGGCGCTATATCGGCAGTTGCCTGTCCGATTACCTCGCCGTACTTTATAACTCTTTCGCCTTTTTTTATCGGGCGCAGTGCGAATTTATGCCCCTTTGCGATATCTTCCGCAAGCGTCACGCCCTCGGCTGTCTCGCCCTTTTTCAGCGCGGTCAGAGCTACTCCCACCGAATCCGACGGTGAGATAACAATAGTCTTTTTCATCTCATTCACCCAGAAATTCCTTTAATGCAGCCATTTCGCCGTTTTCGGTGATGTTCTTTATATACCCGGCAACGAGACTGAGGTCATCATCAACGTCGAGATCCTGTCCCCAGAGCTCGGCTGCCGACATGGCTTTCTTTGCTGTCTCCCGGATATCGGTGAGCTTCCAGACCTCTTTCCAGAAATCGAGATACGCTGCATCGTCCTTAACCGGGATATCCTCATCTCCGCGCTTTCCTCGATAGAATACCGCAAGCGATGCGAATGCAAACAGGATATGTTTCGGTGACTTGCCGAACTTTGCGCGGTAGTCGTTGTAAGTGGGCAGCAGACGCGCCTTGAACTTCGATACGGAGTTCAGCGATATCGAGATAAGCTCATGACGGATAAACGGGTTCATGAAGCGCTCCATGACTGCGGAAGCGAATGCGTTCAGCTCGTCCTCCGGCAGGTCTATCGTCGGCTTTATTTCCTCGTTCGCAAGCTCCCTCACGAAACGTCCCACATACTCGTCGGTAACAGCTTCACGGACAGTGTCTATGCCGCTTAAATACGCAACCGGCATCATCGCCGTGTGCGAGCCGTTGAGGATCTTGACCTTGCGCTGTTTGTAGGGAGTGATGTCATCGGCATAGATCACGTTAAGACCAGCCTTGTCAGCGGGAAGACGCTCCTGCACGAACGGCTCCTTCTGGAGCACCCAGAGGTGGAAAACTTCGCCCTTTACTATGCTTGTGTCGATGTAGCCCTGCTCCTCGCAGATCTGTTCAGCCTTGTCCTTCGGGTAACCGGGAACTATGCGGTCAACGAGGGTGTTGGTGAAGTGGTTGGCGGTGTTGAGCCAGTCTATGAACTCCGCGTTCATTCCGTTGATCTTCGCAAGCTCGTTCAGCACCCGTTTAAGCTCCTCGCCGTTGTGGTCGATAAGCTCACAGGGAACGATCGCAAGTCCTTTTGACAGATCTCCGCCGAAATGATCGAATCTTGCTTTCAGAAATGCAAGCAGCTTTCCCGGAAAGCTCTTCGGGCATGCGGAAAAATCGGTGTCCGTAGTATCGAGGGCGATGCCGGCTTCGGTGGTGTTGGAGACGATTACCTCAAGATCATCGCTTCCCGCATATCCGAGGTATTTGCCGTACTCGGTGTAGGGGTCGATGAAATCACGCAGCACATCTACAACGTCACGGCTCTGCACTTTCTCGCCGCCTTCTATTCCCTCGAGGCATACGGTGTACAGGCCGTCCTGAGCCGCGAGATCCTTCACGCGTCCGCGGGGTGTGGGCTGGACAACAGCGACATCGGCATTCATCACACCGCTCTTGTCGAGATTCCAGATTATCCAGTCAACAAACGCCCTTAAGAAATTGCCCTCTCCGAACTGGAGCACCTTTATCGGTCTCCCGGCGGAAGGAAAATTTGTTCTGTTCAGTTCTTTCATAATACTGCCACCTGTTCTGAATTACTGCGGAAATACCGTACAAAGCCCGTCGGGACATTGTGCGGTATTGCCATTTTATTATTCAAATGATTTTGTCTTTATGCGCTTTTCGGTCTCTTTGTCGAAGAGATAAACGCTCTCATAGGGTATTGCAAATTCAAAGCTTGAACCAACACTCGGAGAATTATGGGGATCGACTTTCAGAATGCTGTTGAAGCCGTCAAAGTTGACATAGACGTTGGTGTTATCGCCGAGAAGCTCAACAAGGTTCACGAAGCACTTTACCCTGTATCCGCTCTTTACGCGTTCACCGATCACAGGGTGTACGCATTCCGGACGGAAGCCGAAAACTATCTCCCTGCCCTCATACTTGTCGAGCACGTCCTGCTCCGCAACTGCGCGGAGTTCGATCTGATTGTCGCTGAGCACAAGGTTTCCGTTCTTCACCTTGCAATCTACAAAGTTCATCGGAGGCTCGCCTATAAATCCTGCAACGAACATATTGACAGGGTTGAAATAAAGGTCGTAGGGAGTGCCGACCTGCTGGATATAGCCGTCCTTCATAACAACGATCCTGTCTGCCATTGTCATAGCTTCGGTCTGATCATGAGTTACATAGATAGTGGTCGCACCGGTCTCGCGGTGGAGCTGGGTGATCTCCGAGCGCATCGTTACTCTCTGCTTTGCGTCGAGGTTGGAGAGCGGTTCGTCCATAAGGAAGATGTCAACCTTGCGGATTATCGCGCGTCCTACCGCAACTCTCTGTCTCTGACCGCCGGAAAGCTCTCTCGGCAGTCTTTCGAGATAATCGGTAAGTCCGAGGATCCGGGCGGTATGGTTTACCCTCTCCTCTATAACGTCGTCATCAACGCCCTGGAGCGTAAGTCCGAAGGCGAGATTATCATAGACCGTCATGTGCGGATAAAGCGCGTAGCTCTGGAATACCATTGCAACACCGCGCTCACGGGGTCCCATCTCATTTGCTCTGACGCCGTCGATGTAGAACTCGCCCTTGCTGATGTTCTCAAGTCCCGCGATCATTCGGAGCGTCGTGGACTTTCCGCAGCCCGACGAACCTACGAAAACTATGAATTCGCCCTTTTCGATCTCAAGGTTGAAATCATGCACGGCGTGGAAGCCGTTCGGGTAGATCTTGTTGATCCCTCGTAATGTCAGATATGCCATAGCTTTACCCACACTTTCATTCTTATTTGAGGCGATGAAGCCTGTTATTATCTAAGATCAAGATTGTTGATGTTGTCCATGTCGTCGTATGTCTGGTTCTCACCGCACATTCCCCAGATAAACGTATAGTTGCTGGTAGCGGTGCCGCAGTGGATAGACCAGCTCGGGCTGATGACCGCCTGCTCGTTGTGCATGATGATGTGGCGTGTCTCCTGGGGCTGTCCCATCATGTGGAATACAACGTTGTCGTCTTCCAGCTCGAAGTAGAAGTAAACTTCCATTCTTCTCTCGTGAGTATGAGCTGGCATCGTGTTCCACGAATTGCACTTGTCAAGCTCGGTCATTCCCATCTGAAGAGAGCATGACTCGCATACTGCCGGGTGAATGTACTGGTTGACAACGCGCTTGTTCATGTTCTCGCCGCTTCCGAGAGGACGGTGATTAGCCTTGTCCTTGGTGATGTAAACGGTGGGGTATGTCTTGTGAGCCGGGCTGGAGTTGATGTAGAACTTTGCGGGAGAGGCAGAGTTTTCCGAGCGGAATGCTATCTCCTTCGTACCCATTCCGATGTAAAGTCCGTCCTTGAAATCAAGTGCGTATTCTTTGCCGTCAAGCACTACCGTACCCTTGCCGCCGACATTGATGATGCCCATTTCGCGTCTTTCAAGGAAGTAGTCGGTGCCAAGTTCCTTTGTGCTTCCGAGCTTTAGTTCGGTATTCACAGGCATTGCACCGCCAGCGATCATTCTGTCCTGATGAGAGTATGTGAGCGAGATCTCGTCCGCTTCAAACACGTTGTCAATCAGGTAATTTCTGCGGAGTTTCTCGGTATCGTAGTACTTTGAATCCTCCGGGTGGTTGCTGTATCTTATATCCAGTTTCATATTGCATTAAACTCCTTGATCTTATATTCGTTCTTTAAGGTGCTGAACCGCGGGAAGTATATCCTCCCCTGTTGTGCCTTCAAACACAAGGTTCGCGTCGGGGCAGACTTTCTTTATCTCCCCGAGTATCCGTCCGTAGTCGAAGATGCCCTTTCCGACACCGCACTGTTTCAGCGTTCCGTCCTCGTTTATCGTGCAGTCCTTGATATGGAAAACGCATATCCTGTCTCCGAAAGTCTGGAGACCCTCTTCGAGGATATCGTACATCTGCCCGACATTCGACCCGTCGAGATAGTTGTACAGGTCAAATATTATTCTGATATTCCCCGCGCCGATAGTCTTTACCGCCCGTTCGAGGGTCTTTACGTTCCAGCAGACATGCCCGAACGCACCTTCCATTCCCACATTCACTCCGCAGTCCTGTGCATATTCACACAGACCGGCGAATGTGCGTATCACCCGTTCCAGTGCTTCTTCTGTACGGTTCTGCGGATTGTATGTCCACTTGTCACCGTTGTATGAGCCGGTCTCCGAACCGACGATATTACCGCCGAATTCCTTGGCGAGGGAAAGGTAATCTCTGAATACCGCGATACCTTTGGCGATCTTTTCACCGTCCGGGTGGACCGGGTTGAAGTAGGCGCCGATAAGCGGGATAGTTTTTCCTGCTTTCTCAAACGCTGTCCGGAACTTTGCGGCACGTTCTCTCGTAACGGCTCCGGGGATATACGGAACATCATCGAGGCACTTGTACGCAACAAGCTGAACACCGTCCAGACCCAGCTCGTCAAGCCGCGCAGCAATGTTCTCTTCGCCCTTGATGCCGAGGTCATGAGCGCGTATAAAAAGCTTCATCATCTCTGTACGCGTCCGGAAGCGTCGCCGCCTGCAAGAGTCTCAACTTCTTCGCGGGTAACGAGGTTGAAGTCGCCGGGGATAGTATGCTTCAGAGCGGAAGCCGCAACCGCAAATTCAAGCGCAGCCTTGAAATCCTTGCCGTCGTTGAGACCGCAGATAAGTCCGCCTGCGAAAGAATCTCCGCCGCCTACACGGTCAACGATAGGGTTGATGTTGTACTTTCTGGAGTGGTAGAATTCCCTTGTAGCACCGTCCATGATGCACGCGGACCAGTCGTTGTTGGAAGCGGAGTGGCTCTCACGGAGTGAGGATACGACGTACTTGAAGCCGAACTGGTCAATCATTCTGCCGAAGATATCAACATATCCTGCAAGTTCAAGATCACCCTTGGTAACATCAGTGTTGCCGGGTTTGAAGCCGAGAACCTTTTCCGCGTCCTCCTCGTTTCCGATGCAGACATCAACGTACTTCATAAGGTTTGTCATTACCTTCTGAGCCTTCTCCGATGACCAGAGCTTCTTGCGGAAGTTAAGGTCACAGGAAACTGTAACATTGTGCTTCTTTGCCGCTTTCAGCGCAACCTCGGTCACTTCCGCGGCAAGGTCAGATACAGCGGGAGTGATGCCTGTGAAATGGAACCAGTCAGCGTCCGCAAATATCTCGTCAAAGTCGAACTTTGAAGCGTCTGCCGTGGATATCGAGGAATGCGCTCTGTCATATACAACGTTCGATGCTCTCATCGAAGCGCCTGTTTCGAGGAAGTAGATGCCGAGTCTCTCGCCGCACTTTGCGATGTGCTTTGTCTCAACGCCGTACTTGCGGAGAGCAGCGATCGCGCACTTTCCGATCGGGTTGTCCGGAACTGCGGTGATAAATTCGGCGTCGTGGCCGTAGTTTGCCAGCGATACTGCAACATTCGCTTCGCCGCCGCCGTAGTTGATGTCAAATTCGTCTGCCTGAATGAACTTCTCGTTGTTGGGTGTGGAAAGTCTGAGCATGATCTCGCCCATTGTTACTATCTTTGCCATAATGTCATATTCTCCTTGTCGTTATTCCGGTACCGCTTTGCACGGTCACTTTCTCTCTGTAAGATGAACTGCGAATCCGCCGAATTCGTCTTTCAGATATACTACTGTCATTCTTCCGTCCGCATCGTACTTTGCGCTGGACATATCCACTTCGATGCCCTGGTGTTTGAGCTGATATACCGCTCTGCGCACGCTGTTTGTAGCGACTGCGATATGACCGTTCTTTCCCTTGAACGGCGATTTCATGCACTCGATCTGTGAGCCGGAGAAGATACTGCTGTTGCCGACTTTCTGCTCCCAGCCGAACATATTGAAGAACTTTGATGCAACATCAGAAGCCTCCGCCTCGTTCTCGCAGTTGAGACCGATGTGCGCGATATCGAAGCCCAGCATCTTATTTACAGCCGAACGGCAGAGCGCGGTGATCTCTTCCCACTTGCCTGCCTTAACAAGCTTATCGGGAACTATCCAGCTTCCGCCGCAGCATACGATCTTTTTGAATGCGAGGTATGTATTGAGATTGTTCTCGTTGACACCGCCGGTAGGCATGAATTTCATTGAAGCATAGGGTGCGGATATCGCCTTGATATAGGGCAGTCCGCCAGCCTGCTCCGCCGGGAAGAACTTGACGAAATCAAGTCCCAGCTCCATAGCCTGCTCGATCTGGGAACCGTTGGCAACGCCGGGTGTAAACGGGACGCCTTTCTTTAAGCAGCGCTCTACGACTTTCGGATTGAGACCCGGAGCAACACAGAACTTTGCGCCTGCTTCGATAGCTCTGTCACACTGCTCTGTGGTAAGAACGGTACCTGCGCCTACCAGCATATCCGGATAAGCCTTGACCATATCCGAGATGACCTTGTCGGCTCCCTCGGCGCGGAATGTTACCTCCGCACAGTGAATACCGCCGTCGTAAAGAGCCTTTGCAAGATTTACGGCATCGGCTGTGTTTTCAAGCTTTATGACCGGAACAATGCCGGTGCATTCAAGCTGTTCGAGAAACTTTTTGTTGTCCATTTCTATGTGATCCTCCTGAGTTAATATCGAATATGCCGCTCAGCGTGCAAGCCAGCCGCCGTCAACAGCAAGTGTGAATCCGTTTACATAATCGCTTGCGGAAGAAGCAAGGAATACCGCAGCGCCCATAAGATCGTCGGGGGTTCCCCATCTTCCTGCCGGTATCCTCTCAAGTATCGCTTCGCTTCTGTCTGCATCGGCACGCAGCGCAGCGGTGTTGTTTGTAGCCATATAACCCGGAGCAATCGCATTTACGTTGATGCCGTACTTTGCCCACTCGTTCGCCAGCGTCATTGTAAGACCCTTGACAGCAGACTTGCTCGCCGTGTAGCTCGGAACTCTTATGCCGCCCTGGTATGAGAGCATACTTGCAACGGATATGATCTTGCCTCCGCTGTTCTGCTTAACGAACTGTCTTGCTGCAGCCTGTGAAAGGAAGAAGAGAGTGCGCAGGTTGACATTCATTACCAGATCCCAGTTCTCAACCGAGAAATCGATGCTGTCCTCGCGCTTGATTATTCCGGCATTGTTCACAAGGATATCCAGTCTGCCGTACTTTTCGAGCGCTGTGTTTATTATCGTTTCAACAGGTTCGATAGAGGACAGATCGGCAGTGATGTAGCTGAAATTCTCTTCGCCGAGCATCTCCTGTGTCGCCGTGCTTGCCGATCTCGAAACGCCGAGCACCTTTGCTCCTGCTTCTACCAAAGCCTTTGAGATACCCTGACCGAGTCCGGTATCGCTTCCGGTCACTATTGCGGTCTTGCCGCTGAGACTGAACATATCCAGGATCATAAATGTTACCTCCGTAATCGTTGAATTGTTATTCCTGCAGTGCCGCAGATCTTTCGCACCGCCTGTATTTATTGTAAACCCGACAGCGTTTAAAAGCGATAACCTGACCGTCGGATTTTATGGACAAAACGGATATTCTTATCAGAAAATCCCAAGCATCACAAGAGCTGTTACGATAACGAAGATCGTTACCGTACTGACAAGGCTGGTCCAGACCACAAGCTGTCCGGCGAGCTCATCATCAGCTCCCATTTCCTTCGCCATGATCGCAGAAGACACCGCCACGGGCGTTGCAAAAACTCCGACATAAGCGGCAAAATGCTCACCCGAAAGTGCGAATACATCTTTCAGCAGATATGCGATCGAAAGTCCGAATACCGGAACTGCCACAGTCCGCATGACCGTACCGAAAATGATCTCGTTCTTGAGCTTCGGAACAGCTGAAAACTCGAACTTTCCGCCAAGCACGATCAGCGCAAACGGCGTACATATCGACTTCACGTTCTCCAGCGATTTGTAAAGTATCGTGATATCGCTCAGCCGGAATCCTATGTTTCCCGCGACAAACAGCTCGCGCAGTACAAGACATACAAGCCCGGCGAAAGTGCCGATAATAAGCGGGTTCTTAACTACACCGAGCAGCACCTTCTTCACGTCAATACTGCGCTTTTCGGAGCTTCCGTTGAAGATCGTGAGCGTGATCACCGCGAGTATGTTGAACAGCGGCACACAGAATGCAGACATAACTCCTGCCGCCGCTCCGCCCTTTTCACCGAAAAGCGACGCAGCAAGGGGAATGCCGATTATAGCATAGTTCGAGCGGAATACCGCCTGTATCAGCGTACCGCGTTTTGCGCTGTCCTTTGTGAACGCGCAGCATACCGCAGCCGCGATAAGGAATACCGCAAAAACTCCGACAACGCCGTACAGTACGAAAACAAGATTAATGTCTGTTATGCGGTCTATGCTGTAAACGTTGCAGAACAGCATCACCGGAAGCAGCACCCGGAACGTGAGCTTGTTGCCCACATCAAGGAACTCCTTTGTCAGCAGCTTTGCCCGTTTCAGCACATATCCCAGCGCGATGAGAATGATTATCGGCAGGACGGAATTCGCTGCGAATAAGAATGCGTCTCCCACTCAGAAAAGCCTCTCCACAGGGTAATAGTCTTTAAGATATTTTTCGGTAGCAGCCGCCATTTTCCTGAACAGATCTCTTGCGTCTGCAAGCGAAAGAGTGCTGCAGAGCGGCTGATTTATGAACGCCTCGAAAATGCGGTCAAAATCGCGTTCCTTTATGCCGTAGTATGTATTTTCAATGTTTATTGCGTTTCGCAGTACCAGTGCATTCACATCGCCCGGCAGCCTTTTTGCGGTTATAGGTTTAAGGCTGTTCTGCGCAAACACACAGTTCGTCTCCACCACCGAGCCCAGCGGCATATCCGGCATCTGCCCCACATTCACCACGTTCGCGTTGGATACCTTTGCGGGTATCATTCCCAGCAGAGCTTTCATAAGCTCCACAACTTCCTCATCGCTCCGGGCCGGCGTTATCTTCTCGCTGCCTTCGGCAATGCGGCGGGAAAGTTCTATTTTCTCAGCCTGATCTTTTCTGCGGTAATCGACGGTTGTAAGATGATACAGCCAGCGTTCGGCATCAGCCTTATCCTTGATGTACCAGCTGTTGTTCATGAACTCAACAAGATGCCTGTCACCTGCGGCGGCAAGCACTCCGAACCGCCGGAAAAGATCCATCTTGACCTTGTTTCCGTACAGGAACGGATCGTCGTGAAATCCGTCCGGATCGGCTGTCTGTTCGCAGTAGCCTTTATCGTAGAATTTGTCAATGAATGAGGGCAGCAGCTTTAACAGGTCTGTACCCTTGTAGCTTGCTTCGGTGATCCATGTGAAGTGGTTCACTCCGCAGGCATCTGTCAGTATGTCATGCCGTGTCGGGCGTTCGATACCGAGCTCCTCTTCCGCCACGCAGCACAGGAATTCCTGCGCATGGAAAACCTCGTGACAGCACCCGAATGCCTTTATCTCCGGGAACACATCGTACAGCGTCTTTGTGCAGGCTGTCATCGGATTTGTAAGATTCAGCACCCATGCGTCCGGGCAGTGCGCCTTTATCTCACGGGCAAATCCCTCGTATATCGGCACAGTCCTCATTGCACGAAGCACGCCACCGGGTCCTACCGTATCGCCTACCGACTGGTAAATTCCGTACTGCTCCGGAAGATGAACGTCTCCAGCCATTTCGTCAAAGGTGCCTGGAAGTATGGAGCATATAACGAAATCCGCTCCGTCAAGCGCGCTTCCGATATTGTCGTAAACTCTGTAATCCCATTTCGACACAGTGACCGGATCATTGTTGATATACCCTCCGATGCGGCGGTTTATATCCGCGGCGGCAGTGTCGATATCATAAAGCGCGATCTCTCCGGCAAGCCCGTCCGCAAATGCAAGGTCATTCATGAATACCCTCGCCCACATCTTCGAGCCGCCGCCGATATATGCTATTTTTATATTCTTCAAAACCTGATGTCCCCTTTCAGTCAGGACTGTCCGGAAACGATCATTCTCTTCACTTCGGTATAGCACAGCACGAACGGCGCAACACCCTTCGCGTCATTCTCCACCACCGGTTCGGAGATGTAGTATTCAAAGCTTCCGTCACGCCTTCTGTCCTCGTCAGGACCGAGGCCCGCCATGAGGCAGATACCGCCGAGGTTCAGCTCCCCGTTTTCGCCGAATTTAAGGTACTTTTCGCAGATCCCGTCAAACGTCTTTCTGCCCTGCTCCGCATACTTCTTATCCAGCACGCCGAGTCTTGCGCCTTTCATCATAGCGTAGGCGATCATGCTGCTTCCGCTCGTTTCGAGGTAATTTCCCTCTCTTCCGCCCTGATCCACTACCTGCCAGTACATTCCCGTTTCCGGATCGGCATACTGCTCGATACCGGCGATAACTTCGCGGAAAATACCGCTGATCTCATCACGGTCAGCACCGTCATCGAGATACCCGATGATATCCGCAAGAGCCACCGTGAACCAGCCTATTGCACGGAGCCAGAAGCTTGACGAAAGACCGGTCTTCTTATCAGCCCAGAAGACGCTCTTTGAGCAGTCGAGACCGTGATACAGCAGCTTCTTTTCCTCATCGAACATATACTGCCTTACGTTGCGTATCTGATGCATGGTATCGGTGATGCTTCCGCCGCCGAATGTCTGCTGGAACCGCACATAGAACACCTGCGCCATATAGATGCCGTCAAGCCATACCTGATGCGGGTATATCTTCTTGTGCCAGAAGCTGCCGGTAATGGTGCGGGGCTGTTTTTCGAGCTGCTCACGAAGCAGGAGGATCGCGTTCTTGTACTTTTCCTTGCCGGTCGCACCGTAAAGATCGAAGAGCACACGCCCCTCGTTTATATCGTCAAGGTTGAAATTGTCTATCGTATATCCGCGTATCGAACCCTCATCGCTTATGTAATAATTTATGAACTTTTCGGCAAAATCGGAGTATTTCTTATCGTCGGTTATTTCCGCAGCACTGAGCAGCGCGGTTATCATACAGCCGTCAATGTAGTTCCATGCCGGAGGTTTTCCGAGTTTTATCTTCTCAATATTCCAGAGCGGTTTGTCCGGTTCGGAACCGTCAATCAGACGCTCAATAAAGCTTTCTATCTTTTCGTACATAGTTACTCCCTTATCAGCTCACCGACATTGTGAACGATCAGTTCGTCGCCGTCGCAGCCTTCAACACGGACATTTCTGACCGTAAGTTTTCCTACGTTGTCAAAATACATTCCGGCTTTGCGCATCAGCACGTTGTTGTTTCTCATAGCCGGAAATCCCTCTTTTGCATCGGGATCATAAGTAAATACGAGGTTCTCCGCCGTGATCTCGCTTATCGGCATTTCCGGCAGACCGTCGCAGTAGCACGCCGCAACGTGGCAGTTTACGCATTCCATATTCCGGAACGTGAACTTTCCGAGGTAAGGCGTTCTGTCGTCAACCGGCAGCTTCTCACGGGTGGTATTGTACTCCGAATACCTGTCGGGATCGCAGCAGTTATACCACATATTCATAACGATAGGTGTGAGAACACCGTCCATTTTCACATTTTCAAACACAACGCCGTCAATGATCGCGTCTTTTCCTCTGCCGCGGCGGGTCTTAATGCGGATACCGCGGTCAGTGCGGAAGAATACACACCGCTCCACCGTAAGGTCTCTTACTCCGCCTGCCATTTCGCTTCCGAGCGTTATAGCGCCGTGACCGAACTGCATTATGCAGTTCCTTATCGTGTGTCTGCTCGCAGGTCTCTTGAATTTTCTGCCGATCTCGATCTTGCCGGATTTTATTGCGATACAGTCGTCTCCGACGCTGAACCGGCAGCCGATTATATTCACGATATCGCAGGCTTCCGGGTCAAGCGCATCGGTATTGGGGCTGTCCTTAGGAGCGTTTACTGCGAGATCAAGGAAATCCAGCTTTTCCGAGAAGTATGGGTGGAGCTGCCAGGACGCAGCATTCTGTGCCGTTATGCCGTGGACCGTGATATCCCTGCATCTGTTGAAGAACAGCAGTCTCGGACGCGGAACTTTCTGCTCCTTGACATTCACCCACCATTCGCTGTTCTGGGCATTGCCGTCAACCGTACCTCTGCCGACAATCCTTATATCCTCGGCATATTCCGCAAACAGAAGTGACTGGTGCATGGGAACTGCATTGCCTTCCCATGTTCCGAAATGAACGGACTCACCTGTGTTAATGTCTGTGATCTCGCCCGGTATCAGCGGATAACGCGCTGTATCGGTATTTCCGAGCAATACCGCCTTTTCCGAAAGCTCTATGGTGATGTGGCTCTTCAGATTGACAGGAGCGGTGTAATATACGCCTTCCGGGAAATAAAGCCGTCCGCCTGCGGGAAGGCAGTTCACAGCGGTCTGTATGCTGAGAGTATCGTCTGTCACGCCGTCTCCGACCGCACCGAAATCCTTTACGCTGACTGCGCAGGTCTCTTTTGCCGTTGTGAATTCAAGTGTTCCCTGCCCTTCCGCTTCTACTGTGTATGCGGTATCGGGTTTAAGGTCAAACAGCGAAAACACGTTTGTATCGGCTGTGAACATTTCTTTTCCGTTGAGTTTTACCGTGTACTTCTCTTTGCTGTAATATGCGAGCGTGTTTTCAAGCTCGAAGCACGCACTTACCGTTCCTGTATATAATGCTTTTATCATCTTTTCTCCTGTTTTCATTTCCGGGTTCCCGCAGCCTTTTCACGGGCATCGCGGAATATATTTATCAGCGTTCTCTTCACGAATATGAAGAGAATGTCAAATCCTAAGTAAAGCAGACCGAACAGTATCGGCTCTACTCCGAGCATTCCTTCCTCCTGCGTTGAGTCCACGTTAGGATTCACGCCCATAAGCACGTTGGCGGTGTAGTAAGTCTGGAACACGCAGTACAGCAGAACTGCCGCATACAGCACATTCAGAAATACCGACCAGAACTTCCGTACCGTCACCATCATCCACTTGTCATTTTCGCCCTTCTCCGTCTCAAAATTGCGGAGGAACCTGTTAACCATAAGATCGGTGACAAGTCCGAGCCCTATCGCAAGTACCAGCATAAGGTCAAGTCCATGCAGGTAAATTCCGAGTCCCCACAGAAAAAAATAGCAGACCGCACCCGCAAACCAGAACTTCACCAACACGATCTTCAGCCACATCGGCAGCCGGAACTTGCGCTTCGCCGTATATTCCCTTATCTCCTTATCGGAGACTTCGGGAGCGTCCTTTGCGTTTACAAGTCGTTCTACCGCGTCGGTTTTGAGGTTATAGTAGCTTGCAGCCGATCTGTCTTCATTTTTTTGCTTCTTTTCAGCCATAAATCAATCTACCCTTTTTATTGAAAGCGGCAGGGGTCTCCTGCCGCTCTGCGCATCGGGAAAGTCAGCGGCAATGTACTTTCGCACACTGCCCTGCACAGATCCGTAACACATATTCACAGACTGTCTGTATCAGTCCTCATCATCAGAGACATCGATAACGTCCATATTCTCGTTGCCTTCGACCTCGATAGATGTGTTGATCTTCCGTATAAGCTTAGAATAAACCGGAAGAAGTGCAAGCAGTACAACGGTTATTCCGACAAACACGATATGCAGCGTTACAACTGTCTGTGCCGTGTTTATGAAAGTTGACTGTGCATCAACAACTATCGGATTATCCGCACGTGTCAATGCGGTCACTATACGCGTGATATATACATAATCAACAAATATCAGCAGCGCCAGCATTCCGAACAGAAGTCCGAGCATTATCTTATTGGCGGGCTTGCGCTTCGGGAATGTTCTGAGGAATACAACGAATGCAAGTATCGAGAAAAGCATTGCGACAAATTCGCACTGACCCATATTCGCTCCGTTGATCCTCGCTGTGGTATTCGCTATCGACGAAAGATTAAGCGAGAATATGAGGAATCCCACTATCAGGAACACCATGGGGATAGACTGCGGCGAACGCTTGAGCGAGACCAGTGATTTACGAATGACCTCTTTGATACCGCGTCCCTGTTTTTTCGCGGTTTTCTGATTTGCCATCTGCCGTTATCCTCCTTTACGCTCTGATAGCATTGGTGGTTTCCTTGTCGAAGAAATGCTTCTTGTTGAAGGATACCTTCACCGTATCGCCGTATTTATACGAGCACCAGTCGCGGAACTTGCAGGTTATCTTGTGCTTGCCCACAGTACCGTTGACCAGCGTGTTCTGTCCGAGATTTTCATTTGAAATGACCTGTACGGTGATATCTCCGCCGGGAACCGCGTTCTCCGGACGAACACCCATTGTAACAGTCCTGCCCTCGTATCCGGCAAGCATTTCCTTTTCCTGCGCGGTAAGCTCTGTCGTGAACTCGGTGCATACTGCCTTGCCGTCCTTGATCTCAACATCGAACAGGTTCATGGGCGGCAGTCCGATAAATCCCGCAACGAACAGATTTGCCGGCGTATCGTAAAGCTCCAGCGGAGTTCCTATCTGCTGCACATGACCCATTGACATACATACTATCCTGTCCGCAAGAGTCAGCGCCTCGGTCTGATCGTGTGTAACGTAGAGCATCGTTGCATTCAGTCTCTTGTGCAGAAGCAGTATCTCACGGCGCGTCGAACTTCTCAGCTTTGCGTCAAGGTTTGACAGCGGTTCGTCAAACAGGAATACCTTCGGAGTACGCACGATAGCGCGTCCCATTGCAACTCTCTGTCTCTGACCGCCGGAAAGCTGTGCAGGCTTCTTATTGAGCTGTGATGTAAGGTCAAGTATCTCCGCCGCGGCAAGTACCTTCTGGTGAATCTCATTCTTGTTCTCCTTGCGGAGCATAAGCGAGAATGCCATATTCTCATATACCGTCATGTGACCGTAAAGAGCATAGTTCTGGAAAACCATTGCTATATCGCGGTCTTTCGGCGGCATCTGTGTAACGTCTCTGCCGTCGATTATCAGCTTGCCGCTTGAGATATCCTCAAGTCCCGCAACCATTCGCAGAGTCGTTGACTTTCCGCAGCCCGACGGACCTACGAGCACTATAAGCTCGCCGTCGTGTACATCAAGGTTGAAGTCATAGACAGCCTTTACATTGTTGTCATAGACCTTTTCAAGATGCTGTAATTTAAGATCACTCATCTTCAGTTTCCTCTTATTGCTTTTTCTCGAGTTCCGCCTTGTAGTTGTTAAGGGTGGTGGTCTTCATTATGCCCACGATACCGGCGCATACAAGAAGCACAGCCGATAAACACAGGCAGACAGTGACATATGTGAACTGCTCGCCCGACATGACCATTTCGTTCTCAGATCCTACCATCGGGTTGGGCGTGTTGTGCGCTTCAGCCGGCAGGTAGAAGATACGCGCGATCTGAAGGATACCCAGCACGATCGAAACATACGAATAGCTCATCTTGTAGTTCTTGACGCCTTCCGATGTAAGGAATGCGACAAGCATGAAAATGAGATTATACAGTACCGACGCACCTATTGTTATATTGTAGTAATAGGTTCCGACGTCAGTGCGGTAGATGCTCACAAAGTACAGCGCATTTACAACGATCGCAAGGATTATCAGGGTCGAGGACATCTTGTTTTTGGTGAACCTCAGACGATCCTTTTTAATAAGAGCTTCTTTGTTTTCAGCCATTTGCCTCACCCTTTCCGTTTGCGAGAGCTTCCTGCTCGCCCTTCATCACTGTCATTTTAAGGATAAGATTCACTATCAGCAGACACGATGTCAGCAGAAGTATGCCGAATATCACATAGCAGATGTCAAACCAGAATGTGTCATCGGGACCTGTATAGAGCGTTCCCCAGTCCTTTGCGAAGGCTTCAAGAGCTTCAAAATCAACGTTGTTCAGGTACTTGTGCTTGTACCCCATTATCTGAGGTATGCACCATACCGCTGTCACTATCTGTGCAGCAACAACTATACCTGTAGATATGAAATTGCCTATGTAGTATTTGCGGCGGGAATGGGTATTGGTAATAAACAGGAGGAGTGTAAGGATCAGAAGGACGATCGAAACCACAGTAAAGGCGGAATTGAATTCAAAGGTTTCATAATAGATCATTGCACCCGGAACCTTCTCATATTCCCATTCCGTTCCCGGATAATCGACAGCCTTGCTCATTCCGTCGTACAGATCGGTCGCAAATCCCAGAGAGCCGACGAATACAAGCACCGCAGCTATCAAGGCAGCCATACATACGATCTTCTGAAATATCATTTGTTTCTTGTACATAATAACCTTCCTTTATAGTGGACTTGGTCGGTCGGAAATCTCCGCGGCTATTAGCCGGAGAAGGATATCCTTTATTATTACCCCACCAATTAATTCCTGTCATGCTGATCTGATCCAACAGATTTTGTTATAATTCAGGCTCCTGCGCCTGCACCCGACACCTGTCGGTGCAAAGCCCCGCCGAGGCGTGACTTTGCGTTGACCGGTATCGTTCAGAGGTCTTGGAGAAAGAACATCAGGAGTTAATTGGTGGAGCAATAATATCCGCTTTCCGCACCGCCTTCTCCCCGGCTGATGCCGGGGACGGCGGTGCAGCGGATCATATCACTCGGAAGTGATATCAATTAGCCGTTGATAGAATTGTAGAATGTGATGAGTCTGTGCCATGCTTCGTTTCTTCTGGCAAGGTATGTGGAGCAGCCCCAGCCGCCGTCTGCAACGGACTTGGATACTGTATCGGCTGTTGTCGCAGCGTCAGCACCGGTCTCACCTGTGAAGCCCTTTGCGATGATGTCAACGAAGAGGTTTACCTGCTTCTTGCCGGAACCGAAGTTGCCGGAAGCACTGAGGTTTGTGAGTTCGTTGATAGCGTTTGTTTCAGCAACTTCCTGAGGAAGAACTGTAGGAACTGATGTGTACCAGGAGTTCTCTGCAAGAGCAAGCTCGGGGTGCTTGATAGTGCCGAGTGCGATAGCCTTGGAGATGTAGCCTGCGCCTTCCTTACCAACTTCGTGTGTGCACTGGTATTCAAATGCCTGGCTCTTTACGAAGCTGAGTGTGGAACCGATGTAGTAACGAGCATAGTTGGTGTAGTTACCGTTCTGGAGCTTCCAGAGGTCAGCGTAGGAAGCGTCGGAGATAACCGGCCATTCCTTGCCGTTGAATGTGAACGTTACGACCTTGTCTCCGTCATGCTTTACGAAAGCATCGGGACCGTAGGACATCATTACCTGACCCTCGGGGCTGTATGCGTAGTCGATGAGCTTGAGGCAAGCATTGAGCTTGTCGGTATTGCCTGCAACACCTGCAGCGGAGATTCCCCAACCGTCTGTCTTGACAGAACGCCAGGACTCTGTGAATCTCATGTACTTTTCGGAACCGTCATTCCATCTTGCAACAGGAACCATAACTGCCATGTACTTCTCGCCGGAAGCATTGTCAAGTGCAGTTTCGTTGTAAGCTGTCTGTGTCTGGTTGTAGTCGTAGTGCATGAAGCCGCTGTCGTCGGAGAGGTATTTTTCGGTGTTAACATCTTCTTCGTTTACAAATGCGCTGGAGATGAGACCTTCTGTTACCATGTCATGCATCTTTGCAAGTGCGTCATAGACTGCAACTTCTTCACGAGCATCGTGGAGTTCGCCGTCTGTACCTACATAGAGGTAATCAAGTCTGGATTCCATACCGCGGATACCGAAGAGAGTACCTGCGAAACGGAACATATCAACACGTCTCTGGTTGTTGGAATCTTCACGCGTGTGGAGACCCTGAACGCTGTCAGTGCCGTTGAGTGTCTGGGGGTTAGCTACTACGCAGCGGAGGAGAGCAACGAGTTCGTCAACGTCCCAAGCCGCATTCTGACCGATGAAGAGGTCAGCACGGTTTTCGCCATAGTATCCGTTGTATGTCTTGTCGATGTATTCACGGAGCATGTTGACTGCTGTAACACCGTCGATAGAGCCGGCAGCGTTCATCTTGTCAACGATGTTGCCGTATGCGCCGTAGTCCTTGCTGATAGTCTCGACAGCGGAGCCGTCCTTCTTTACAACGTCAACATCAACCTTGCCGGAAGTAGGCATATAAGGTGTGTAAACGGGAGCAGCGGTATTGTTGCTCTTGTCTGCTGTGAATTCGCCGGAGCCGTTGAGAAGCTTCTCTACCCAGTCGGTTCTCATAAGAGGCATACGCTCGATATCGTTGACACCGTCGAAGTAAGGCGAGAAGTAGATAGCGCCGGAGTTAGGACCTGCAGCAGCACCTGTGATAGAGAGGCGAACGATGGGGTTCTCTTCGAGGTAAGCCTTGAAGTTAGGCATTTCGTTGAGATGTTCTGCGAGGTTTACAAGCTTGCCCTTCTGTCCGTTCTCGGAAAGGAGCGTAGCCGTACCGCTGAGCATATCTACCTGGTCAAGCTGTGCATCCCAGTACTGATACTCGTCGGCGGCGGCATTGCCCTGATACTTGTCCTCTATCTTTATGTCGAGGGTCTCCTCTATCTCCTGCCATGTGGGCTTTAAGTCG
>JAFVBZ010000016.1 GCA_017479645.1 Ruminiclostridium sp. | reverse complement strand
CTCGCAGCCCAGCGGTTCATCTGATACTCTGTTCTCCTGCTGAATTTCAGGAGCTCTTCCCAGTGATGCTCTACAAAATAAAGAACCCGTGAAACGCATTCATCTTGCGCTTCACGGGTCTGTCCGAATGTTGTTCTGTTGACGTGGATATGTAATCCACAGGTGCTTGTTTTGTGGCTCAGATAATCAAGTCGCAGAGCCTCATCTGCAACAGCGATCCACGGCATTTTGTTCTTGTGAAAGTCAAGCGACATCGGATGCGTGACTATCTCTAATCCCTCATTCAAAGAACCGTCCGACTTGATATATATCAGTTCACTGCTTCCGTTAACTGCATCAAGAATAGTATCAGCGTTATCCTTGTCCTTTCCTCCGCCGTCGATCTCCAGCTCTACACCAAAGAATCTGTCGCTGTCGCCATAGAAAATAGGCTCTGGTTTGTAGCTGTAATCATGGATCGAACTGGAGCAATGATTATGATAACATTCCCGGCAGTACGGCACATCGTCATCATCATAATATGCATCGTCGTTGCTCAAAAGCGTGTCGCAGTTATTACAGCGGGTGTAGTTTTCATCACGACAGCTTTCACACAGGCAGATATTCTCATCGCCGTAGTCGTCCTCGTTCCATATTCTGTCGCCGCAGCAGTCGCACACTGTCGTCCTGTCATAAAGACAATCGCGGCACATCTCCACATCATCAAATTCGCAGACGCTTTCTGCTGTCAGCTCGCAGCCACAGAAGTGACAGAACAATGTGATTTCATTTCTTTTGTTTTCCATTATTATGAACCTCCTTTTAATATTCTTCAGCAAGCAGCATCGTAGAATATTCGATGCTGTCAATAACATAGACCTTCTCGGTCACCGGCTCCTCACAGTCAACAGTAAGCTCTCGTCTGAACTCCGGAACTTCCTGCGCCTGAGTTATCTTCTGCTTTCCGTTGGCAGGAGAAAGAAAAAAGACCTGAAAGCTGTCAACTTCAACAGCTTTCAGGTCATCGATCATCGCCCACATCATGAGTTGGGTTACGAGTGGGATCCTTGCGGCAACTCCACAGGTCACATATCTTTCGTTTTTAAACATTGATGTGTCCTCCTAAAACACAAATGCCCTCTGTGGATACTACCACAGAGGGAAAAAAGTCTATGATCCGTTATAAACGGGTATGTGCATATCACATACACTATAATAATATATAACTGAGATTCTTGAGATTTGCAGATCAATCATTATTGAACATCTGCGCTACTTTCATTATTTCCTCTTTTACTTCTTTCACAGAATAATACCTGTTTTCGGGCAGCTCTTCCATGCACTTTGTCACGATATCACGAATAGGATATTTGTCATAATCTCGTTTAATGATCTCATCTATCGTCGCACCGAGCGAATAAATGTCTGCCCTGTGATCCACTTCGAGAAGAAGCTGCATTTCAAGTGCCGCATACTCCTGCGGGCCGGGATAGTTAGGGTCAACTATCTTCCCGCCATTAGTATATCTTATGTTCTCAAGATCTATGATCTTCACTGCTCCATCAAGACCAAGGATAATGTTTGCGGGCTTGATATCGCGGTGAATTATTCCGAGATCGTGAAGCTCAGAAAGACCGTCACAAATCTGAAAAATAACATCGAACATCTTTCCTTCCGGGATCGTTGCTTTTGAGAGATCTTCTCCTTCCACAAATTCGGTTGTCATTGATCCCGAAACGAACCTTATTATCTTTACCACATTAGAAAGTTCGACAGCAGCCAATCTCGCTACAGTGTCATAATCCATTAGTTCCGGCAAGCTGTACTTGCAAACATATTTCGTTCCGTCGTCATAAGTGAGAATTGCTGTGCTCCTGTAATCATTGTCATTGATCGTGAAGCAACCTGTTATTATACCTGACACTGTAATTCCTTCTTTCGTTATTTCTGCCATGATGTTGAAATATAAGCCGATCAGTCTATGAAATCAAAGTAATCAGAAAAGAGATTTTCATAATATCCCGAAACGATTTCTCTTATCTGGTTTACGGAAGAAAACCGCTTATTCGGCGAAAAAGCAGTACAGCCTTTTATGATATCCTGGAACGGAAAATCCATAAAACAGTTGCCTGTAAGCTCCGAAATGGTAATGCCGAGGGAGTATATGTCCGCCCTGTGATCAACCGGCTGATTATTGAGCATCTCCGGTGCAGCATATTCGCCTGTACCGCGGAAAATCTTATCTGTAATTGCATTCCCGCCAGTGAAAACAGCGCTTTCAAGGTCTGCAATTCTGACAATGCCGTCATTGCCAAGAATCAGGTTTGACGGCTTGATATCCCTGTGTATGATGCCCATGCCGTGCAGCGCAATAAGCCCGTCACATATCTGAAGAATCGATTCGTACATTTTTGCCACATCAAGCACGGGATTTGTAAGATCACGTCCGCTGACAAACTCTGTTAACATCGAGTTATCCGTGTAACCGAAAACCTTCACTACATTAAGCGGAGATGCCTGCGCTATTCTTGAAACAGCGTTCTTATCCAAGCTGCAAATTTTGAAGATAAACCTCATTCCGTCCTCGTAGGTGATGAGCGATGTTTTGTGATAACTGTTACTCTTGAGCACTTTTTCGTCTATTATTCGTATCATACTGCTTTACTCCTTATTATTTTATTATCCCGCTGTGCTGTTAGGCACCTTTTGAGATTACTTTTATGTTAGTATTGTTGTATCAAGGCTTGCAGAAGTGGGAACAACAGCTGAGTAGGGGATTCTAATAATACGCGCTCTCCTGTCCCAAATTACGTTTCTAAAAAAAATAATTGTAAAAAAGGCTGAAAACCCGCGTTTCCAGCCTTTTTATGTTTATTTTTTCTGAAAAACGTAATTTTTCAGTCTTTTAATTCGCCGGTTGTTGTCCTTAAAAACAACTTGTACCGAAGCATTTTAAACAGCTTGTAAAGTTCTTCCAGCAGCTCACATATCTGCTTGAAGATCTCTTCGTTCCCGAACCATAATTTCCAGCTCTTTTGTCTGACCTCGGATATCATCTTCTCCGCCGCTGACAGTATTTCTTCCGCTTTTATCTTCTCATCGATGTCTTCCACGTATTTCAGCAGCTGATTCCAGATTCCTACAAAACAGCTGAAAAAACCAAGCGAATCTGCAATCAGTTCGTCTCGTGAAAGTGTTGTATTGTACGTGATACATAGCAATATTTTTTCGTAATACTCCCTGTAAATGATCTCGCATACATCGGCTGCGGTCCGCTCTCCTTTGTCTGTTTGATCCATGAGGATAATGCTCTCATATTTCATTCTGCAAATATTTGAGATTATGTAATCGCTCTGATACTGTGGAACCTTTGAAAGCAGGCTTCTGTGCTCCTTCAAATCGTTTTCAATTAATGAAAGATCTCTCCCGGAATCGATATATCCATAGATAAATTCGGTCAACCATTTGGTTCTGACTGCTTCGGTGACTTTGAACGAATACTCGTAAATGAAGCCTTTGAATATCACCAACGCCTCTTCATTCTTATTACAGAATATGTCATGAGCAAACAGGGTGTAGCAGATATCAAGGTAGATCTTATTCATGAATTTCTTTGAGTTGAAGAAGGAAGGCGTCCCTTCCGTGTTCAATCCCAGTGCTTTGCAAGTTTGAAAAGCATCGGTTTCACAAATACCGCCTTTACCGATCTGTCCCCTCAGATATTTTATCATATCCTTATCACTATACACATCCGGCATCTTCATAAATGCCTCTTGCGAAGTATAGGATGAAACGATCATTTTCGACATCAAGGCAGCATACTCAAGAAGCTCATGCTTATCTTCATCTATATGGGTCTTCATTGTATTTACCAGCATTGATAAACAAGCGGCATCATTCCTGAGTTTCTTTCCGGGATCATTCCGTACAAGCTCCTCATACTCTTCCCTTCTGCCGTTATACAGAATCTCAAAATAGTTTTTACAATATTCGGAACTTCTTCTTATCCGCCTATGTTCCGCATCACGTTTTTCGTTATCTTCAAAAAGAACATTCAACTCAGGCGGCAGCGGCGGTTTCGTTTTACAGTTCTCATAGATATCTTTCGCGAGATACGCATAACCATTTCGGTTAAGCCAAATTATTATCTCCCCCCTCGTCTTGGTAAGAAGAGCAGATGCTCCTCTGATATTTTTTGTAATATAATAAAGAACATCGACCGAACCGGCGTCTCTGTACGATACCCACATTGCGGCATATTGCCTTACGTTTGTCAGAATTTCTTCAAAATCTTTCGCTTTCAGTTTATTCTGACTCACTGCCGAAAAATAGATGGGCGGATAC
The DNA here is from genome assembly GCA_017479645.1 of Ruminiclostridium sp. GTDB lineage: Bacteria > Bacillota > Clostridia > Oscillospirales > Ruminococcaceae > Ruminiclostridium_E. The sequence goes on along the minus strand of JAFVBZ010000016.1, from coordinate 13,536 downwards.
ATGGAAAACGAGTCGGTTTCACGGCTGTAGAAAATAAAACCAAGACTTGCGGCTTTTTTCAGATCAGCAAATGCATCGCCTAATATTTCGAGTGCAAAAGATCCTCTAAAAACAAAATTCAGAGGAAAAAGGCACATAAATTCAACAGCTTTCCATAGCGCATGATCAAGCCTTTCGGGAACGACAACTTTCCGAACGTATGAGCTGACCTTGTCAAGACCGGGGCTGCCGGTTATCAGCATATTGATCAATGCGTTGACGTCATTCGGGTGAAGAGCTATCTCCTCTGCGAAGCATACTGCCATTGCGGTATTGCAGCTCAATGCGGAATGTATCACTTTACTGTTCTTGTTGAGCAGTTCCTTATCAGTATCTGTAATACCTTTAACATTGCCGACAATGACCGATATCAGCTCCTCATCGGTAAGCTCCTTCACCGGAACCGTACTTTGTGAGCCCGTAAGATCCATTCGGGTTGTGAACAAAAAATGGCAGCCGTAATCGGCGATCTCATTCACGAAACCGAAAGGATCGCAATTCATGCTATCCGGGAATACGTCGTCAATCAAAACTATTGCCTTCGCACCGTATTTATTAAGCAATTCTCTCTTTCTCTCGGGAGGCAGTTTAACCGAGCTGTCAGATACCGGCAGCAGCGCAACAGTCTTTTTTATGCTATGCCGGAATTTTGTTCTTATAATTATATCGTATTCATCCCTGTAAGCAGCGAGATACTGCTCCGCCAGAGCAGTCTTACCCATTCCCGGCAGACCGAACAGAACAGCATATCCAGTTTTGGCTATACTATTATTAATATCAGCAAACTCGTTATGTCTGCCGACAAAGCTTTCACGACGTTTAGGCTGATATGATTGCAGCAGTCTGTTTTCTGACGGTTCCTTTATAATTAGCTTTCCGGTCAAATCCAGTGCCTTCATGACCGCCGCTGTTTTTTGTTTCCTTCCCTCCGCCGATCTTATCTCATCGGCGGCTTCTTTGATTCCCGGCGCGGTACTTTCGGACAGCTTAGATGCCATTTCATCGAAAATGTTGTTTAAAGACTCATCGCTGAAATAAGAACACATTATTTTTTCGACTCCCGAAGTAACTGTCTCAAATCTTTTCTCATCTCTAAGCCGGTTGAGGAGAATTGAAGGCAAGCCCTTTTTCGTATAAGACGATATCTGCTGCTTGGACAGACTGTTACCGATAGCCTTGCCGAGTATGTTGTTGAAGAGCTCATTTTTTCCAAGCTTTTCGGGAAGAGCTGCATCATCTGCGTTATCGGAACGTCTGCAAATTCGATATTGTTCTATAATTTCAAATAAAATTTTTTCAAAATCCGTCATCTGTCGCACCCCTTTGTAATGCGGTTTTTTAGAATCTTAAATGTATTATAACATTAATTTTATTTTTTTTCAAGCAAAATCTGATATAACTTTCGTTGACTTTGAGATTATTGAAACGACAAGACCAGTAAAAAGCGATATAATAAAATCACAAGAACAAAACAAACTTACGGAGGAATGAATATGAATAGCATAATTAGTAACGCTAACTACTTTAACCTCACCAGCGGAGCTGTTGGGCAGTACAAGAACGAACTTTCGAATGATCAACTTCTAATCCTCGGTGACGTAATGATTCGTGGACGGCTGAAGCAAATCGACGGAACGGTATCCGAGGCGAAGGCTCACATGCCATATTTTCCGTCGGTGGACATCTCACAAAAAGACCTGAAAAGTTTTTTAAACAAAGGGCAGGTTATATCGGAAGGTACAATTAGGGTCTTATCCCGCCGCCAAAACATTGAGTCAGGGAATGTTAGTCTATCAATTTGTTTTTCCGGCGCAAAGGATAAGTTTTTAAGAAACTTTGACGAAGGTACTCTCTCAAACAACCCGCAAGAGATTGAAAGCGCTATCTTTGATGCCGGAATAAACGTCAAACCGCCGCGTAAAGCGAATATCGATTTTATAGTTAATGAAACTATATTCTTATCTCAGAGCTTGCCTGTCGAGACTTTTCACGAGGGCTTTTACTTCAACGAAACACGTCACATAAAGCATTCCGATGCCGAGCGTTTCTACCGAGACGCGGCTCAGGACAGTGAGATTATGGAGCTTTTTCTTTCTGCCGAAAGCGGTGAAGAAAAGTTTTTTGCGGCTTTTATTGCCCTTTACAGAACACTTTTCGAACTGAACGCGGTGTACAAAATCCCAGTCCCGCCGCTTGCAATTACAGCTCGGTCTCCCTGTGCATTTTCATGGCTCTCTGATGCACTGAACGCCGAAAAGATCACTCAGCTTGACGGGAAAATTTGCAATTATATTATAAAAGGTATCAACGTTGTTGATTTAAGCCACTCAAGCCAATACAATATTCAAACACACGGGCGGAAACTGTTGAACAACCCGGAAAGCGCAATAATAGGTATTATCGACGACCCCAGGAAGCTTGACGCTATAATCGAGCCCGAGGAAATGCACACGCTTCCTTTCATCGATCCGCAGACACCTCCGGAAACCGTCAAACGCGTCTCTTACGCATTACTTGCGAAAATACTTCGCGGGGAGATCGATGTCCTTGAATACGATAAAAAGGTAGATCTGTGTACCCACAGCGATGACATAAACTTGTATATTTGTTCCCTACTCCTATTCCGGCTGCTCAGATTAGTCGGATTCGCGGAAGAGGAAAGTTTGCAACTCGTCCGAAAATTCAACAACTTCGTTGGTGAGAAAATCGACTTTGTCGAGCCTTTCGATCTCGCTCCGCTCAAAGAAGCGATTCGCACCAGCACAAACAACGTTTTTGCTCACGGGAAAAGCTCATTTTACGTCGCTGCCGAACTTATCCAGAACGTTGCAGCAAGCCACGGCATGAGTGTCGCAAGCTATGCAAAAGAGCTAAACACGATGCACTTATTTCCGTGCAACGACTGGCGGCAGCTCAACTTCACCGCGGGGGCAAGATCATACCGCGGGTACGAAATTTTGGCTGAATCGCTGTATCGTTTTGGCGAACTGCGCTATCAGCCCATAGATCCGCGTCTGACGGCGCCGGCTTTTTCGCTTAACATTGGCGAATGCGACGGCGTTCCGATCGGCATCACCCATGTCGGCAAGCTCGGAAGCACAAATCTGCATATCTTCATAGAGGGCGCGAGCCGCTCCGGTAAAACCCACATGATCAATCACATAGCAAAATGTGCTGAAAAGGAAAAAATCCCGACGATCTCGATCACCTGCAAAGGCACGGAACAGGCTATTTCACAAGGACACACACTGTACCTCCAAGGCGATATAAACGCCGATTTGCTGGAAAAATATGTTTTTCCAGGAAGGACTGTGTCTTTTATTGTTGACAATAACACGGAAGCAAGTGACAGCTTGCTTGATGCAATTTACGCACATATGTGCAAATTCGGCGTTTTTCCAGCGCTTCTTGTTATCGACGAAGCGCAGAACTTTAACCTCCGGCAGGATGCTCCGCTTGTCAGCCAGATCCTTCGGCAAGGCGCAAAGCTCGGAATAATATGTTTATTGTCAACACAATATTTGAATTCCGGCAACGCATCGCACATCTCTAACGCGATCGCGCAGTGCGGAAACCGGATATCCTTCACTCCCGGCAACAACATAAAGAGTCTTCACCCTTTCGGCATTACGGCAGATAACAAGGAAGCACGGCGCATCGTAACAGAGATGGAACCACATTCCTTCATCGTACAAGGCTCTCAGATAGCGACAGACCGCTGTTTTATCGACTACCCGCTGATCGCGAAAATTCCCTCGCAGACGCAAGAATCAAATATTTCAACCACATAATATTATAATGAATGGTGCATAAACCCCCCAATTTTTACCACAATATAAACGCAGTCCAGCATTTCACTGACCGGAAAAGCCGGACTGCAAGGAGGCCGGCAATGGTAATTGATGTTAAAGATGAAAAAAAGCGGGCAGAAATATGGCTTACCCGCAAAGAAGCCGCCAACAGTCAGGCAGAGCTGAAAAAACTGATATCACAGTACAGGAAGCAGAATTACCTTGTCACCGTGTTTTATTCCGGAGAACGAGACCTCTCCGAAATGACCGGGCTGCTTCTGAAAAACAACACAGCATAATTTCAAGGGCATACATCGTATGCTCTTTTCTTTTTTCGGGTACCGCAAGCGCAAGCAGAAGCACGATCGACATAATATTATCCGCAAGCCAAGCCATATCATTTGCCTCCTTAATCAGTTAGTTTCGCCTAACTCGTATGCAAAATTTATATCGGCATATCAGCCGACATAAATCGTTATTCCATTCCGCAGAGCCATTTCCAGCCTCTTGAAAAAAACTCGTTTATCGTCTTTGCATAGTGCATCGCATCTTCCCGCGAAAAATCGTGGCGAATCGGCTGCAATACAGCCTCTACATTCGACGATACGAGCAGGTGAAATTCCCGCCGGTCAAACTCCGGAACACAGTCTCCTCGTGTCCGTAAAGCCTCGATATATTTCAGAGAACTCTCCTCTTCCATTTCCGCCAGCGTATGTGCGTAATCCTCATACCGGGTTCCCTGCGAACGGCAGACCAGCAGCTTAAATTCATCAAAATTATCGTAGATGAATCCCATTGCATACACCGCGTCCTCATTCAGAAATGCGGCGGCAGCGCCTATCTCCTCGATAGCATTCTGCTCCTCCTGCTCCTTCTGATGATAAAGCGTATTGAAGCTGTCAAGCACAGGCTGGACAAGGTGCGCGAACATTTCTTCCTTGTTTGGGAAGTGTTTATACAGCCCCGATACAGTGATATCGGCATTTGCCGCTATCCGTCTCATAGACGCGTTCTCAAATCCGTATTCAAGAAATTCTGCCTTTGCGGCAGCTATTATCCGCTCATGGCTTTCGGTCTTATCTCTGGGCATTTTATCATCTCCCGGCAAAGCGAACGTTGTTCTCTTATATAAGAAGACACTGTTCTCTATCGTTTGTCAAGTGAGTATTGAGACATTCAGCGAATTGCATAAAACAAAAGTGACAATGCCCTTTGCTGTTTTGACATTGTCACTATTTTTCCCTTCCGGATTACCGGACCGGTAACTTTCTTGCAACACAGTGCAGTCTGAAAAATCCTCGTTTTTCCCCGGATTCAAGTGTCAGTCCTGCTTTACGGCAAAGTTCCCTCACCTCTTCGACCCCGTAAACATGCACATCTCCGTGCCCTGCCATATTTACAACAGGAAGTTCCACATGATTGAAGAACCAGAGCGCAGGCGCGCTTTTTGCAGTCATATCCCGAAGTATCAGCCTTCCGCCGGGACGAAGCACACGGTACACACTGTTGAAGAAATCCTGCACATTCGGATAGTGATGAAAGCTCTGGCAGCAGATCACCACATCGAAGGACTGATCGTCAAAAGGAAGTTTTTCGCAGTCTCCGACTATGAGTTCGACACCGTTCATATTCTTTGCTTTTGCGACCTCGATCATTTCGGGCGTGAGGTCAATTCCCGTGTAGTGCTTTTCCGGGTATTTTTCGTGCAAGAGTGTCAGTATCGGAGCCGGTCCGCAGCCGCAGTCAAGAAGATCTGTGAACGGTTCCTTTTCAAGCTCTGCAAGCACATCGGGGTAATCCTTTTTGCACATCTTGTAAACGCCGCCTTTGTCTGTCTCATAGACTTTGGCTGCTTTTGCAAATTCCTTTACCGAAAGCTGTTTGTATTCTTTGTCTGTCATTTTTCTTCTCCTTTACAATATGCATCTCTGAATATCTGAACTATTCTGCTTTTATCTTTTCTTTGATATAGTCTATGACCTGCCTCTCTCCCCTTCTGCCCTCGGGCGTAAAAGTAAAGACGGGATACGAATGGAATGTGTCGGGCTCAATGTGTATCTTATAATCCTTCATTCCGCATCGCCTGAATGCGGCTTCAAAATCGGGCGCGTCTCCCGACATCATTTCGTCTCCGCCGAATCCGAGCAATGTCGGAGGAAATCCCGAATAATCATCTTCCGCGGCACACCCCGCTATATGCTTCGGGACAGCTCCGTCCGGATCATAGAACTCCCTGAACTGCTTCTGAAGCTCACCGCCCATGACCACGTCCTTATCCTTGAGGGCGTTCATTCTCTCAAGACTTTCCGGCGATGTGTAAAGATTGAATACCGAAAATGCCACGATCGCGCCCGGCATCGGAAGTTCAGATTTTTCGTGCGCAATATGTCTGCCAAGACCCATTACCAGAACTGCCCCCGCCGAGAATCCCAGCCACACGATCTTTTCCGGCGCATATTTTTCAAGCATTTTTCTGTGCAGCTCATAGCCGAATCTTACGCCGTCATACATATTGTTCCGGGGATAAAGAGGATAGAATGGTATCCACAGGTCACAGCCGGTCTCATCTATGTAGTGCCGTATGCTTTTTTTGTTTGGAAACTGATACCTTATATATCCGCCGCCCGCATAATAAACTATCGCTCTGCTGTGATCGCTGTCACGCTTTGAATATACGACACAACGGCATTCCGCAGCCGTAATTTCCTGTTTTTCATAACCGGATATTTCCGGAAACGAGTAACTGCGCTTCTGAATCTTTTCAGCTTGTCTGACAAAATCCTCTCCGGTCATAGCCGACTTTTTGGCTGTCGCTTTACGCAGAAAAGGTTTCAATAAACTATAAATCGCACTCATGATCGTTTTTCTTCCCTCTATAATTTTCCGCCCGATCCCTGCGATACGGTATAATAATGTTGCTTTTGAGTTTGCTTTAGCTAACTTCACTTGTCATTATATCACAAATTTAGCTTTCAGTCAACTACCTATCGTTCGTTGTTTAATTCAGGCATTTCTGCACAGCGACGTTCTCTGTCGTAAAGAGCGCCGTCCGATGTATATTTCAGTTCCTTTCTCTCTGTTTCTCTATGACCTCATCATGACAGCAGTTTCCGTCTGACAGATCAGAATGTCTGATGAATTTCACATGCCTCGTCAGGTTTTCATGCCTCCTTAATTGTCTGTCTTTTCCGCTGAAAGATTATCCGCCGGCCAGATACCGTAACTGCGGCGGGTCAGCCTGTACTATCGGGAACAGACTGATACTATTATACCACGATCCCGTCATAATTTCAACCTCGGCATTTACTTGACTTTTTTTCATATTTGTGGTATCTTTTCTATTGTCTTAACATTTGTTAATGACAAATACCGGAAGATATGTTATCATCATCGTGAGGTGATGATAATGAACAACACAAAATATCAGAGCGCAAAACAGGCGGTCTACATAACAGTAATGCTGACCCTTATCGTAGCGGGATATGAAGTCCTGCGGGCTTGTCAGAACTATCTCCCGGGGATGAATCTTCTTGACATTGCCAGCTTCGCAAACGCCGATCTCAACACCTATTGTCTTGTACTGATACTTGCAAACATCATTCTTCTGCCGAAAGCGCTCCTGCTTTACAAGGAGAACGGCATAAGTCTGACAAAGGAAATAGCGGCAAAAGAAACACTCGGGAAGGATATCGCACTCGGGATCGTACTTGCAGTCATATCCGCTGTTGTCAGTCTGCTTTCTTTGCTCGTCAGCAAAGGAAGAACAGAACTTGCATTCGGGGGCTGGAGCAGCCTGTCTGTCGGCGAGATCATTCTTATGGTGATATCACTCGGTTTCGTAAGCGGTATCTGCAAGGAAATATATTTCAGAGGATTTGCGAAACGCTTCTGCGGTGAGGTATTCGGTGAAACGGCGGCACTGCTTCTGTTCAATGTCCTTTTCGGAATGCTTGACTGGTTCAATATGGGACATTCCTTTCTTGTGGGACTGCTCTGGATATGGGGATATAAGAAGAGCGGAAAGCTCATCGTCCCGATGATCGCACACGGCGGTATGAACCTGATCTCGGCAGTGTTTTATATTCTTACGGCATGAGAGGTAAGTATGAATAAGCAGATAATTATTGAACAGCTTGCGGCACTTGCCGAAACATATAAGCTCGGGCTGGACAACGATACTCTCGAACGGACAGTGATGCTCTCGACATTCCGCATCGCCGAAAAAGGTACGCTTCTGAGAAGTATCGGTGACAGTACCGATACCGCGGCATTGGTGCTTGACGGAATGGCGCGATGCTACTATATAGACGGCGACGGAAACGATATTACCCGAGGCTTTTCCGTAAAAGGAACACTGTGTATGGACGACGGAATGTTCGGTTATACCGAAAGTCTTACCGAATGGGAAACTCTCACCGACACTACACTCATGTTCTTTAATGTGGGAGAGATAAAACAGTTAATAAATGAGAATGATGCTTTAAAGAACACATACATACAGCTTCTTGAAAACGCCTTGAAATATAAGATATACCGGGAAAACGGTTTTCTTGTGGAGAACGCGTCCGAAAGATACATTCATTTCAGGAAGATGTTTCCGGAAATATGTCAGACTGTGAAACAGCAGTATATAGCGACATATCTCGGGATCGCTCCCGAATCGTTAAGCCGTATCAAGAAAAGTCTTAAAGAAGGATAAATGTGAATGTAAGCAAGTATAATGAGATCATAGCAAATGTCCGGTTCAAACGGTGAAGTATCAAAAAACTGGCTGCATTAGAGCTTTTTTTCACAAATACACTTGACAAACACACGGATATGATGTATAATACAGTAAATTTTCAAAGAAAGGACGGTGAGCCTCATGCTCGGAACAACATTCAAACACGAACAGAATACAATTATAGCAACAAGCATGGGAGCTTGCCTGCAATACTGCGATATGCGCATCTGATGCAATGCGTATATCTATAGCTGTTTGCGCCCCTGCTTATTGTGGATAAGCAGGGGCTTTTTTTATAGGTTCCTTCTATGCGCGCGTCGTGCGCGCTTTTGGGAACCTATTTAACTACATCCTGTAGTTTGTATTATTTTGCAGGCAGGTGATAACAACAATCAAAGGAGAAAAACTATATGTTAGAATTGAAAGGAAAGTACAATACTGCGAAGGTGTTCACCGATGTTATCGGTGAAAGCGCGATCTCGCAGATAATTGAACTGTGCTGCCAGCCTATGAGCGAGGGGGCGCAGATACGCATTATGCCCGATGTACACGCCGGCAAGGGCTGTACAGTCGGGACTACAATGACTATCAGGGATAAGGCGGTACCGAACCTTGTCGGGGTAGATATCGGCTGCGGTATGGAGACTGTGATGCTCAAGGAAAAGCACATCGAGCCGCAGAAGCTTGACAAGGTGATACGCGCAAGTGTACCCTCCGGCTTTGAGACGAGACAGAAACCCCACCGCTTCAATGAGCGTATTGACCTCACAGAGCTGTACTGCTATAAGGAGATAAATCCTCTTTATGCCGAAAAGAGCCTCGGAACTCTCGGCGGCGGCAACCACTTTATCGAAGCGAACAAGGACGATGACGGGCGCATCTACATCGTTATCCATTCCGGCTCCCGTCACCTTGGGCTGGAAGTTGCAAACTGCTATCAGGAGGAAGCCTACAAGCGTCTCAACGGCAGTTCAAAGCATGACATTGACGCACTTATTGTGAAGATGAAGTCCGAGGGCAAGGAAAAGCAGATACAGTCCGAGATCACGAAGCTGAAGAACACGAAGTTCACCGATGTTCCGAAGCATCTTGCATACTGCGAGGGCGAGCTTTTCGAACAGTATATCCACGATATGCGTATCGTGCAGGAGTTCGCTATGCTGAACCGCAAGGCTATGATGGACGAGATCGTCAAGGGTATGGGACTGCATATCGACGAGCAGTTCACCACTGTCCACAATTACATCGACACCGATGCGATGATACTGCGCAAGGGCGCTGTCTCGGCAAAGGCGGGAGAAGTGCTGCTTATCCCGATAAATATGCGCGACGGGAGCCTTATCTGCACCGGCAGGGGCAACACGGACTGGAACTGCTCCGCACCTCACGGCGCAGGACGGCTTATGTCACGCTCGGAAGCCAAGAACAGCTTCACCGTTTCCGAGTACAAGAAGCAGATGCAGGGCATCTACACTACCTCGGTGAACCAGTCAACGCTGGACGAATGCCCTATGGCATACAAGACTATGGACGACATCGTGAACAATATCGGTGATACTGTCACGATCGACAAGGTCATCAAGCCTATCTACAACTTCAAGGCAGGTGAGGAATGATGAACAGATTTGTTCCCACCGAAAAATTAAGCAAAAAGGAGCAGAAACGGCTCAACTCTGTCGGGCGAGGGAGCTGGAACGGGGTCAGACCCGTTACCCGCGCTGCCGACACGGATAAGCGCAGATACAGGCGAAAGCCGAAACATACCGCCAACATGTATGATGCGGAATAAACCGTAACTGCAAAAATATACCTGCGCTTTACTTGAGGGAACCTCTAAAAACCCAATTTGAGAGAAAAAGAGCTACCCGTGCCGTCTACTGCGTCAAGCCTCCTGACCGGGCGCCAGCCCGGCTTCGTCGGCTTTCCTTGTATCCGACGCGGCTATCTCATTTTCTCTTTTCAAAGCGGTTTTTAGAGGTACCCTTGATTTCCTGCAAAAGATGTGGTAAAATGCAAATAGTGACAGAACAGAAAGAGGTATGAGCATTTTGGAGATCCTTTGGTATATCATTGCAGCTCTCGGCGCAGGTATAGGAACAGGGCTTGCGGGACTTTCAGCAGCTACCGTAATGGTTCCGATACTCATAGTCCTGTGTCCGTCATTTGCAGGTGAAACGGGAGCATATCAGGCAACGGCGATCGCGCTTGCATCGGATATCCTCGGCTCGGCTGTGACCGCATACACCTACTCGAAGAATAAGAATATTGATCTCCGGCGCAGCTGGATAATGCTCGTATGTATTCTGGCTATGTGTACTGTGGGAAGCTATGTCGCGTTTATTGCAGGGAATGTTGTGCTCGGCAGCTTTACGCTGTTTCTGACATTCTTCATCGGTATACGCTTTCTGATAAAACCGGACACTACACGCAGGGAAACATCGGCAAAAGGCGAAAAACTTAATTGGAAAGGCATCGCGGTCTCTCTCTTCTTCGGGCTTACAATCGGCTTCGGTACAGGATTTGTCGGCACCGGCGGAGGAATGATGATGCTGGTTGTGTTCACGGCTTTTCTTGGTATGGAGCTGAAAACTGCTGTCGGTACAAGCACATTTATCATGACATTTACCGCGCTCATTGCCTCTTTCAGCCATATACTGATACACCCGGCGATAATACTTGAAAAATGGGACGTAATGCTGCTGTGCATTGTAGTCGCTACTGCCGCGTCGCTTGTTTCGGCGCGCTTTGCCAACAAAGCCGACAACCGCACCGTAGGTCTTGTGACCGGAGCTGTACTGACGCTTTTGGGCGGTGCAATGCTGCTGCTCAACTTCTTCCCCGACATGACAGAAAGCTCTGTTCTGATGCAGACCGCAGGCTGTTTCGGCAGGCTCATACTATTCATTATCCCCTGTGTGCTGGTATTGCTGCCGATACGCTTTCTTACAAAAGTGCCGTCCTTCGTTTTCCGGAAGCTGCTGCATATCGTGGCATTCACATGCTTTACGGTGATGATGATGCTGACCGAGTCGTGGCTGGCTGCGGCGCTTACTTCTGTAATAATCGCGCTGGTGATATATCCAATGCTCGCAGCTTTTGAGGGTAAAAGCTGGTACGCAAAACTGTTTGTGGAGAAATCGCCCGGCGAGATCAAAAAGAGCCTTCTGATGCTGTTCTTTATGTTCGCAGCGGTCATAACTGTCGCGTGGGGGCTTCTCGGCAAACCGTACATAGCCGCAGCCGCGATACTCATGTGGGGAACAGGCGATGCCGCGGCGGCTTTGGTCGGCATTCCGTTCGGAAAGCATAAAATCGGCTTTCCCCCTATAAACGGCAGAAAGTCGTGGGAAGGCACGGCGGCAATGTTCATCGTGAGCTTTCTTGCGGGTTACCTGCTCCTGTGCCTTTGGGGAGGTTACCCGTTCGGCATAGTCCCTGTCGTCTTTCTCGGCGCGCTTGTCGGAGCTGCAACAGAATTGTTCTCGTCCTCGGAATGGGATACGGTGACAGTTCCGACGGCGGTGCTGACAGTGCTTTTGCTTCTGCTGTGACAAAATCATGGGTATGCAGCATTATTTATAAACCGTCAGCTGGACAAAGGTTTACGGAAGCGATATTTCGACTGTAACGGCGAAATATACATCTTAATAACTGAATGTTCCCCTGCGGGTTATGTGAACTTGTGGGGGAGTCTTTTTGTCAGGAGATGAAAAAAGTATTGATTTTTTTGAAGATATGCTGTATAATATAGGTGAAGGAGATGATACCGATGGACGAAGTAAAGCTGAAGAACATCAAACCTTTTGACGAACTCACTATAACAGACGATTTTATGTTCGGTGCAGTTATGAGCGAGCCGAAACATCTCAAACCTTTGCTTGAATATATTCTCGGTATCAAAATTGCCGAGATCACCTATCCCGAAAAGCAAAAGACCATTGATGTGAATTATGGATACAAAGGCGTAAGGCTCGATGTTTATTGTGAAGATGATGAAAAGACGGTTTACTCCGTTGAGATACAGACCACCGATCAGAGAAATCTTCCGAAACGCATACGCTACTATCGGGATATGATAGATATTAACATTCTTGATAAGGGCGGCGATTACAGAAATTTGAAAAAGAGCTTTGTTATCTTCATATGCACCTTTGATTATTTCGAAAAAGGCAGATATATGTACACCTTTAAGAATCAGTGTCAGGAGGACAGCAGCCTTTATTTGAAAGATGAAACGACCGCAATAGTTCTTAACTCAACTGGGACAATCGGTGAAATAAACGAAGAACTTAAGAGCACCCTACGGTATATGTCCGGTCAAACACCAACAGGCGGGTATGCGGAAGTCCTTGACAAAGCTGTTAAGGAAGTCAAGGTCAACGAGAAATGGAGGCGAGATTATATGACTATGGCTATGAAATTGCAAGAGCGGGAAGAAATAGGCGGACTGGAAAAATCAGTGTCGGCTATCAGAAAAGGCAGAGGCAAAGGTTCTGATGATTTTTTGATTGATGTTCTTGGATTAAACAAAACTCTTTTTATAGAAATATCGAATATGCTTGATAAAAATCCCGACAAGAGCGATTGGGATATAGCAAATACCATTCTTTACGGCTGATATGTATGCGGACGGTTTATTCCGTCCGCTTTTCTTTTATCCCTCACGGAGTTCAGCGTCCGTTGAGATAAGCCGTTTCAGCTTATCTGCGACAGTCTCCCTTGCCGTATCGGAGAAATGAACATTGACGATATAGGTCGTTTTCCCGATAGTCTTGACAAGAGCGGGAATTTCCGGCGCATTCGTTTCTTTAACTGCATTTTTCATAGGTTTTCCTCCATATCACTCATTTCTTATTCAAGGCCGTTCCGGCGCTTTTTCATGCCCGGAAGCTCGGCCTGTACCGCTTGTTTTTCTGCCTGCTCCTGCTTGGCAGCACTGATACTCTCCAATACCGATTGTTTTTCCGGCACGGTCTGCACCGG